>CAYONL010000062.1:0-11362 GCA_964405305.1 uncultured Oscillospiraceae bacterium | reverse complement strand
GGGTGTCGATTATGCGCTGGCCGGTTATCATCGGCGCCTGCGGAGCCAGCTTTTGTTTAACCGGGCGCTGGCGGCGGACGGGCCACTTCTGCATCATGCAGATGTCCTTCACCGTACCGTCGGCCTCTTTTACCTTCGCTATGACGTCCACGATCGTGTGCTCGCCGCTCTCAATGGCGACGACCTCGCCCGCCACGCCCACCGGTACCATGATCTTGTGGTTGACGAGCACGGTCTCCTGAACCGTTCCGAGCACGTCGCCGGCGGTGACATTGTCGCCGACCTTGGCCGTGGGAACGAAGTCCCACTTCTTTTCATGGTCAAGCGGGTCCACCTGCACGCCACGGGTGATGTTCGTGCCGGTCAGCTCTTTTATCTTCTCCAACGGGCGCTGGATGCCGTCATATATGCACTCCAGCAGGCCGGGTCCAAGCTCCACGGAAAGCGGCGCGCCTGTGGAAAGCACGTCGTCGCCGGGACCTATGCCGGCTGTCTCCTCATAGACCTGTATGGAGGCCTTGTCGCCGCGCATCTCGATTATCTCGCCGATGAGCTTGTTCGCGCCGACCTGCACCACGTCGAACATGTTCGCGTCGCGCATGCCGGAGGCGACCACCAGCGGGCCCGAGACTTTTACGAGTTTGCCTTTCGCATGGGCCATTTTTTATATCACCTACTTGTCTTAATAAATGGATGATGAATTACGAACGATTTTGGAACGCGGTCACGCCGCGCGCCTACTCTTTAAAAAGTATATCCGCACCCACGGCGCGCTCCACGCTCTTGTGGACGCCCGCCATGCCGAGCCCAAGGCTTCCCGCCCGGCCCGGTATCGGGATGATCGCCGGAACCTGCTGTTCCTTATATTTTTGCAGTATGTGCTGTACGGGCTGGAGCGCCTGCTCCGTCACGAAGATGATGCCGTACCCCTCGCCCGCAAGGCGATGGACGGCGGATTCCGTCTCCTCCGGCGAGGAGGTCTCGAACACGTCGAAGCCCACCGCCTTAAAGCCCAGCACGCTTTCCTTTTCGCCGACAACGGCTATCTTACTGAGCATAGGAATCCCTCAATCTTTCAATGATGTCCGCGCTGGAAAGCCCCGCCCGTTTGCAGGCGAGCACTATCCTCGCGGCCTGAGCCTCGTTTTCCTTGGCCAAAAGCCACGCCAGCACCGGCTCTATGCCAAAGGGCACGTAGCGCGCCTTTACGAGCACGGCCACGGCGGCGTTGTCGCACAGCCGCTCGAACCGGGAGAGGGACTTGCCGTTCTTCACGTCCTCAAAGGCGGCGGCAATGTACTTTGAGCACGGCGCCCTGTCCGCCAGCGCGAAAACGTCGTCCCAGTTCTCACCCGCGGCCGCCGCCAGCTCTTTCGGTTCAAAGGTGCCGCCCGGTGCGGCCGCCTCCAACAGCAGGGAACCGTCCCTGCCCATGCGCTTTATCCTGAACAGCGCCCGGATGTTCGCAAGATCCGTCTGGGTGCGCGCCCATTCCCTGATGAAGGCGTTGTCGTAGCCGGCGGCGCGGTTGTTCACCGCGGTCAGCCACGCCCGGTCGATGGCTATATCCACCGCCTGCGGGTCGCCGTTTTTCGCCAGCTTTTCCACGGCGGAGACAGCGGCGGCGGCAAGCTCCGGCGCTGTCTCAGGCCCGAACGCTCGGGCGTCCAGCTCCTCCGACAGCTTTTCCGCCGGAACGTTCCCCAGCGGAGACAAAAGCTCCGGCCGCTTGCCCGCCTTGACGGCTTTGACCAGCGTTTTCAGGTTGTGCGCGTCGTACTTCATTCTGAACAGCGAAAGCGCCTCGCTTCCGTGCAAAAGGTCGTTTGCCTCGGCGTACGCCCTTTCCAGCGAGTCGTCCAGCGCCCGCTCGTAGTCCTCCACAGGCATGCCGACGCCTATACCCGCGTCGTTGGCTATCTTCCACGCCTCGTCCAGACTGCGCGCCTCGGCCATCTTTTTAAGATCCTCGCCGCCCAGCAGATTCTTTTCGATCACCCTGACGCGCGCGGACGCATGAAGATAATCCGTATCCTTAAAACTTGTCACGCGCGCGCCTCCTTACTCAAACAGCACCGCGGCGATCTCGCCCTCGAGGTCCTCGCGGCTCGAATTTATCAGCACCTCAAAGGTGCAGTTGGTCTCGATCTGTCCTTCCCTCAGGATGAAGCCGCCGGCAAAGCTTCCCGTGTCGGCCGCCAGCGCCAGCTTTTTATCGCCCGCGGCGCGCCGAACCAGCTCCTCGCCGTATTTCGCGCGGTCGGCCTCATTCATTATGACCTCGCCGTCCGCAGTCTGGGCGTCTTTGACCATGCGCTCCATCCATGAGAGATACTTTTCGTCGTCCAGATGGCAAAGCTCCGCCAGCGCCAGGTCGAACGCCTCGGCTATGACCTCGCGGCGGGCGGCCAGACGGCGGTTGCGGGCGTTTATGTCCGCCTGCGAGTCGGCGCGGAGGGCCTCGTTGGCCGCCTTCTGCTTCGCGTCCGCGATGATGGCCGCCTTTTCAGATTCGGCGGCGGCGGCATATTTTTCCGCTATGGCTTTGGCGTCGCCGGCGGCGTCCGCGTCTATTTTGGCGGAGCTGGCGGCTGCTTCTGCCCTGATTTTCTCTGTTATGTTCTCAATACCGTTCACTGTTACACCCCTATCATATGGGCATATTGAAGACCATCAGCATGGAGACAAGGAAGGCGAGGATCGCGTATGTCTCGACCATCGCGGCGGCGACCATGGCTTTGGAAAGCTGGTCGGGGCGCTTTGCAACGACGGAGACGCCGCTGGCAGCGGTGCGGCCCTGAGCCACGGCGGAGAGCAGACCCACGAATCCGACCGGCAAAGCGGAGGCCAGAAGCCATGCGCCCTGTACGGTGGAAAGCTCCAGAGGGCTGCCGCCGAGAAGTCCTGTGTTCAGCATGATGATGAATCCAATAAGAAATCCGTAAATGCCCTGGGTGCCCGGAAGCGCCTCAAGCACGAGCAGCTGGCCGAACTTGTCGGGGTCCTCCGCTATTACGCCGCAGGCCGCCTCGCCCACTATTCCGCAGCCGCGCGCCGAGCCTATGCCCGAAAAGAGGACAGCGAACGCTATTCCCAAATAGGCAAGAAAGTTGCCGTTAGCTAAGGTGTTCAGAATTGATTCCATTGTTGTTTACTCCTTTTCTTCACCGGCCATTGTGGCCATTGTATATTTGGTATCAACCGCCAAGGGCCGGAACGGTCTTCCGCCGCCCTCGTAAAACTTTCCAAAGAACTCGACGTATTGCAGCCTTGCCGTGTGCACGTAGGAGCCCAGCGCGTTTATCGCCAGGTTGAAGGCGTGGCCGCCGACAAAGACCACAAGGAAGAAGATTATGCCCAGCACGTTCGGTCCCGGCAGCGTTCCTATGGTGTTTATAACGCTCGCTATGACCGCCGTGGCAAGGCCCAGCGCCAGAATACGCGAGTAGGACAGCACATCCGACAGGTAACCCGTTATGTCGTAAAGACTGAGCACTCCGCTCGTTATCTTTCCGAACAGGTTCTTTTTGTCCCGCCCCTGCGTACAGACAAGGCCCACGGCGCCCGCTATGGCCAGCCACTTGCCGACCTCGGCCACCGTTCCGCCGGCCACGAGCATGATGAGGCCGATGAACACAAAATACCAGAAGCCCACGTCAAACAGCGCCGCCCACGGATGCCCGCGCTTTATAAGCAGGTACGCCTTGAGCCCCATGCCCAGCATTATGTGGACAAGGCCCAGCGCCATGGATATGACGAGCACCTGTATCGGCTGGTTCATGGGGTCTATCAGCCGCGGCACCACGAGCTGGGTCCCGAAATAGTTTCTGGCTATCGTCTCTATGACATCACCAAAATAGCTTCCGTAAAGCACGCCCCATATGACCGCCGAAACGCCGCAGGCCGCCAGCATCTGCAGCAGCTTTTTAAGGCTGGGCCCCACATCCATCATTTTCAGCAGGACAAGGCAGCCTATGGTTATCAGCAGGCCGTAGCCGGCGTCGGAAAGCATCATTCCAAAGAAAATAAAATAAAACGGCGTAAGAAAAGGCCCCGGGTCCAGACTTCCGGGCAGCGGCAGCGAGTACATCTCCGTTATACACTCAAACGGGCGCACCCACTTCGGGCTCTCAAGGAGCACCGGCATCTCGGGATCGGTCTGATCCGCCTCGGTCACTTCGTAGAAACAGGAGAACCCCTCAAGCAGCTTCTCCACTTTCTCCTTTGCCTTTTCCGGCATCCAGGCGGTGAGCACAAAGGTCTTTTCCGTGCTCATCAGCTTGCCGCCGGCTTTGGCGCACTCGATCTCAAGCTGCGTCGCGTCATAGGCCTGCTTGAGCACGCCGTTGTTCTTCGCGTGCTCGGCCAGGGACTGCTCCACCTGCTCTATGGCGTACTCGAAATCGCTTATGTCCCTTTCAAGGTTCGCAATGTGTACGGCGGGCGCGTACCGCATTCCCGGGAAGGACGCCCTGCTGCACGCAAAGTCCCTCGCCGCCGCGGTCACCGCCTCCGTCTCCGGTTTATAGCTCAAAACAAGGTAATACGCTCCGGCCCCATCGGCGGAAACTTTTACGGCGGCTCCGCCCGCTTCCTCCACGGCCTTTTCAAATTCCTCCGCCGGCGCCCGGTCGGTGTACACCATATGGCGCACGTCGGCCCGCTCCGTCTCCTCAACGCCCAGCGGCAGATCCAGCTCTTTCCAGGGGGTCAGGGAATCTATCTGCGCCCGGTCGGCGGCCACAGCGGCGCGCATCTCCGAAAGCTCGCGCAGCCCGGCCTCCACCCTTACGCAAAGACCCGCGGCCCGCTCCATGGCGTCGCCCGAGGAATACTCCTCAATGGCCACCCGCGGTTTACGTGTAAAAAGGCCCGGCTTTTTCTCGTACTTCGACAGCGCCGCAATGGCCGCGCCGAAGCGGGAAAGCCTGCCCTCCAGCTCATAAATATCCAGATCCCTGCGCTGGACCAGCCCGGCCACCTCGCCGTACTCCTCCAGCGTCTCGGGACTCATGAGCTCCAGGCACCCCTTCTCCATCAGACCGCGAAGCATCCTGTCCCTGTCCCCGGAGAGCCCGTATACCGCGAGCTTCTCCATCTTCGCTATCATTGGCCCACTATCCTTTCAGCGATCAGCCCGGCGGCCTTGGGAAGCTTGCGCTTTGCCGCCCCGGCCATTTCGGCGCAGGCCTTTTCCGCCGCACCGTCCTTTGCCGCCAGCACGTCGGAAGCCTTCTTTTCAGCCTGCTCCCGTATGTCGGCAGCCTCGGCCCTCGCGGAATCCTTCGCCGCCTCCACCGTCCTCTGACCGTCGGCCTCGGCCCTCGCCAAAGTTTCCTTCGCCCGCGCGGAAGCAGCCTTTACAAGCTCATCCGCGCCGGCCTCGGCCTTTTTGATCTCGTTGATTACATCGATCATCTGTCACCGCCCCGTTCCGAATATTTCCTGTAGCCCTTTAGACGCGGCGTATTTGCCGTCGTCCATATTGCCGCGTCCGCGGCATAACCCGCAGGTCACTCAATACTCATGTGCTCGATCGTGCCCCACATACAAAATTTTTGCCGTATACAATAATAACACAATACCGCTTGACATTACAAGTAATTGTTCTGTAAAATAGCGTTACATTCATTCGAAAGTGTCTTAAAATCCCCTTTTTTGTGGATTTTCCACATAGGCCCAAAGGGCTTAAAATAAATATGAATCAATATCTTTATACCAAATTTACATCTACGGGAGGACGCCATGAACGATCCGCTGGAACGCTGTTTTTTATGCCCGCGCATGTGCGGCGCGCGCCGCTCAAAAAATGAAAAGGGCTGGTGCGGAGCAGGAGCTTTGCCGAAGGTGGCCCGCGCGGCCCTGCACTACTGGGAGGAGCCGTGCATCAGCGGAGAGACCGGCTCCGGCACAGTGTTTTTTTCCGGCTGCACCCTGCGGTGCCGTTTCTGCCAAAACCGCGCCATCAGCCGTGGCGAGGCGGGTGTGGAGGTGAGCCTTTCCCGTCTGGCGGATATCTTTCTTGAGCTGCAGGAGCAGGGCGCGCTGAACATAAACCTTGTCACGCCCATGCACTACGCCCCGCAGATAATGACGGCCCTTGACGACGCCCGCGCCCGTGGCCTTTCCCTGCCCATCGTGTGGAACACCGGCGGCTGGGAGAGAGCGGAGAGCGTCGCCCTTGTGAAGAACTACGCCGACGTGTGGCTGACGGATATGAAATACGCGGACGATGGGCTGGCCCGGCGTTTTTCCGGCGCGCCCGATTATTTCGAGCAGGCCACAGCCGCCCTGGACGAGATGGTGCGCGAGACCGGCGGCCCGGTTTTCGACGGGCGCGGCACGATGACAAAGGGCGTCATAGTCCGCCACCTTATGTTGCCCGGCCACGGGGACGATACCCGCGCGGTGCTGAAATATCTCCGCGAGCGGTACGGCGACCGCGTCTGGGTGAGCATAATGAACCAGTACACGCCCATGGGCGAGGACGCGCTTTTCCCGGAGCTTTCCCGGCCCGTGACGGACGCGGAGTACGAGGCGGCGCTGGAATACGCCATGGACATCGGCATAGAGAACGCCTTCATTCAGGAGGGCGGCGCGGTGAGCGAGAGCTTCATACCCGGGTTCGACCTCACCGGCGTATAAATTTACAAGTTTCGCGGCGGGCAGCAATGCGTAAATTCAGGTAAGCGCTGAATAATTCGCAGTAAACTAAAAGGTGTGCATCCGAAGAGGCTCATTATCCCGCCGCGTCCAGTGGACGCAATAGGCGGGACAATGAGCAGGAAGAAATACAGAGCGATGTGAGCGAACAGCGAAACAGCGCGACAATATTTCTGACCGGAACTTAGGGGCAATCGGAATGCCCCTTTAGTCGCCAGTCACTAGACACTAGTAGAACGGTACAGGAAAGCAACCGCCTTAGACGATAAATCACCATTAACTTTTGAAGTTGGCCCGAAGGGGCTCGGGGGCAGCGGAATGCCCCCGAATAGAATCGTCGGCGCAGCCGACACCTCTTAAAAAGCAAATTTATCAATCCCCGCATATGCATGATTTCAGCGAAGAAAGTGAACATATCTGGAGTAAGAGAGCATTGTGTTTTAATAGGAGCCTGCGGCGCATTTCTATTCAGGGGCATTCCGCTGCCCCTGAAACCCTTCGGGCCCACTTCAAAAGTTAGAGAAAAACTATTATCTGAGGCCGCCGTTTTCCGCCTCATTTCCAGAGCTTTACCGCGCCCTCGTCGTGCAGGTTCTTCACGGCGGTCACAAGTATCGGGAGGATCACCACGCCCGCCGCGCCGAACAGCACGCCGCCCGCGTAGACGGACACCAGCGCCGCCAGCGGATGCAGCCCCGCCTGCCTGCCGATGACCTTTGGCTCCAGCCAGCCGCGCACCACGGAGATTATCGCGTAGCTTATTCCCAGACCGGCGGCCAACGGCCAGTTTCCCAGGATGAGCACCGCCAGTATCCACGGCACCATGACCGCGCCCGTGCCTATGACCGGCAGAAAATCCGCGAACGCTATGGCCAGCGCCACACCCGCCGGATTTCCCACCCGCAGCAGCCAGAGCGCCGCCGTCAGCTCCGCAAAGGTCACCGCCATAAGAATAAAATACGACTTGAACATCTTCGCCGTGGCGCCGAGGATGTTTTTTTTAATTTTGCCGGGAAGGCGGCGGTATTTGGGCGGTACCTGGCGCAGAAGAAAGGCGGTGACGCCCCGGTAATCCGCGCCGATAAACAGCGAGGACAACACGGCGAACAGCGCCGCCACCACCGCCCCGGGCAGGGCCGCTCCCGCCGCCGACAGCGCCGCCGTTATGCCCAGCGGACCCACGGCCACCCCCTCCCCCAGCGAGGAAATTATCCCGTCCGTTATGTCGGAGAGCTGCTCCGCAAGCCCCGGCGACAGGGCGGCAAGGCGCTCCTCAAGCCAGCGGGCGGCCCTTTCGGCGGCGGGGGCCAGCGTGGTCTCAAAAAACTCCGGGAACCGGGACAGCGCGCCCCAGAGCTTTCCCGCCGCCAGCCACAGCGCGCCGGCCGCCGCGCCGCCCAGCAGGATATAAAGCAGCACCGTCACCGCCGTGGCCGCCGCGCCGTTTTTTATCCGGAGCGCCGACCCCAGCCGCACCGCCGCCGGACGCAGCGCCGCCGCCACCGCGAAGCCTATTAAGAAGGGCAGCAGCGGCCCGAACAGCGCCCGCAGTATGAGATACGCCGCGCCCAGCCCCACCGCCGCCGTCGCCGCGTTGAGAAGAAAGCTCCTTTTGTCCTCGTCCCGCGTAAAAACTCCCCCAAATTGTTAGATTTATACATAATTCGGCCATTTGGATGAAAAATATTCTTTTTTGCTTTTTTCCCGATTTTGCTTGCCTACGGCGGCGGATGGTGGTATATTTGTTTTCATCAGATTTACAACTGTGTTTTGGAGGTGGACTGTATTGGCAGAGAACAAGGAGCGCCTTATCGTTGACGCCGATGTGCTGCCCGATGTATTCGGCCGGGTGATAGAGGCGAAAAAGCTGTTAGCGCAGGGCCGGGTGAAAAACGCGTCGGAGGCGGCGCGCTCCGCGGGCATATCCCGCAGCGCTTTTTACAAATATAAGGATGCGGTCAGGCCCTACTCCGGCGACGGCGGCGACAGGATAGCCACCTACTCCCTCGCGCTGGTGGACGAGCCGGGCGTGCTCTCCACGGTTTTGGCAAGGCTCTCCCGCGCCGGGGCCAACGTGCTGACGATAAACCAGAACATACCCGTGGACGGCGTGGCTCCGGTCAGCATATCCTTCCGCACCGGCGCGCTGACCACGGACGAGGAGCACCTGATGAAAAAACTGCGCGGCATCAGCGGGGTGGCGGACTGCCGTCCCATCGCCGGAAGGTGAGCGCCGCGCCGAAAACTGGAAGTGATAAGTTGAACATAGCCATATTGGGCCACGGCACGGTGGGCGGCGGCGTTGTTGAGGTGTTTGAAAAGAGCCGCGAAAACATCCGCCGCAAGACCGGGCGGGACCTTTCCATCAAGTATATTCTCGACATACGCGATTTTTCCTCCCTGCCCTACGGGGACAGGTTCGTGAAGGATTTCAGCGTCATCGCGGAGGACCCGGAGGTCGGGATAGTCGTCGAGTGCATAGGCGGGCTGGAGCCGGCCTACAGCTACGTAAAGGAGTGCCTTTCCCGCGGAAAAAACGTCGTCACCTCCAACAAGGAGCTGGTGGCGGAGAAGGGTGCGGAGCTTTTGGCGCTGGCGGCGGCGAAGAACGTGAATTTTCTGTTCGAGGCCTCCGTCGGCGGCGGCATACCGATAATCCGGCCGCTGCACCAGTGCCTGAACGCCGGAGAGATAACCGGCATAGCGGGCATACTAAACGGCACCACCAACTATATTCTGACCAAAATGTACCGGGATAAAACCACGTTTTCCGACGCGCTGGCCATGGCGCAGCGCCTGGGCTACGCCGAGCGGGACCCCTCCGCCGACGTGCTGGGGCAGGACGCCTGCCGGAAGATATGCATACTGGCCTCCCTGGCCTTTGGCCGCAGCGTGTACCCCGCCGACGTGCCCACCGAAGGGATAACCGGCGTTACAGGCGAGGACGTGGAGTACGCCAGCGGCTGGGGCGGCGCGGTAAAGCTCATCGCCGGGGCCGAGCGGCTTGCGGACGGACGGGTGGCCGTGGGCGTGGCGCCCATGTTCGTCTCCGGCGAGTGCCAGTTAGCGGGCGTGTCGGACGTTTACAACGGCATACTCGTGCGCGGCGACACCACGGGCGACGTGCTGTTTTACGGGCGCGGGGCCGGAAGGCTGCCCACGGCGTCCTCCGTCATCTCTGACGTGATAGACGCGGCCAAGGCCGGCGGCACCATAAAGACGCTCTCGTGGAGGGACGCGGCAGAACACTTTATCGTCCCGTCCTCGTCCCTTGCGGCAAAATATTATCTGCGCTTTTCCGGCGTCTCACCGGAGCGGGCGGAAAGGGCGTTCCCCGGCTCCCTGCGGCTTTGGCGAAAGGGCGCGCCGGAGGACGAGGCCGCCCTCATCACCGGCGTTTTGGAGCCGGGCGCGCTTTCGGCCGGGCTGGCGGAGCTTTCCGAGGCCGGGGCCGCCCCGCTGGCAAAGCTGCGGGTATTTGAATAAGATAGGGCGCGGAGCTTTTTCCCGCCCACGCTATAGGAGGACGACATGATAAAGGTGCGCATACCCGCCACCAGCGCGAACCTGGGCTCCGGCTTTGACTCGCTGGGCCTGGCGGTGACGCTTTACAACTACGTTTTCATGGAGGAGGCCGACGGCGTACATATCGACACCATAGACTCCGTAAATATACCCACGGACGACACGAACCTTGTGTACACCACGGCAAAGCGGCTTTACGAGATATGCGGCAGGCCGTTTTACGGCCTGCGGATACTTCAGGAGAACAACATACCCATGGCGCGGGGTCTGGGCTCCAGCAGCGCCTGCATAATCGGCGGACTTTTCGGCGCGAACGAGCTTTTGGGCCGCCCGGTGAGCCGCGACGACCTGATAAACATCGCCGCCACCATAGAGGGCCACCCGGACAACGTGACGCCGGCCATACTGGGCGGCCTTGTGACCACCGCCATGGACGGCGGGCGGGTCTACTACGTCAAGCAGGAGATAGCGAAGGACCTGCGCTTTGTCACGCTGGTGCCGGATTTTGAACTGCAGACCAGCGTGGCCCGGGAGGCCCTGCCCAAAGAGATAGCGTACAGGGACGCCGTTTTCAACCTCTCCCGCGCCGCGCTGATGAGCGTTTCGCTCTACTCCGGAAAATACGAGAACCTGCGGGTGGCGGCGGACGACAGGCTGCACCAGCCCTACCGTCTGGCGCTGATACCCGGCGCGGAAAAGGCGGTGGCCATGGCCTACGAACTCGGCGCCTACGCCGCGTACATCAGCGGGGCCGGCTCCACCATCATGGCCGTCATAGGCGACGGCAACACCAGCTTTGAAAACGAGGCGGCCAAACAGCTCCGGTATCTCGGGCTGGAAAAATGGTCCGTCAACAGCCATTCCATAGACAACTGCGGCGCGCTTGTATTCTGAGCGCCGCGACAATATTATGAGCAGAGGTAACGACAGATGAGCCTTATAGTACAGAAATTCGGGGGCAGCTCCGTGGCGAACGCCGAAAGACTTAGGAACGTGGCCTCCATAGTCGGCGACACCTACGCCGCCGGAAACAGCGTTATAGTCGTCGTTTCGGCCCAGGGCGACACCACCGACGACCTGCTGGCCAAGGCGGCGGAGATAAACCCCAGCGCCTCAAAGCGCGAGATGGACGTTTTGCTCTCCACCGGCGAGCAGCAGTCCATGGCGCTGCTGG
>CAYONL010000061.1:1600-11472 GCA_964405305.1 uncultured Oscillospiraceae bacterium | reverse complement strand
CGGGTGCAATCGCTGTAAGACAGGTGCATTGTATCAATCATCGTGTTCTTTGCCAGCAAAAGACCGCTTTACAAAGAAATTTGTAAGGCGGTCTTTTTATGTCTATAACCCACTTTTATTCACCACTGCTTTCGGGCCCTATTTCTATTCCGGTGTTTTTCGGATGGCCGCGAGTTTCTCTCTCGCCTCGTCAGCGCGTCAATCTTCTTGCCGAAATTGTCCGCCCGTTCCCGGCGCTTGAGGTTCGAATTGTCGTTTTTGCGCCTCGGCGTTTCCTGCTCATCGGTTTTTGGACCCACTGTGACCAGCCACAAAGCCCGGCCGCAGTACATAATCGCGTCCGCGAAGGCGTGACCTACAACCTATCAGATTAAAGCTGTTCGTCCGGATAAGAAGCTGATAGATATTGTCCTTGTTCCGGCAGTGACTGAAGAGACGGGTCTGCCCGGTTTTGAAGGTATACCTGATGAACTGGCAGATGATTATAAGATGGCTGCTAATGAGCTTATGAAGAATGGCATGCTCGGTTTGGGCAGTCTCATGTTTGGAGCATTAAGTGACAACATGCCCAAACAGGGCTACCCGCAGATGCCGTTTTCCCAGTTCCCGTCCGCGAACATGAACGGACAGAGCGGCGGCAACCCGCAGAGTCAGAGCTACCCGCAGATGCCGTTTTCCCCGTCCACATTCGCGAACATGAACGGACAAAGCGGCGGCAACAGTATGAGTAAAATACTTCCCAGTTTATTGAAGATGTTCTTCGCACCTTCACAAGTAAACTACAACTATGATGACTGATAAAATATTTGAGCACACTTTTCTAAGGTCTTTCTCAAAAATCATCCGACAAAAAGCCGAGATACATTTGACTGATCTATCAAATAGCCAGACCTGTTCGGATAAGGTTGAGGTTTTTTCAGACCTGCCTTACAAAAGCCCCAAAGGAGCGACTCTTGCAATGGATGTTTACCGTCCCAAAGAGCATGCGGCGGGCGGCAGCTTCCCTGTTATCATTATGGTTCACGGTGGCGGGCTTTTCGTAGGCAACCGAAAAATTAGCCGAAGATTTTGCGAAATGCTTGTGGAGCAGGGCTTTCTCGTATTTGTGCCTGAATACGGATTGTTCACGGAAACGGACGCCTTTGGCGAAATATCGGATATTTGCGCGGGCCTTGAAAACATAGCTGGAAAAATCATAGAGTATGGCGGAGATACTGCTCGAATCAGCCTTGTTGCGGAGAGCGCAGGAGCATATTTGTCCGTCTACGCTGTGGCGATGCAGCAGTCCGAGAAGATGCGCGGGTTGATCGGCGGTTCGACGGCTGATATGTGTATAAAAGCAATTGTATTTATCAGCGGTATGTTCTACACCACCAACATTGATTTAATAGGAGCCGTTTATCCCGGCACACTCTATGGAACGAAGCGATGGGATAGAGCTTTTATTAAAACGATGGATCCGGAAAAGCCCGAAACCCTATCGGCGCTTCTGCCCGCCATGTTTATTACCAGCAAGGCGGATTTTCTCAGAGATTACACGCTCAGATATGCTGATGCTTTCAGCAAGGCGGGTAAAGATTTTAACTGATTGATTATCCGGATAATTCTGAACTTACCCACGCATTTCCGGCAATAAAACCGTATCTGCCCAAAAGCAAGGACGCGGTTGAAAAGATGACCTCGTGGATATCATCCGTTTTTGAAAAGTCCTGTTAGGTTCACCCAAACAAAACTTGAAATAGCTAAATAACAGGGGCGTGTGCGGAATTATAACCCGCGCGCGCCCCTGTTATTTAGTGAGCATCAATATCAAAAGTACACTATCGGCCGGTATCTAAGCGCCGCTCAAGATCCGACTTGGGCACCGGCTTGTAAAGGCAAAAGTCCTGAATAGCGTCACAGACTGCGACGTATTTGGTTCCACTCACTCGGCTACAATCCGCCTTCCAAGCTCATGTACCATGTTTATAACCGGCCTCGCCATAATGCGGCGCTTGTTATTTCCACAAAAGCCTTTGAGGGCAACAGCTAACCCTTTTTTTCATAACTTGTCCTCACATTTGTGATTGCAGTATTTACGTTTTGCCATAAAGCCATCCCCGGAAACTGTCAGCCGATGCGCCCGGTGCCATGGCACACGCTGCACTCATGCCAGCCAGTGCCGCCGCAGGAATAACAGGTGGTCCACCGCGTTTCGGTGTAGCCGCGCCCGCGCACCTGTCCCAGCCCAAGACATGTGCCACACACCTCTTTGCCGCTGCCGCCGCAGGCTCTGCATTCTCCGGCGGGAGCCTGATCCCAATCCGTGCTCGTGCCGGAGGACGCGGAGGTGCTTGCGCTCTCATCCGTGCTCACGCTTGTGTTCGTGTCGCCGCCCGCATCCGCTTCCATGCCGCCCATGACCTTTTCCCGGTTGCTTTCGGCCACGGCGTCGCGCAGCGAATCATCCGCGCCTGAGGCGGCGTATGCACTTGATGCGGCAGACGTTTGTCCCGGGTTCTTTGTGATCATCTCTATGGGATACCGGTTCAGGTTATCCTTCTCGCCCACCCGCACCTCAATGCTCTCACCGGGAGAAAAATCTGTTCCTCGCGGTATGCCGCGCGTTCCGTCGGCATCGTCAACGCACACCGTATCGCTCGTTGTGTACGCCGTCCAGCCGTTTGTGAATTTGAAAAAGATGGCGTCGGTTCCGGCTGGCATTTCCACCTCTGAAATTTTGACGTTGTATACTCCCGGCCCGCCGCCCATGGCGTTTGTCAGCAGCAGCACGATAAGCGCCACCGCCGTCACCGCAAGAGCCGCCGCCGCCACGATGAGCACGGTGCGCGTCTTTTTATTTTTTACCTGCGCGGCCTCCTCCGGGGCTTGCCGCGCCCGCTGTCTTTCCCGGGCCGTGGCGAGCTTTTCCCGGCTGGGCATCCGGCATTTTGGGCAAAACTCCACGCCGGCTTTCATGGCGGCGCCACAGTGGGCGCAAAAGGCCTGCTTGTTCTCCGGCGGCGCAGCGGCTTCTTCTTTTTTACGCACAGACGCGCCGCATTTGGGACAGAAGCCTGCTCCCTCCCTAATGCCCGCGCCGCATTTTACACAGAAAAGCATAGGTTTCTCCTTTCTGCTTTCAAAAATACTTATTTACCCGTTCCGCCGCATTGCCAGCAGCGCTCCTTACCCGTGCCGTTGCAGTGGAGACAGGTGACATAAAGGCAGGTCTTCTTCCCGGCGGCGGGATTCCATTCGCACTTTTGGCCGCCGCCGCAGGTGATGCAGCAGCCAACAAGCCCATCCGTGCCGGACTGCGCCGTCTGCCTTGCTCCCTGCTTTTACGGGGAGACACCAAGGCCCTCTATCTCGTATTTGCCGTTCGAGTCGTCGTGGAGCAGCAGGCGGAAATAGACGACGCTGTATTCCTCTGTCAGCTCCAGTATCTTGAAGGTGACGGAGTCAAAATACTCGTGCTCATACCCGCTATCATACGGCGAGCCCGTATACTCCGTAAAAGGCAGGACGTAATGCATATAGTTGAGCGCGCGGTTGGAGTCCTGCATAAGCTCACCCGCGCCAAAGGTCTTTCCTGAGGAAGCGGCGCTTTTATCTATGCCAAAAGACACCCAGCTTCTGTCGTCATCTACATAGAACTGGTAACTGTACATTTTGCCGCTATTCAAAAGCCCTCCGTCAAAACGGACGTCCGTTGTCACATCGATGCTCTGTGCATTTACAGGCGCGCTGCCGTCTATGCCGCGCACCTTGTCAGTTAGCTGCAGCTCCGGCGGGTAGTAGACCCACATGGTGTATTTCGGAGCGCTGTAAAAGACATAGATGCGCAGATCGAAGCTGCCGGAGATTTTATCCCCATCGAAAAGGCCGTGAGAGATTTTAGCGTTGCCCGTATAGTTGAGCCCAGCCTCAAAGGCTCGCACAGGGTACATCCTGTCGCTGTAATCCGCCGTGACGGTCAGCGGCACCGCCACCTCCCAGCCGTAATCCGAAACCAGCAGCTCGATATATTTCTGCACAATATTGAGTGGCTCCAGGGATGAATCAAATCCCTGATAAAGCTCATAATAGACCTCTCTGCCAGGGTAATCCTCAAAATCCCCCTCCTGCATAACGCCGTCGTCGATATAGGCCTCAAGGTCGGGCAGCCAGAGGCCGTTCTTCGTCTCCGCCTCACCCACGGGGCTGTATTTATAAGTTATCTGGGCGTAGCCCGGCATAGCGGAATAGGTTTTTCCGCTTTCTCCCGTACAGGTGTAGCCGGAGGACATGTTGCCGCCACCGCTTGACGCAGAGGAGGAGCCGCCCATCTCGTTTTGTATCTTTTCGGCGTTACTTTTAGCTATCTCGTCCCGCAGCGAGTCATCCCCGCCGCTGGAGGAGCTGTACTTGCTAACCGGCGTCACGGTTTTGGAGCCGCCGGAAAGCGCGCCTGTGGCCAGCAGCACCGTCAGCGTCACCACCACAAGAGAGAGAGCCGCCACCGCCGCGACAAGCCCCGTCCTGCCGCCAAAAGCAGGTTTCCCGATCTTTTCCCACGGCTTTTGCGGAAGCTCCGCCTCGCCCTTATGCGTGGGTCTGCCGCACTTTGGGCAGAAGCCCGCGCCGTTTCGCAGCGGTGCGCCGCAGAAGGAGCAGAATGGCTGGATGCCGGCCGCCGGGTCAAATTCCACTCTATTTGATTCAGGCGCTTTTTCGCTCGTCTCCACAGCCGCGCCGCACTTTGGGCAGAAGCCCGCGCCGTTTCGCAGCGGTGCGCCGCAGAAGGAGCAGAATGGCTGGATGCCGGCCGCCGGGTCAAATTCCACTCTATTTGATTCAGGCGCTTTTTCGCTCGTCTCCACAGCCGCGCCGCACTTTGGGCAGAAGCCCGCGCCATCCCGCAGCGGTGCGCCGCATTTTACACAAACCAGCATATCACAGCCTCCTCAAAGTTTGCTGCCGCATATGACGCAAAATAACTCGCCCAATTTGGCGTGCGCACCGCAGTTTTTGCATACTTTGTATGCATTTATGGGACGAGAAATCGGGACACCTTGCCGCTTTTTATCATCCGGCCCTTTGTCTGGGAGCATGCCCTCCCAACTATAAAGCCACGGACGTTTTTTCTTCATTGCCAAAACCAGGAACAGCGCCGTAACAGCCAGCACCAGACAAAGGCCCAGCACCACCGCGACTATAAGTAAATCCTGCGACATAATATCCCTCCTTTAAAGCTTGCTGCCGCATTTGAGACAGAACATATCCCCATCCTCGGCAGGCTCGCCGCAGCTCCCGCAGCAGCGGGCCGGTATTTGGGAGGGTGGCTCCGGCGCTGGGGTCTGTGTTGGCACAGACACTTCGGCGGGTGCCGAAGGGCAGTGCCAGGCGGCATTTTTCCTGCCGGAAAAGTAGCATATAGCAGCCGTACAGCCAAACCCAAGTGTAAGCACAACGGCATACTGAAAATAATTCATAAAGCCATTGCCTAAAAACCTCATCAGTATCTCTATGAGCACCATGCCGCAGAGAAACAGTGTGGAAAACCCCGCTGCAACAACAATCCCAAAAACGCCTGTCAGCTTTTTGTTAAGCGACAGAAACACCCCAACGCCACCCGCAATAATTATAAGAACCATTATCAAAATAAACATGAAGTATCGAGCCTCCTTTAAAGCTTGCTGCCGCATTTGAGGCAGAACATATCCCCCTCCTCGGCAGGCTCGCCGCAGTTTTGGCAGCGGCGAACGGTTGGCTTCTGGATAGGGGTAGGCGCTGGCGCAGGAGCCGGTGCGGGACGCCGCCTGCGCGCCTCCTCCTCCTCATGGCTTATAAACCCTGTGGGTTTGCCGATGGCAGGGTCCTTTGCACGCAGCATTCTGGGCAACAGCACCACCAGCAGCACTATGACCGTCACGCCCAACAACACGGAAAGCGCCACAATAAAGATCCTCCCGTAATTCATATCAATCATGGTTTTACCTCCTATAAACAAAAAATTGTATTATTCTTAAATTAAATTATAGCAAAACAAAAAGCGCCAAAGGTATGGTGCTGCCATACTTTGACGCTTTTTATCATATTTATTTTTCGTTATTATGCCGATTCGTAAAGTCGTAAAACTGCCTGCGCCGACTCCCGCTTTATTTCCGTTCTCGGCGCGGCAGCCGTCATTTCTTCCCACTTTGGCAGCGGCGTTTTATCGCAAGCGGTGGCTTGAGTATCTTCCGGCTCACCGCAGGCGATGAAGAAACTAATAAGCGTTAATGCAAGAATAAAAGACAAAACACGCTTCATAGAGAATGCTGCTCCATATCTATTTTTCAGATGTTTTCAGCGGCGCGGGGCAGTTTACCGCCGCTATCTTTGGGATAGACTGAAGCGCTCGCCAAGCAGATCCGAAAGGATTGCTTCAACGACAAGCCATTCGGCGGAGCATGTTATCTCGTTGCACCAGCAGATTGCTTTGCCGTTTTCAAACATGATCTCTATTTTGGGAAGCGACCTGCCCACCGGCAGCATACGCGAGGAGTCGAAGGAGTTCCATTCCTCTATATGGCAGGCAAGAATATACTCCCGGAGGGTACTGACCTGCCCACCGTCCAGCAGCACGCTGCGATTTTTCGGCGCGGTAAGCCTGCCGCCGCACGCGAGAGTCAGCCGCTTTTTTTCATACTGCACATACGCGAAATCTCCCGCTATCCTGCTTGCGGAAAAATCAAACGACGCAATGGGGCTTTGGGCAATGTCGGCGTATGCGGGCGGGTTGCAATAGGGACACTCTTTGAATCTTTCTTTGTTGTAAGCATGATTACAGCCGGCAGCTCCGGCCGACGACGTTTCCTCCCATTTCAGGTTTTTTGCAAGCAGCGCCATCCTCCCTGCGTCCGCAAGCGCAAGCTCAGTAATTTGCCTGTCGCTCAAACCGGGGTCCCGCTTTATCCGCGGATACAGCGCAGCTATCACGCTGCCGGGTATGCCGCCCCAGTCTGACCAGTAGATCCGTTCCAGCTCCGCGTCGCTACCCGCACGCAGGGTGCGCAGACGCGCAATAATGCCTGCGTTCTGTACATAAGCTCTGGCCTTGTACATATATGATTTCATCGCGTCCTCCATGCCTTTAATCATCGTGCAGCTTTAACATACTGTCTTCATAATCCTTGAGCGCGCGGTCAACATCCTGCCCGTACTTTCTTTCGGTAGAAAACTTTTCTCTGGCGCGCCTGAGATCGTTGTGCAGAATATCTTTGTTTTGCATGGCCACGTCCGTTCTTGCCATGTTGTCCCTTTGCTTAAGCATCTGTTCATGCAGCGCCCTGTCGCCCGCGCGGTTTTTCTCCCGGGCCTGCTGCTCTATCTCAAACCCGCGCTGGCGCGCCGCATGGATCTGATCGTTTGTCGCCTTGGTGCGCTGGCGGTTTTCCTCCATCGTCTTTGCGAGCCCCGGTCCCGCCGCCGCCGTCGCGGCAAGCAGGCCGGCACCGACCACCGCGATGGCAACTGCCCGCTGTTCAACCTGGATAGCTGCCCACGTACAGGTTTCTCCGGTCGGGATACTCTCTATATATGTAGAAAATGGCAGCTTAAAATACGATGCCGCGTCCGAAAGCTCCTGCTTGGTCATCGGGTCATAGTGCTTATAGCCCCGCGGCGTTTCCGCAAGCCTCCCCAATGACATCGCCCATGAGCCGCCGGCTTGGGTTATCCTGGCCTTTTGTGCCTCGGACAGTTCGCGCGCAGCCGTAAGCATGGCGAGCATTTCATTGCACGCGGATAAAGCTGCGTCAAAATACGCGGCGTTTTCCTCTGTTTCCGTAAATGAAGCGTCCTGTGCGTCCTCTTTTATCGGCTGCGCAAGCTGCGCTTCGGCGTCGTCGGGTGCCGTCTCCGCAGCAGGAGGGTACACTTCATTGAATATGCCTTCCGCCTCCTCTATCCCGCGCAGCGCGTCTATTTTGCCACGCACGCTCTCTTGGCGCTGCACACAGAGCGCACAGCATTCACCCTCCGCAAGACAGCTCGTATGGCAAAACTCACCGGGACGCACCCTGCCCTTTTGCCTTTCAAGCTCATCCATAACGCGGGAGCTTGCATCCAGTTTATTGTTTATCGCGGAAACAAATTTATCCCAAAGCCCGCCCTGATCACCGAACGGTTTTTGATCGCAGGCGCTTCCGTTTGCAGCGCCGCCCGCGTCGTTCGGCGCACTGTACGTGTCGCTCGACCCGCCAACACGCGCCCCACAGGAAGTGCAAAATTTGGCGCCATCCCACAAAGGTGCGCCGCAGCTTGTGCAATAAGGCATATTCACTCCTCCTATACAAAAGCTTATATCCGTACTCCAGGCAATACATTTCACTTGCGGCCGCAGCGAGAGCAGCGGTGTGCGACCGGGCAACAACGATCAGAACATAGTTTAAATCAACTATTTTTTGCCTTCTGCATATAAAAATTTGCAATGTTTACAGTTAAATTATAGCAAAATAAAAAGCGCCAAAGGTATGGGGCTGCCATACTTTGACGCTTTTTTTGAATATTTATTTTGCCTTTATGCCGACACAGCTTTTACGCTTATTCCATCCAACCCTCTGTATAAACGTCCGGTTCACCTTCAAAGTAATAGCTCGCAACAAGAAAGGTGTTACAGTCCGGAAAATCTGCCAGGGCATATTTTGTACCGTTTATAGTAACATCCTGCGTGGAGATGGTGGTGAGCAGCGCGGTGGTGTCCACCGTCAGACCGGGTGAATTAAGTGACAGCTTTAAAAAGTCGTCATCAAATTTTCCGGCCTTCATGCTCCCTGCGGTAGCCTCTTTTACGGTGATGTGGCCGTCCTTAAGGGTGCAATCCTCTGATATACGAACCCATGCGCTGCGATCACCCACGATCTCCAGCCCTTTTTCAAAGACACAGCCGGTGAAATTGATCTCGGAACGGTTTTCGGCGGTGGCGGCGGCATCCGCATAAACCACTACCTTTTCGCTAAAGGTTTTGCCCTCCACCTCGGTAAGCTGCCCTGCTGTGAGGTGATATTCCGACGTCGGAGCGGTGGACGGCGGTGCAGAACACGCGCTACTGAGCACGAGCATGGCCACGATGAGAACAAGAGAAAACGCTTTTTTCATAAACATACACTCCTTTTCTATGTTGGGGGATATTAAAAGTATAGCAAAATAAAAAACGCCAAAGGTATGGTGCTGCCATACTTTTACGCTTTTTATCATATTTATTTTTTCGCTATTATGCGGTGGGGCAACAGCTGTATATGCCGCGCTTTTAAAGAACGAGAATACAAAGACGTGGCTCAGCACGCACGAGGCAGGCTGCAAATTCATATACCTGCACGGCCCGCGATGTTTTTAAGAGAGGTCACAGGTGCTGGCTGTCTCCTTCGACCTCCTATGCTGCGATGAAGCTCCGTCCCCACCCTTATTCAGTGCTTTTTAATCGCTGACTCCCTACCCTGTTTCCGCCCAAAACATGCGGCCCGCTGCAAGTCACACTCTGACGACCATTGCGTTTTACGCTCTCCGGCGGTATAATTACAGGCAGATATACCGGGTTTAGGTCGGTTTCCGCGGCAGGCTTACCCTCCGCCTTAGTCAAAGGTTTGGGACGCTTACGGTATTCCCGCGTATCACCAAGTTTGCCCGCCGTCAGATAAACCCTTTACCGCCGCCGCTTTTCAAACTTGCCACAGCTCCGCACACAGAGTCAGGAAGAAAACGGACGCACATGATATAATTTTGTCAACGGAGGGAAACTATGGACTGGATAACCGGGATACAGCGTGCGCTGGACTATACCGAAACGCATCTGGCTGACGAAGTTGATTATGATGAGGTGGCAAAAAGGCCTGTTCGTCGCCCTTCCACTTTCAGCGGATGTTCAC
>CAYONL010000061.1:0-1590 GCA_964405305.1 uncultured Oscillospiraceae bacterium | reverse complement strand
TCTGGGTGAATATATACGCATGCGCCGTCTGACTCTTGCCGCGGAGGAGCTTATTCGCACGGACTACAAGGTCATAGACATCGCCATGAAGTACGGTTACGACACACCAGAGAGCTTTTCCAGAGCGTTCACGCGGTTTCACGGCGTCACTCCCACGGAGGCGCGCCGTGGAGGGAATGTAAAGTCGTTTTCCAGGCTCTCCGTAAAACTGATTTTATCGGGAGGCAGCACAATGGATTACAGGATCGAGAAGAAAGACGCTTTTATTGTTGTATGTAAGAAAAAACAGGTCACAAAGCCCCAGGGCGACACGGCTACCGCTGACATTTCCGCGTTCTGGAACGAGTGCAGCGCGGACGGCACCATGGAAAACATCTGCAAATACGGCCGATTCGACAGGCTAAACGGCGTTCTCGGCATTTGCTTTTCGGATGAAATTGCTGATTCCGGCTTCCCTTACGGCATAGGCGCCGAGTATAATGGAGCTCCGTTAAACGACGAGGGACTGGATATTATAGAGATACCGGCCTACACCTACGCGGTGTTCCAGTGCCGCGGCAAGATGCCCGATGCTTTTAAGGACACCTATAAAAAGATCTGCACCGAGTTCTTCCCTCAGAGCCGGTACGAGTACGGTCAGGGCGTGGAGCTTGAGGTCTACCCTTCCGCGGACGTTCAGGCTTCCGACTTCTACTGCGAGATATGGATAGCGGTAAAGGACAAGAAGTAAGCCTGTTCCGCCGCGTCAAGCTGGCGCTTTTCCTCCTTTCGTAACAAAAAAGACCGCATGGCCGAGCCGTAACCACGGTTTGACCATGCGGTCCTTTTTATGCTGCGAAAAGGCGCACCCGCTTAAACAAGCTGATAAAACAGCCCGTGCTCGGTGCAGTACCACATGAGCACGCCATGAGCTATATAAGGTATGCGCGCCTCGGCGTTCCATTCCGGGTAAAGTTTTTTGAGCACGAGGCAGTCGCCGGTGAGCAGCGCAACGAAAGAGATATAGTGCTCCTTTGTCATCTCGTGCTCAGACGTTACGAAATAGTCGTTCTCGATCCTTTCCACCGCAAGCTTTTCCTCAGGAGCGGCTTTTTTCGCCTCCAGCGGCGACAGCTTTTTCCCGCAGCAGGAGACAGCCGCCTCCCCTGTCGCGGTTATTACGTTTCCGCAAACCGGACAGACATAAAATTTCAGTTTTTTCATATTTCCTCCCACCCGGTCGTTCTCCTCCAGTTCGCCGCAAAGCAGCCCCTCCAGATCCACGCCGAGCACGCCAGATAATTCGGGAAGGATCGACACGTCCGGACAGCCAAGTCCGCGCTCCCACTTTGAAACGGCTTTGTCGCTGACGCTGAGCTTTTCCGCGAGGCCCGACTGAGTGAGCCCGTGCTCCACCCTGAGCCGCCTGATGATATCTCCGATTTTTTGACAGTCCAAACCTATCGCCTCCCTGTAACTGCATTTTACCATTCGCCGAATGGGTTTTCAACCTACTCTCCGTTTAGTTTTCTGAAAGAAACAGCGCCCCGATCCATCTGAACCGAACCAGTAAAAACGGACAATAGACAAAACGCCCCCTGATGTAGGATA
>CAYONL010000060.1:0-11473 GCA_964405305.1 uncultured Oscillospiraceae bacterium | reverse complement strand
GCCGAACTGGTAAAACCGCATCAGCCAGTCGGCCTGATAGAGCCTGTGTTCCCGCAAAAGGGGCGGCCTTGTGTCAAGGGCGGGCAGCAGCGAGTCCTCCTGCATGGGCGTGTAGGCCGAAAAGTAGACCCGTTTCAGGCTGTATTTGTTGTAAAGGCCCTCGGAGAGCATAAGTATGTGGTAATCCGTTTCGGGCGACGCGCCGACGATCATCTGTGTGCTCTGGCCCGCCGGAACAAAGGAGGGCGTGTGCCTGTACCGCACCAGATCCTCCCGCTGCTCACGGATCCCATCGCGGATATAGCCCATGGGCTCCAGTATGCTTGTCTTGGTTTTGTCCGGCGCCAAAAGGCCCAGGCTTTTCTGAGAGGGCAGCTCGATGTTCACGCTCATCCTGTCCGCCAAAAGGCCCAGCCGCCGGGTGAGCACGTCGTCGGCTCCGGGTATGCTTTTGGCGTGGATGTAGCCGCGAAAGCCGTACTCGTCCCGCAGTATGCGCAGGGCCTCTATCATCCGCTCGGTGGTGTAGTCGGGGTTTTTCACGACCGCGGAGCTCAAAAACAGCCCCTCGATGTAGTTGCGGCGGTAAAACTGTATGGTCAGGTCGGCCAGCTCCCGCGGCTCAAAGGTGGCGCGCCGGAAGTCGCTGGTGCGGCGGTTGACGCAGTATTTGCAGTCGTAGACGCAGGTGTTGGAATAAAGTATTTTCAAAAGCGAGATGCAGCGTCCATCCGCCGCAAAGGAGTGGCAGCAGCCAGCCGGAAGCGCCGAGCCCATGCCGCCGCCACGCCGGTTCCCTCTTTCCGCGCCGGAGGAGGAGCACGACACGTCGTATTTTGCCGCCTCGGCCAGTATCTCCAGCTTTTCGTAAATGTCCGCGGCGCCCACCTCCGAACGTTTGTTTCTATAATGTTATTATAGCGCCTTCGCGTCCGTTGTCAAGAACAAATGTTTGGAATTTGGCCGGTGAGCACCGCGCTTTGGGCAGAGGGAAAACACGGCTGCCTTTTGCGGAGCCGGCGGCGGCACTATTTTGGCCGTCTCTGCAAATTGGGCTTGAAATGATATATGGCGGGGTGTATACTTTTATAAAAGAATACTTGCGCGGAGTGATTTGAGTGCGCTGGCGGAGTTTCCGGTTGCGGAAGCTCTGTTTGCGTATTTTTTTTGTGATAATATATTTGGAAGGGGCGGGAGATTTGGTATACGATGTGGCGATAATCGGCGCGGGAATAATGGGCTGCTCGCTGGCAAGGGAGCTTTCACGCAGCGAGTGCAGCGTCGCGCTTATTGAAAAGGAAAACGACGTGGCCATGGGTACGACCCGGGCCAACAGCGCGATAATCCACGCCGGCTACGACCCTGAGCCGGGTACGCTTATGGCAAAGTACAACGCCGACGGAAACAGGATGGCGGGCGATATCTGCCGGGAGCTGGATATTCCTTTCCGGCGCTGCGGTTCGTTGGTGCTGGCCTTTGACGAGGGCGACATGAAAACCGTGCGTCACCTCTATGAGAACGGCGTGGCGAACGGCGTGCCGGGCGTGCGGGTGCTTTCGGCGGGCGAGGTGCGCGAGATGGAGCCGAACGTTTCCGACAAGGTTATGGGCGCGCTTTATGCTCCCTCCGCCGGGATAATCAACCCGTGGGAGTACGCGCTGGCGCTGGCGGAAAACGCGGTGGAAAACGGCGCCGCGCTTATGCTGAGCTTTGAGGTCGCCTCCATAGAGCGGGACGGCGACATAAGGGTGATAAACGGCAAAAACGGCGAGAGGGTGAGCGCGCGCTTTGTCGTCAACTGCGCCGGAGTGTACAGCGACGACGTGGCGAATATGGCGGGAGACGACAGCTTTGCCATCGACGCCTCGCTGGGCGAATACTACCTGCTGGACAAAAGCCAGGGCACGCTTTTCGACCATGTGATGTTCCAGTGTCCCGGGCCTTTGGGCAAGGGAGTGCTGGTCTCGCCAACGGTGCACGGCAACCTTATTGTCGGGCCAAACGCCGTTCCCGGCAGCGCGAAAAAGACGACCTCCGCCATAAATTTCCGCGAGAACATACGCAACTTTGCCGGCCTGCGCAGTCAGCCCTCAACTGGAGATTTCATCATCGGGCCCTCTGCGGCGGACGAGCGGTTTTATAATGTGGCGGGCATCAAGTCGCCGGGCCTCTCCTGCGCTCCGGCAATAGCTGTGGCGGTAAAGGATATGCTGGTGGCGGCGGGCGTGCCGGGCGCTCTTAAAAAGGACTTCATCTCCGGGCGGCGCGTCATCAGATTTAAAGAGCTTTCCGACGCCCAGAAATCCGCGCTGATAAAGGAAAATCCGCTTTACGGCCGCGTTATCTGCCGCTGTGAGACGATTACGGAGGGCGAGATAGTCGCCGCCATACATTCGCCCATACCTCCGGTCAGCATTGACGGAGTAAAGCGCAGGGCGGGAACGGGCATGGGCAGGTGCCAGGGCGGTTTCTGCGGCCCAAGGGTGATGGAAATACTCTCGCGGGAGCTGGGTATCGCCCCCGAACAGGTGATGGAGGACGGCGAGGGCAGCTATGTGCTCCTCGGCAGGACGGAAAAGGGAGGCGAGCGCTGATGTATTACGATGTGGTAGTGATCGGCGGCGGTCCGGCGGGCCTTGCGGCGGCGGAGGAGGCCGCGCGTGATGGCGCCGGCTCCGTGCTCATTTTGGAGCGGGACAGGGAGCTGGGCGGCATACTGAACCAGTGCATACATTCCGGCTTCGGTCTGCACTACTTTAAGGAGCAGCTTACCGGCCCGGAATACGCCCAGCGCTTTATTGACCGGCTCTCCGGAAGCGGGATAGACGTGCTCACCGACACCATGGTGCTCAGCATGACGCCGGACAAAAGGATATATGCGGTGAACTCCGGCGAGGGCTACATGTGCATAGACGCGGGCGCGATAGTGCTGGCCATGGGCTGCCGTGAGCGGACCCGCGGCGCGATCTCAATACCGGGCGAGCGGCCCAGCGGAGTTTTCACCGCCGGTACCGCCCAAAGGTACTTAAATATAGAGGGCTATATGTGCGGCAAAAAGGTGCTCATACTCGGCTCCGGCGACATAGGGCTGATAATGGCCCGCCGCATGACGCTGGAGGGAGCCGAGGTCAAGGCGGTGGTGGAGCTGATGCCCTACTCCAACGGGCTCAAGCGCAACATCGCCCAGTGCTTGAACGACTACAACATCCCGCTGTATCTGTCCCACACCGTCACGGATATACGCGGTAAGGGCAGGCTGGAGCAGGTGGTAGTTTCCGAGGTGGATGAGCATATGGTTCCCATACCGGGCACAGAGACGAACTTTGACGTGGATACGCTGCTGCTCTCCGTGGGCCTGATACCCGAAAACGAGGTGTCAAAATCGGCGGGGGTGGAGATAGACCGCCGGACGAACGGAGCGGTGGTTTCAGAGGACATGATGACGGGCGTGCCGGGCATATTCGCCTGCGGCAACGTGCTGCATGTCCACGACCTGGTGGATTTTGTGACCCACGAGGCGGAAAAGGCCGGAAAAAGCGCCGCGGAGTATGTTAAGGCGTCAAAAGCGGGCGCTCCGGCACAGGAGGGCGAGGCCGTAGAGCTTCATGCCGGCTCGCTGGTGGGCTACACGGTGCCGCAAAGGGTGCATACCGCCCGCGTGGAAAAGTTTGTAGAGGTGCTGTTCCGGGTGCGCGGCGTGGTGGATAACGCCGTCATACTTGTCAAGGCCGGGGAAGAGGTGCTTCAAACCGCAAAGCGCCGCCAGATGCTTCCCGCGGAGATGGAGAAGCTGATACTTCCCAAAAAACTGTTTGAGCAGGCCGCGGGCCGCGACATAGAGATTTCTGTCGTGAAGGAGGAAGCGTAAAATGAACAAGACCATAACCTGCATCCTCTGCCCCAACGGCTGCACCATAACGCTGGACACCGAGCGCCCGGAGGAAACCGTTACAGGCTTTACCTGTCCTCAGGGAAAAGATTACGCCCTGTCGGAGCTGCTGCACCCCATGCGCACCATAAGCTCCACCGTCAGGATAACCGGCGCGGCGCACCCCAGGCTTCCCGTCAAGGTCAACGGCAACATCCCGAAAGAGCTGATATTTGACGTAATGAGGGAGATAAACCGTGTCTCGGTAAAAGCGCCGGTAAGGTGCGGCGACGTGGTGCTGCCGAACGTGCTTGAAACGGGCGTGGATATAACCGCCACCCGCGACATGTGACCGGGCGCGCCGTCCGCCCCGTAGTTTTCGTAAAATAAAAAGAAACAGCGTCGGCTGATCCTCAAAAGGGGTCGGTCGGCGCTGTGTTTTATTGTGCCGGTCAGCCGTCGGCAAAACGGCGCAAAAGCTCGATTTCGTGCCGGTAGCCGGGAAGCTCGCCTGGCGTTTCCGGGCTTTCCATCAATGTTCTTGTGGCCGTCCGCACACTGTCCGTGGTCTTTGGCGGCACGTCTGCAGGCCTGTTTGCTCTCGGCTCCATCCCTTCGGCGTGGGCTACTTCTGCGCTTCCCGTTCCTCTCTGAGTTGTCTCATTGCCTCCAAGAGCATATCCTCCTCCATATCCTCCCATTCTCCCATTTTGTATTTCGATGGGATTCTGGACGTAGTCTTCGATGGAGATTGGAGCTTCTCCCCGCCGGGCGTCGTTTGATTTTCTGACATATCTGTCAAATACCCCTTCCTGCTTTAACGCTTCATATGTCACATTTGGTTTGTCGCAAACGTTTAGCACATGGTTTGGATTTGCAAAACGCCCGGTTTCTGTAAACCTTGTGACAGCGTCGGCTGATCCTCAAAAAAGTCGGTCGGCGCTGTGTTTTATTGTGCCGGTCAGCCGTCGGCCAAACGGCGCAAAAGCTCGATTTCGTGCCGGTAGCCGGGAAGCTCGCCTGGCGTTTCCAGTATGAACGGCAGGGAGCGAAGCGCCGGATGCCGCACTATGCGTCCCATGGCCTCCTCGCCTATAGTGCCCTCGCCAATGCGGGCGTGCCTGTCCTTGTGGCTGCCGGCGGGGTTCAGGCTGTCGTTTATGTGGATGGCGCGAAGGCGCTCAAGGCCCACGACGCGGTCAAATTCCGCCAGCACCTCGTCCAGCGAGTTCACGATGTCGTAGCCCGCGTCCGCCGCATGGCAGGTGTCCAAACACACGCCGAGCTTGTCCGCAAGCTCCGTCCTCGCGATTATTTCCGCCAGCTCCTCAAACCGGCCGCCCACCTCGCTGCCCTTTCCCGCCATGGTCTCAAGCAGCACTGTGGTGGTCTGCTCCGGGCGGAGGATGGCGTTGAGGTGGTCGGCTATCTGTTTTATGCCCGTCTCGACGCCCTGTCCGGTGTGGCTGCCCGGATGAAAGTTGTAATATTGTCCGGGAAGATACTCCATACGGCGCAGATCGTCCTCCATGGTCACCAGGGCAAAATTCCGCGTGTCGGGGTTCGCGGAGCAGGGGTTCAGCGTATAGGGCGCATGTGCCACAATGTGCGCAAAGCCGTGCTCCGCCATTAAAGAGCGAAGCTTCGCCGCGTCCTCGGGGTCAATGTCCTTTGCCCGGCTACCGCGGGGGTTGCGGGTGAAAAACTGAAACGTGTCCGCACCTATGGACAGCGCGGCGCGCCCCATGGCCTCGAACCCGGCGCTGGATGAAAGATGACAGCCTATGTGAAGCATATGCGCTTGTACCTCCGTTTTTGGCGCGCGTCAGATGCAGCTTGAATCGTACCTCGCCATTTTTAAATAGGACTTTATCCGCTCCCTGTGGCTGGGGATATATGCGTCGGTCTCCACCAGATCCAAAAAATCGTCCTGGGGCAGCCAGAGGTAGGCTATGGTTTCGCCCTCTTGAAGCTGGATGGAGCTTTTATTGCAGTCGGTCAGCAGGAAGAAGCCGTAATATATTGTGTGGCGACCCGGGTTCAGGCGGTAGTATATCTGTTGCAGGGCGGGCGCGGCTATGCCGGTCTCCTCGTAAAGCTCCCTTGTGGCGCCCTCCATCGGCGTTTCGCCCTTTATCGCGCTGCCGCCCGCCGACGCCATGAAAAGGCCCGGATAGGTGGGCTTGCGCCTGTCCCTCTGCATGAGCAGGTAGGTGCCGTCGCTGTGGCGGACAAGCACCTCGCACACCATGTGGAACAGGCCGTCCGGTATGGCTTCGCCGCGTATAAGGTCCACTCCGGCGGGCGTACCGTCCTCATGGTAGGCGTCCCATATCTCCATAATGTCACCATCCGCTTTCGTAATGCGTCCCCCTGTAAAAAGGCGGAGTTCTAAAGTATATGCTCCCGGCCGGTGAAAAATTCTGAAAAAGGGCGGGCCGGGGCGTTTTGCGGCCTCAACATCACCTTATTATACCACAGGGCGGAAAAATAATAAAGCGCGCTTTTCCCATGGGAAACGGCGGGAAAGCATTTTGTGCTTTTTGGCCCGCGCGGGCTATAGGCTTTTGCCGTCGGTGGTGGTAGAATAAGTGCGGATTCGACAGAGGGGTAAAAGATGAAAAAAGAGGAGGACGCGAAATGGAAAACGGTGCGGAAAACGAGTGCCGTGCGCCGGAGTGCGGAGAGCTGGACGCGTATCTGCTGTCCCTGCCGGGCGTGGAGAGCGACTTTAAGGCGGAGTGGCAGTGGCAGCGCTATATGGTGGAGGGAAAACTGTTCGCCGCCGTGTGCGAGCCTGCGGAAAAGTACGGCGTCTACGGCGGGCGGCGGCTGTTAAATCTCAAGTGCGACCCACAGTACTCGGAGCTGCTCCGCGCCCGGTACCCGGATATACTGCCGGGCTTCTATATGGATAAGCGCTGCTGGATAGCTGTTTTTTTGGACGGCGCGGTGCCGGCGGAGCTGATACGCGACCTGTGCGCCGACGCACACCGTCTGGTGTTTGGAAAGCTGACGAAAACGGCGCAGAAACGCATAATGGAGGCGTTCGCGCAGAGGGAAACGCCCTGCGAAACCACGGAGAGACAAAAATGAGGTACGTGTGCAATCTGTTCGCGGTGCGGGATATGGAGCGCTCCAAGCGGTTTTACAGGGAGGTGCTGGGCTGCGGCGTAAAGGAGGATTTCGGCGCGAACGTGACGCTGGAGGGCGGCCTTTCGCTCCAGACGCTGGAGAGCTGGAGCGTTATGACGGGTCGGGCCGAGGGCGATATAGCGCTTAAAAACGGCGCCGGAGAGGCTTATTTTGAGGAGGACGAGCTGGATGGATTTATGGCGCGGCTCACGGCCATGGGCGGCGTGGAGCTGCTCCATCCACTGCATGAGCAGCCTTGGGGCCAGCGCGCCGTCAGGTTTTACGATCCGGACGGGCATATAATTGAGGTGGGCGAAAGCCTTTCGGCGGTTGCCAGGCGCTTTGCCGACGGAGGAATGACCGTGGGCGAGATAGCAAAACGCATGGATGTGGCGGAGGAATACGTCCGGGCGCTGCTAAAATAACAGGGGAACCACGGCTTTGGAGCCGGAAAATAAAATTTGAGGTGTTTGCGAAATGAAGTATCTCGTCATAGGCGTGGGCGGCGTGGGCGGCCCGGTGGCAGGTTATCTTTACCGGGGTGGCAAAGACGTGCGGCTGGCGGTACACGGCGGTACATACGACGCGGTTATGGAGCATGGGTTCATATTCGAGAGCGGCACGGCGGGCTGCGTCATACCGGCGGACAGGGTGTATTCGCCGGAGGAGCGGGGCTGGGTGCCGGACGTTATAATAGTCTGCGTAAAGTCCTACTCGCTGGAAAGCACGCTGGAGGTTATTCGGAATGCGGCGGGGCCGGAAACGGTGGTGCTTCCGCTGCTAAACGGCATGGGCATAGGCGACCGGCTGGAGGAAATGCTTCCGGGCCTTCATGTGCTGCGGGGCGGCATATATGTCTCCGCCCATGTCAGCGCGCCCGGAGCCGTGACGCAGGACACAAAGCTTATGAAGATCGTATTCGGTGAAAAGGACGGCCCGGCGGGCGAAAAGCTCATGACCATGGCGAAGGAGTTCCACGGCGCGGGCATGGATGTGGTGCTGTCCGCCGAGGTGAAAAAGGACCTGTTCCGAAAGTACGCCTCCATTTCTCCGATGGCGGCGGCGTGCGTATATTACGACTGCGGCGCGGCCGGCCTTGCCGAAACCGATGAGAGGCGGGCTTTCTTTACGGAGCTGACCCGGGAGCTTGTCGCGCTGGGCGAGGCCCGCGGCGTTGCGGAGGACGGGCTTTTTGACGACATGCTGCGGGCCTTTGAGGGCAGCGTGAAACACAACGTTACGCCCTCTTTTTACCGCGATGTGAAAAACGGCCGGCAGTGCGAGACGGACAGCTTCCTGCTGGAGCCAATAAGCATGGCGAAGGAGAAAGGGCTGGATATGGCGAACTATCGGGCCGTGGCGGAAAAAATGGGGCTTTTGAACAAGTGATGATTCGGAGGGCGGCGAGGTTTACATGACGGATGTGGCGGCCATAGGCGAGCTTTTGGCGGATTTTGCGGCAAAGGGCGTTACGCCGGAGGGCAGCCCTGTTTTTGAGGCGAACCCCGGCGGCGCGCCCTTAAACTTTCTGGCGGCGGCGGCAAGGTATGGCTGCAGCGCGGCCATGATAGCCACGGTGGGCGACGACGCCATGGGCCGCCTGCTGACCAAAACGCTTGATAGCTGCGGGATAGACGGCTCCGCGGTCAAAACGACGGGGGCGGCCTTTACCACAATGGCGTTCGTCACCTTTGGCGAGGGTGGGGAGCGGGAGTTCTCCTTTGCCCGCAAGCCGGGGGCCGACACCCTGATAAAGAAAGAGGAGCTACCCTCGGAGCTTATAAAGAGCGCCCGCTGGTTCCATTTCGGCACGCTCTCAATGACGGACGAGCCGGCAAAAAGCGCCACGGAGGAAGCCGTGCTCATGGCAAAGGCGGCGGGCGCAAAGCTCTCCTTTGACCCAAACTACCGGGCGGCGCTTTGGCAGGGCGAGGATGAGGCGAGGGAACGCATGCTGTGGGGCGCAGCTCACGCGGACGTGGTGAAAATGAGCCGGGAGGAGCTGGAGCTGCTGTTTCCCGGCGGCTACAGGGAAAGCGCCAGACGGCTGACGGAGCGTTTTGGCGTGGAGCTTGTCTTTGCCACGGATGGGGCGGCGGGCGGCTTTTTCTGCACCCCGGCCTGCGAGGGAGACTACCCCGCCCTCGCGGTTGAAAACACCGTCGATACCACCGGGGCCGGGGACATATTTTACGGCGCGGCGCTTTCCCAGATAATAAAGCAGGGGAAGGAGCCGGGTGCGCTTTCGGAGGGCGAGGTGCGGAGCATAGCGCGGTTTGCAGGCGCGGCGGCGGCCCTCTCCACACAAAAGTACGGCGGTGTGACCAGCATACCGGAGGAGGAAAAAGTCCTCGCCCTGATGGAAAAATAAACACGTAAAAAACAGACGCGCCCGCGGGCCTTTTTATGAGGTCGGCGGGCGCGTCTGTTATGAAAAAAATTCTTGCCGCAGGTTTGGGGCCGCGCTTACTTCTTCAAAGTTATCGCGGCGGCGGCGATAAGGGATACGACGGCCAGCGCGACGGCTGTTCCGACGATGTCTCCCGCGCCGGTGTTGGGGTTTTCTTCGGCGTCGGAGGTTTCGGTGCTGCCGGAGGAGCGCAGGTCAGTGTTGGAGAGGTAGTAGCTGCCGAGGCTTTCGCCGGCGGCCAGCTCAACATAGACGGCCTGGGTCCCGGAGTAGTAATCCACCTCAAAGGCGTCCTGATACTCCAGCGCGCCGCCGGTGTACTTGTAAACGTAGACGGTGCTGCTCTGGCCCAGGGCGGATTTGTCGCAGTCGATATAGAGCTTCGCCGCGCTCTTATAGATGGTGGTGGCGCCGGAGAGGAAATTGACGGCCTGAAATTTGGCGTCCGGGAAAGCGGATTTTACGGTGCTGGCCACGGTGGTGTTAAAGGTGAAGTTCATGCCGGGCTGGTACTCGGCAATCTTCGCGATGGCCAGCTGCCAGGACTCATCTAGATCGGTTATCTTGAGGCTCTTGCCCACGGCTTCGTCGAAGTGCTCGGTGGAGATGACGTCCGGAACCATGTCGTCCAGATAGTAGATCGCGTCGTAATCGTCCACGCCGTTGCCGTTACAGTCGTGGTCGCCCTCGTCAAACTCGTTGTCGTAGGGTTCGCCGTATTCGAGGACCAGCGCCTTGGATTCGCCGGCCACGTCCTCCACATCGTCGTCGTAAACGTCCACGTGGTAGAGGTCCACATACAGCTCGGAGGAGGTGAACTTGTGTGTCGTGCCGGAGTTGTAGTCTATCATCTTGAACCAGACTTTGGCGCGCTCAACTTTTACGCCGTAGTCGTCGATGGGGGCGATGCGGATGCGGTAGAGGTCGGAGGAGCCTTCGTAGGCGCAGGTGATGAACAGCTTGTCGTAGGAGTCAAAGCTGCCGTCGGCGTCGCCGGCATAATAATCGCCCTCCGCGCTTCCGCTGCCGGAGGAGAAATCGTTGTCGAACTCATCCTCAAGGTCGTCCTCGTCGCCGGTGTATTCGGTGACGGAGTCGGCGGCCAGCTCGTAGCGCTCGTCGTCGTCGTCATACTCAAAGTCGGCTACTGTGGCGGCGGCGCCATCCACATTGACCTGGTACCAGGCGTAGTAGCTGTGGGTGTATTTGCTGTAGATATAGATGTTGCCATCGTCGTCCACATAGGCGTAGTACCACGCGCTTTTCCAGTAGACACGGGCCGCGACATAGTCAAGGCTGTCGTAGCCGTCGTCCAGCGCGACTTCCGTGGTGGTGACGTTTATGGAGCCGGAGGAATAGACCTCAAAGCTGTCGTCGTCCCAGTCCCAGTCGATGTCGTCGCCGTCGGTGTACTCGGTCAGCACGCCGACGGGATCGACATAAACGTCAAAATAGTCGCCGCCGAAGGGGAACTGTACGCGGCAATAGGCGTCGTCGTCCTCCTCAAATACGTTCCAGACCCAGTCCATATAGATGGTGTCGTCGTCATCCTCGTAAACGCCGCCGGCATAACCGCCGTAGGTGTCGTCGGCGAAGGCGGTGACGCCCATGGCGGCCACCAGCACCAGCGCCAGCAGGATAGAAAGTGCCTTCTTCATTGTTTCTGCTCCTTTAAAAATAAAATGTGCAGGGGATCGGCAGTTCTTTCCTGTCCCCGCAGCCCGATATTACCAGCTTTCACCGGCGCCGCAAAACGTTTTTTCACTCTTTTGTTACGGCTTTGTAGCCTTAAAAACGAAAAAACGGCGTAAATATGCGGCCCGACAGGGCATTGTGAATGTTTGGTGAGGACGGCTGTCCGGCCAAAAACGGCCGCCAATTTGTTAAAACGGTGAAGATACGGTGACAAAAAGCTGTAAGGCGGGTGTTGAAGGCGTTGTTAATCTTTTCATTACAATTTGTTTAAAAATTCCCGCCTATTCCATGACCGGACAATCACAATAGAGAAATATATTAAACTTGTAATTGCTGTGATTGGAGCTGAAAGATTTGCAAACTGA
>CAYONL010000059.1:0-11526 GCA_964405305.1 uncultured Oscillospiraceae bacterium | reverse complement strand
ATAAACTCTAAAAGCGTCTGCTGCTGCTTTTTATTTAAATACTGTATCTCATCCAAATAGAGCAGTACGCCGGAGAGCGCGTCTATCCCCTCCGACGAGGCTATGACCTCCTTGATGTCCGCCGTGGAGGCCGAGGTTCCGTTCAGGTGGCAGAGCTTTTTCCCTGCCTTTGCCGCCAATATGCGGGCGACGGTCGTTTTTCCCGTGCCTGAAGGCCCGAAAAATATCATATTCGTCAGCTCGCCCGACTCCGCCACGCGGGAAAGTATCTTCCCGGGGCCGAGTATATGTTTTTGACCGCATACCTCCGAAAGCTCACGAGGGCGCAGTCTGGCGGCCAGCGGAAGACTCATTGTGCGTCCTCCTTTTCAAGTTCCGGCGCGGCGCCGGCAAGACGCGGGCAGCCAAGCTTTTCCATTCCAAAGAAAGCCACAGCGGCAACGAGTATAAACGCCGCGCCGCCGATGAACCCTGTGGGCATCGGGCCGACAAACGGGCTGTACTCGCCGGCCGTGAAATATACCGGCGCGCCCGCCACCGCGTTCAGCGCCCCATGCGCCAGCGCCGCCGGCCAGACGCTTCCGGTCTTGAACGTCAGCCAGGTCAGCAGGCAGCCCATGACTATGCAGAAGCAGCACATCGCCGCTATCCCCAGCCAGGGGAAGCCCCAGTAATCCGTTCCGTAGTTGTGGCCCATGGCGGTTAGCGGCGCATGCCACACCCCCCAAATAACTCCGCCGATGAGCACCGCTTTTTTGATCCCGAACCTTTCGCTGAGCCTCGGCATCATGTAGCCGCGCCAGCCTGTTTCCTCGCCAAAGGCAAATATCATATTGAAGAACGGCGCGACCACCACGGCGGCCAGAATTTGCAGCCACATGACGAGCGCCGCCATGTTCGCATCCATCGCCTGCCCAGCGGCAGCGCTCTGCTGCGTCAGCGCGGCGGTCATGGAGCTCATGGTGGGGTCGAAGCTCCCGGGGTTGAGCACGAAATAAAGCGCCGCGCCGGCAGCCGTGAGCACGCTCGGCCCGAACAGCGCCGCCAAATACCACCTGACGTTGCCCTTTATATGGGGCCGGAGAGGCAGGTCTTTAAACTTATCCTTAAAAATGAGCACCGTGCTCACAACGCCGATGAGCGGCACAAACATCATAAACGACACCGCTATCTGTATCAGCGCGGATGCCCCGATGAGCACGAGCCGATCGTAAAACGCCATGAGTGTGAACTCGCAGGCGTAGGTTATGGCAAAGGTGACGCCAAGATATGTCAGAAGACGCTTCATTACCGCATCCATCTCCTCATTCGTAAAGCGGGAACCTGCCGCAGAGCTGCTCCACCTCCGCCAAAAGCTCCTCGCTCTCGCCGTCAAAATCCACCGCCGCGCGGTGTATCAGGTCGGCCACCTGATCCATCTCCGCCTCCCCGAAGCCGCGGGTAGTTACCGCCGGAGTTCCAAGCCGCAGCCCGCTGGTGACAAAGGGCGACTCCGGGTCCCCGGGGATCATGTTTTTGTTGGCGGTTATGCGCACCTCGTCCAGCCGGCGCTCCAGCTCCCGGCCCGTGACGCCTGTGCCGCGCAGATCCAGCATCATAAGGTGGTTGTCCGTCCCGCCGGAGACGAGCTTCATGCCCCTCCCGGTCAGGCCCTTCGCCAAAGCCTGCGCGTTGTCGATTATGTGCCGCTGGTACTCCGCGAACTCGGGACGCAGCGCCTCGCCAAAACAGACGGCCTTCGCCGCTATGATATGCTCCAGCGGGCCGCCCTGAGTTCCGGGAAAGATCGCCTTGTCTATCTTTTTCGCCAGCTCCTCTTTGCAGAGTATCAGCCCGCCGCGGGGGCCGCGCAGCGTCTTGTGCGTGGTGCTCGTAACTATGTCGGCGTAGGGCACCGGGGACATATGGAGCCCCGCCGCCACCAGCCCCGCTATGTGCGCCATATCCACCATAAGGTATGCGCCGACCTCCTCGGCTATCTCATGGAACTTTTTAAAATCTATCGCCCGGGGGTACGCGGAGGCGCCCGCCACTATTATTTTTGGCGAGCAGCTTTTGGCGATATCCCGCACCCGGTCGTAATCTATGGCGCCGTCGTCCTCGCGCACTCCGTACGGCACGAACTTATAGTTCTTTCCGGAGAAATTTACCGGGCTGCCGTGGGTCAGGTGACCGCCCATGGAAAGATCCATTCCCATGATGGTGTCGCCTATCTCCGCCACCGCAAAATACGCGGCAAGGTTCGCCTGCGCGCCGGAATGGGGCTGCACGTTGGCGTGGTCGGCGCCGAAAAGCCTGCACGCCCGCTCCCTCGCTATCTCCTCCACCTCATCCACATAGGCGCAGCCGCCGTAATAGCGGTGGCCCGGATAGCCCTCGGCGTACTTGTTCGTCAAAACCGTGCCCATGGCCGCCAAAACAGCCGGCGACACAAAGTTTTCCGATGCTATCAGCTCTATATTTCTGCGCTGACGGGAAAGCTCCCTGTTCATCGCGGCGGCCAGCTCCGGGTCGCTTTTTTCTACAAAGCCTATGGTATCCATCATGTTTTCATACATTGTATATCATCTCCCAACGGACTTAGTAACGCTCTTGCATTCGCTATATTATATCGCATTATCAGGCGGAGAGCAAGGGTTAAGCTTTCACCATAAATTTGCCGTAAAACGAATGGAGATTTATGCTTTTTTTTGATAGATAGCTGTGTTATAATAGCAATAATTACAACAACATGATGAAAAGCGAGAAACAACATGAAAAAAATAGCATTTACACTTATTGCGGCGCTTCTTGCCGCGTCTCTTACCGCCTGCTCCGGCGGTGCCTCAACGCCCGACGCCACTTCTGCCAGCGATACAGGCGCCTCATCGGAAAGCCAAAGCTCCTCCGAAAGTTCGTCCGAAAGCTCCTCCCTGCCCTCCGAACCCGAGTACGAAAAGGCGAAGTTCAGCTCTCTTAAAGTCATCAACAATCTCGGCTTCACCGTGACCGGGCTTTACCTTTCGCCCACCCACGCCAACACCTGGGAGGAAAACGTCCTCTCCGACAAGACTCTGCCCACCGGCTACTCCACCGACGTCAGCTTTCCGGACGGCGAGAACGCCCGTTATTGGGATGTGCGCATAGTCGGCGAAAGCAACCAGGAGGTTGTCTGGTACGAGTTTGACCTGTCCGCCGTCGGAACCATCGACCTCATAATTTCCAACGGCCAGATGACCGCCGAAACCTACAAAAGATAAAAAGCTGTCCTGCGTCACTTATGTACAGCGTCGTATAATATTTCACACAAAGAAAATCTCCTTATAGTTACATACTTTCGCCAACAGCATGGAGGAACAAAGTGAATAAGGTCAAATTTGTCTTTATTATCAACCCGCACGCCGGAAAGGGCGGCTTTTCCGAAACGCTTGCGCATGACCTGCGTGCGTTTTTTTCAAGGCGCGGCGCCGACTTCGACATTCACATGACCACAGGCGCGGGCGACGCCATCGTTTTTGCCGACCACTATGAGGTGAAGGACGACGAGGAGGTCTGTTTCGTCGCCTGCGGAGGAGACGGCACCTTCAACGAAATCGTAAACGGCGCTTTTGGCCGAAAAAACGTGTCTTTCGCCATCATGCCCTGGGGCTCCGGCAACGACCTGATAAAGAGCCTCGGCGGCACGGCTGACGACTACCTTGACCTGCAGCGGCTTACGGACGGCGAGGTAAAGCTGTTGGACGTGATCGACTGCGGCGGCCGCCTTTGCGCCAACCTCTGCAACATAGGCATAGATTCCATAATCTGCGAGCGCATGGATAAGTTCAAGCGCATACCCGGCGTCACCGGACCCATGGCGTACAACCTGTCCACATTTTTCTCCGTACTGGGCAAGCTAGGCGTACCCATGAAGATGACCTTCGACGACGGAGAGTGCTTCGATGTGGAGATGACGCTCACCGCGTTCGGCAATGGCAACTGCTACGGCGGCGGCTACTACCCCGTTCCGGAAGCAAGGCCCGACGATGGCGTACTGGATTTTTGCGGCGTAAAAAAGGTCGGCTTACTACAGGTCTCAAAGCTTATAGGCGCCTACAAGGCCGGCAAGCATGTGAATGACCCGAACTTCGACGGTCTGCTCATCATGAAGCGGTTCAAAAGCGTAAAGATAGAAAGCTCCGTCCAGATGGTCGTCTGCATAGACGGCGAGATATTCCGCGAAAAGACCGTTGAAATAAAACTGCTTCCTGCGGCAATGCCGATACGGATACCAAAATTTGATTAAACGCTTTAGCGGGGTGTAAAAATTGGATACTTTCAGGAGGTTTCTTGAGCGGAAAGATATTGAGATCTCTCTGCGGCGCTACGGTATAGACGCGCTGGCCGCCATGGCGCAGGGCCTATTTTGCTCCCTGCTCATAGGCACCATTTTGGATACCATGGGTTCCCAGTTCCACATCGGTTTCCTCACCGAAAAGCTGCTCACCATCGGCGAGACCGGGTACACCATCGGCAAGTTTGCCTCGGCAATGGTGGGGCCCTCCATGGCTGTCGCCATAGGCCTCGCGCTGCACGCACCGGGACTTGTGCTGTTTTCTCTGGTTCCTGTCGGTTTCGCGGCCAACGCAATGGGCGGCGCGGGTGGTCCTCTCGCTGTGCTGGTGGCCGCCGTCGTCGCCGCGGAGTTCGGCAAGGCCGTATCTAAAGAGACCCGGGTCGATATACTGGTAACGCCCATCGTCACCATACTTGCGGGCGTAGGGCTTTCAGCTCTCGTTGCGGCGCCCATAGGCGCGGCGGCCTCCGCTGTGGGTGGGTTCATAATGTGGGCCACGGAGCTGCGGCCCTTCCTGATGGGCGTCATTCTGTCCGTGGTGGTCGGAATGGCCCTTACGCTGCCCATCTCCTCCGCTGCCATATGCGCGGCGCTTTCGCTTACCGGTTTGGCGGGCGGCGCTGCCGTGGCCGGCTGCTGCGCAAACATGATAGGCTTCGCCGTCATGTCCTTCCGGGAAAACAGGTGGGGTGGCCTTGTCTCCCAGGGGCTCGGCACCTCCATGCTACAAATGGGCAACATCGTAAAAAATCCGAAAATATGGCTTCCCGCCATTGTCACCAGCGCGATAACCGGCCCCATAGCGACCTGCGTTTTCAAGCTGGAGATGAACGGCGCCGCCGTCAACTCCGGCATGGGCACCTGCGGGCTTTGCGGGCCCATCGGCATTTGGACGGGCTGGGTGTCGCCCAGTGAAAGCGCGCTGGCCAACGGCGCGGCGGCCATAGCCCCCACTGCCATCGACTGGCTCGGCCTTGTGATGATATGCTTCGTCCTGCCCGGCGTCATATGCTGGGCGCTGGGCCTCATCTGCCGAAAGTTCGGCTGGATAAAAGACGGCGATTTAAAGCTCGACTGACAAAAAAAACAAAGCGGCTCCTGTCCAGGCCGCTTTTTTTGCGCAAAAATACGCCGCGGAAAAGTTTCCGCGGCGTATATCATTGCTGTTTCAGAACGTTATCATGAAAAGCTGCTCCGCTATGCCCTTCTTCAGCAGATCCGGCACAACGAGTATCTTTTTAAAACCGAGGCGCTGATAAAGCTGCTTGGCCCTGACGTTAAAGTCAGACGTGGCGATAAAGGCCTTGTCAAAGCCCACGCCCTTGCACACGCCAAAGAAGAACTCAATAAGTATCTCGCCTATGCCCTTGCTGCGGAACCCCTCTTTTACGCCTAAAAGCGCCAGATAGGGCAGCTCTCCGAACATGCCGTCCATCGTCATAACCATAAGGCCGACAGGCTCGCCGTCCTTCGTTTCGGCTATCCAGACCTGGCCCTTTTCCAGCGGAGGCTTCACCCACTGGGCCAAAGTGTCCGTATCCTTGAAATAGTGTTCATATAGAGAACTGTTGTCGAAAATAGGGGCATATTCATCGAACCGCGCGGGATCGCCTTTTACGATATTTACGTTATATGCCATTTTTCTTCCTCCGTAGCTATTGGATTACACCATATATTATATACTTCCGCGCTTTTCCTGTCAATCCCGACTCCATATGATTATGTCATTTTTTATGATTAAGTCCCAAATGTATTCTTGACTTTCGTGCATTTTGAGAGTATTCTACATTTAGATATATAGATATGGAGGCGCTTCGATGGCTTTACATGACGTTTCGGTGGTCAGGGCCGACCCCACCCGGATGGAGGATTGCCGCCGGGTGTTTGACGGAAGCACGCTGTTGCGGCACTACGGCGACACGCTTTATGATTGGCTGGACGGGGGCATGGCCGACGGCGATCTTGTGGTGGCGCAGGCCCGCGACGGCGACATTGTGGGCGCGATGATAATGCAGATGACGAGCATGTACGCCGGTCTGCCATACATAGCCTTGCTGGGCGTCCGCTCGGACTACCGGAACAAGGGCGTCGGCGAAAAGCTGATCCGCTATTTTATTGATTCATATGAGGCAAAGGGTATCGACCGCTCCTTTATTGCGGTAAACGATTTTAACCCACGCGCCCGTCTGCTTTACACCGCCATGGGGTTCGATAAGTTTTCCACGTTCCCGGAGGCGCTTGATCCCACCCACAGCGTCTATCTGCTGATGCGCAAATCCAAACTATCTAAATAACAGCACAAGGAGAAGACAGCATGAACGGTATAACTATTGCGCACGCCGACCCCGCACGTCTTGACGACTACAAGGCTGTTTTCGACAACAGCAAGCTCATCAAATATTACGGTGAAACTCTTTATCATTTGATTGAGAAAGATCTGGCCGCGGGCGAGGCGTTTGCCGCCACCACCCCTTCCGGAGAAGTCGCCGGGTACATCGGTATCAAAATGAACGGCATGTTCGGTATGCCGGACGTGACCCTGTTGGGCGTAAAGGACGAATTTAGAAGCAAGGGCGTGGGACGGGAGCTGCTGCAATTCTATATCGGCGTCGCCACCTGTCTCGGCTACCACGAACTGGGCATTGTCGTCAACGACTTTAACCCTCGCGCCCGCAAGCTGTACGACAGCATGGGCTTTAAACCCCGCAAAAACATGGATTGTCCCTATGGTCTTGGCGGCCTTTGCCATCTGCTGGTAAAAAAAGTGTAGTTCCAAACGCTTATATTCAGGCCGTTTCCTTTCGGAGCGGCCTTTTTTTGTTGACGTTTTCCGTTTTTGTGGTATCATTTCTGTGTTATCTTCTGTACTGAAAGGTCGTGCCGCTTTTGAACGCTGTAGCAGCCATAAGCACGCCGCTTGCCGCATCCGGGCTTGGCGTGGTCAGGATATCCGGCGCGGATTCTCTCTCCGTCGGCGGCGCCATGTTCCGCGCTTACCATGGCGTGGGCATAGCCGAGATGGAGGGCTACCGCTGCGCCTACGGCAGAGTTTTTGACGGCGAGGGCGACATAGACGACGCCGTGGCCACCGTTTTCCGCGCGCCGCACAGCTACACCGGCGAGGACACTGTGGAGTTTTCCTGTCACGGCGGGCCGGCGGTGCTCAAACGTGTGCTAAGGGCTTCGCTGGCGGCCGGCGCCTCCCCTGCCGGGCCCGGTGAGTTTACCCGGCGCGCCTTTATGAACGGCAAAATGACGCTGACCCAGGCCGAGGCGGTGATGGACATAATCTCCGCCCGTTCAGCCGAGGCCGGAAAAGCCGCGCTCGCCATGAGGGACGGGGCGCTGTACAAAAAAATATCCTCCGTTTCCGGAGAGCTGACCGCATTGCAAAGCCATTTCGCGGCGTGGGCCGATTTCCCTGAGGAGGACGTTCCCGAGCTGTCCTCCGACAACATGCTCACGGTGCTCAAAAATTCCGAGGCGGTGCTCACCAGCCTGATAAAAGGCTACGACTCCGGGCGCATGGTGCGGGATGGAGCCTCCGCCGTCATCGCGGGCAAGCCAAACGTGGGCAAATCCACGCTGATGAACCTGTTGACCGGCTGTGAGCGGAGCATAGTCACCGATATAGCCGGCACCACCCGCGACATTGTTGAGGAGAGCGTGCTCATCGGCGGCATACCCATTCGCCTGTCCGACACGGCGGGCCTGCGCAGCACCGACGACCCTGTGGAGCGCATAGGCGTGGACATGGCGGACGGCGCGATCTCCCGCTGCGACGTGGTTTTGGCCGTGTTTGATACAAGCGCCGGGCTGGATGAAAACGACCGCGCGCTGGTTGACCGCATATCCGGCCGGCCCTCCATTGCGGTGCTCAACAAGACCGACCTGCCCCCGGCGGACGACATGGATTACATCGTCACCCGCATACCGGAGTGCGTCCGCATATCGGCGGCGGATGGAAGCGGGCTGGACGACCTCAAGGCGGCGCTGGAGCGCGTACTGCGCGTAACGGATTACGACCCCGCCGCCCCGATGATGGCCAACGAACGTCAGCTTGACTGCGCCAGGCGCGGACTTACAGCCGTTGAGGACGCTGTTTCGGCCCTCGTCTCCGGCATGACACTGGACGCCGTAAGCGTCTGCGTGGAATCGGCCCTCGACGCGCTTTATGAGCTGACCGGCGAACGCGCCTCCGACGCTGTTATCGACGGCGTATTCTCCCGGTTCTGCGTCGGCAAATAGTGAATAGAAAACAGCCGCTGCTGCGCTTTTTTCAAAGTGAGCACGCGGCTGTTCTTTTAGTATATGCGCCTTATCTGTCCCACCTGTCGCACAGGGCGGCAAGCTGGTCGGCGAACTTTGCCAGCTCCTTGTTGGCAAGGCCGCGGTTCTTTTCGATGATTTCCGCCAGCCGCTTTTGCATGGAAAGAAGCCTTGCAAACACCGCCGAAACCGCTCCCTGTTTCTTTTCCATGCATTTGGCCGGGCCGTAGGCCACCTGCGCGTCCGCGTCCAGATCCCATGCGTCCCCGCTGAACGGCGCGGCGGACGGAATATGCTCCTCCTCCGCAAGCCTTCTTGCGAACTCCGCACAGGCCGTGTCCTCGCCATGGACCACAAACACCCTTTTCGGCGCCGGCTCAAAGCTGCGTACCCACTTCAAAAGGCCCGCGTCGTCGGCGTGACCGCTAATGCCCTCAAGTGTGGCTATCTCAGCGTTTACCTCTATCGTCTCGCCAAACAGCTTCACCGTCTTCGCGCCGTTTATCAGAGCGCGGCCGGTGGTGCCCTCCGCCTGGTACCCCACAAAAAGGATGGTATTCTCCGGTTTCCAAAGGTTGTGCTTCAGGTGGTGACGTATACGGCCCGCGTCACACATGCCGCTTGCTGAAATTATCACCTTTGGCTCGGCGTCAAAATTTATCTGTTTTGATTCATCGCTGGTGACCGAAAGACCAAGGCCCGGGAAAGTCAGCGGATTCACTCCCTGCCGCACAAGAGCCAGCATCTCCTCGTCGTAGCACTCATAGCCCTCCTCGGTGAATATCTGCGTCGCCTCCACCGCCAGCGGGCTGTCCACTATCACGCGAAAATTTTCGTTCTCCGGCACCAGATGCTTCTGCTTTATCTCCCGGAGAAAATACAGCATCTCCTGCGTGCGGCCCACGGCGAAGGACGGTATTACCAGCGTGCCACCCCGGCCAAACGTGCGGCGCAGCACCTTTGTAAGCTCCGCTACGTAATCCGGCGACGGTCCGTGAAGGCGGCCGGCATAGGTGGACTCCATCACAACGTAATCCGCGCGGTCAAGATAATGAGGGTCGCGGAGTATCGGCTTGTTCGTGGCCCCAATATCGCCCGAAAACACCAGCACGCTCCGCTTTCCATCCTCGGTCACCGTCAGCTCTATCGACGAGGAACCCAGCAGATGGCCCGCGTCCACGAACCTGGCGCTCACTCCCGGCAACACATCCACCGGACTGTCGTAGCGGCAGGGCTTGAAAAGCGACACCGCCGCCTCCGCGTCATCCACCGTGTATACCGGCCTCACCTGTTCCTCTCCGGCGCGCTTGCCCTTGCGGTTCTGCCACTCCGCCTCCGACTCCTGTATGTGCGCCGAGTCGCGCAGCATTATGCCGCAGAGCGCGGCCGTCAGGTTTGTGGCGTATATCGGGCCTTTGTAGCCCTGCGCGGCCAGTAGCGGAAGCATGCCCGAATGGTCAATATGCGCGTGGGTCAGCAAAACGGCGTCCAGCTCTCCGGGCGCAAATTGCGGTTCCACATTTTCATATATGTTCGGCCCCTGCTCCATACCGCGGTCTATCATTATCCTTTTTCCGCAGGCCTCCAGCACAAAGCAGCTGCCCGTGACCTCATGCGTCGCGCCGTAAAATGACAACTTCATAAAATATCCCCCCTTATTTAAAACTGCGCCGCGAAACGCCGTGAAATTTTTCCCGCGCGGCGCCGCTTTAAGTTTTGTCTTATCAGTTCCAGTCTATCGCGCCCTCCAGCACACGGCAGAAAAGCGCCAGCCCCTCCGCGTCCGCACCATCAAAACGCGCCTTTACCGGGCTGTCTATATCCAGCACGGCGGCCACTCCGCCCATCCCGTGTATAGGCAGAACTATCTCCGAGCTTGAGCGGCTATCGCAGGCTATATGGCCCACAAACTCATGCACGTCCCTTACGACCTGCACAGCGTCCGCCTGTGCCGCCGTACCGCAGACTCCGCGCCCGAGCGGTATGGTTATGCATGCCGGCCTGCCCTGAAACGGCCCAAGCACCAGTTCTCCGCCCTCCGCAAGATAAAAACCAGCCCAGTTTATATTTTCAAGCGCGCCCGAAATCAGCGCGGCGGCGTTGGCCAGATTTGGGATCATCCGCCTTTCTCCCTGCGCAAGACCGCCCATCTGCTCGCAAAGCATGGCGTAAAGCTCCGGCTTCTCTTTCGGATACTCCAGCGTACAGTCAAACATTGCCCCGGCCTCCCTAAAAAAATACCCCGTTTGTCATACGGGGCGGTTTATTCCGTCAAAGCTGGCGGCCATTTCTATAATCTTCTTCTATAAGGTTGCGGCGGTCATTGTACTCGTCCCGTTCCATCATGCCGCTTTCGTACAGATTTTTGAGCTGATCCATGCGGTGGTGGTACTCCTCCTCCTGGTCTCCCCTATGTATCTCATTAACCTGTCTGGAGTAAGTGTACGGAACCCGGTTTGTGTTTCTCGCCTCGCCGCGCCCTTCCCGATGGAAAAGATCCCCCGGATTCATAGGCCGCATCTCTTTTTCAGTGCCGCCCGCCGACGACGAAGAACGCACCGCCTTGACAACAACAAGTATTACTATTATGATGATTGGCAGCGCCATTGAAAGCAGCACTGACAGCGCCTCACCCATAGCATTCATATAATCACCCCTTATTATTATACCACAAGCGCCGGACTAATAAAAGATTTGCTTTGTAAATTAAGAACGTCGAAAAAAGTTGCGCTTTTTTTACTTTACACTTGAATTTCTCAATCTCCCATGATATAATGACTAAGCTGTCTTTAAGGGGCGTGGTTCGGTAGGAATAGTAAGCGTTCCGCAACGCGAATCCCGTTCCTGCTAATGACCAGCGACTAATGACTAACAAATATATGGGGGCGTAGCTCAGCTGGGAGAGCAAGTGATCCGCAAAGCGGGCCCTGACCACCTGACAA
>CAYONL010000058.1:0-11527 GCA_964405305.1 uncultured Oscillospiraceae bacterium | reverse complement strand
CTTATGGACGCGATAATTGACCGCTTCGGAAAAGAAGTTACGACCTATGCCTATGCCTTGATAGCAGCGTTTGTTCCGATAGCCCCTGCATTTTTGCATACTTAATGGCCGCTCCTTCCAGACGATGCTGCCCCTCGGCAAGCAGATCATTTATGCGTTTATATGCAGCATCCAAGTCATCGGTGTTTACCACCTGCCTGGCAACCGAATTAAGCTTATCCCAAAATACAGTTGTTTCAACTACTTTGCTTTTGCAACTGCGAATCGCAAGGTGCTGCTTCTCTAATTCATAAGTTTGTTTCTGCGTCGCTGAGACATTCTCTTCCAGTAGTTTTCTCTGCTCTTTTTCCTCTACGTCAAGAACCCCGGCTTTTTCTACCGCAATTTTCAGCTCCAAAATATATCGCTCGAAAAGCTTAGGCGCCAGAGCCTTCCAGATCCTCCCGCCGTACTTCCTGACCTTTGCGTTCAATTCTTTGACATTGTTTGCGGATTTCACGCTTTCTTTTTTAAGTTGTTCAATTTTCTCAACGCAGAGCGTACGTTTTCCACCCAAAAGTGTGATTATATTCTCAGTTTCTTTTTCCTGCAGTAATAATTCTCTTAATTCAGCAAAAGCAAGTGGCAGGCTTTCAGAACACTGCATCAAGCCGCATTCAAACGTTTTACATCGGGCAGCTCCCGGTAACAGCTTTATCAGTTCTTCGTTTTCGGCAATTTGGTTTCGTGTAACTGTGATTTGGTTGGCAACATCGGAAAGCTGCTTTGCAAGCGCTGTATCTTCACACAACGACGGATATCTTTCCACAAATTCTGCGCTGGCTATTCCAAGCCGTAAAATACCATCCAAAGGGACGTTGGCCTCCTCCAGAACCGATAGCACGCCATACAGCGTTTGTTCTACTGCGTTATTCGTTGGCGCAGTAATTAGGATCTTTTTCCCGGCCAGTATATACATTAATACACAACGCGCCAGAACGAACTTGGTTTTTCCAGTTCCCGGCGCTCCCCATATATATGTAACCGTGGAATTTTCCGCCAAGGCTTCTCGCTATCCAGTCAGCGACCGGAGGCATAAACACGGCGCCCACGATGGCTCCGACGACGACCACATAGAGGTCGGTGCCGTAGAACAGGACAAAGGCCGGAGTGAGCGACGCGACAGGCACAAAGGTGTTGTACCAGCCCAGCTCATAGTACCTGTGCCAATAGAGGAAGATGCCGATGGCGGATGCCAGTATCTGGGAGGCCACGATAACGAGGTAAACGTTGCCGTCGCCGTAGCCGGGGTTGGCGGGATTGAGGAATATGGATATGACGCCGCCGAGAATGAAGAGCAGGCCGGCCAGCTCGTTGCCGTAAAACACAGGCTCGGTGAAGTCCGCAAACACGCGCTTTATGAACCACTCGTTGTTCATTACAGGGGCGTTCGGCGCGCCCAGGGCGGGAGCGGCATCCTTAACGGTCTCCGGAACCTCGGGGTCGGAGGCCTGTTTGTTCATCCAGGGCAGGAAGCGGCAAACTTCTATGGCGACAAATCCGCTGACGATCATAGGAGTTACCCAGGCAACAGCGCCCGGCAGGCCCCACGGCGCGGCGAAGTGCTGATTGATAAAGAACGCGAACGGGCAGCCCAGGAATACGCCCAGCACTCCGGCGGTCAGGACCTTGTACCACTCCTTGCCGTACTGGAGCACGATGGCCGGCGTAAAGCTCGCTATCGCGATAAAGGAGGGAACAAAGGACACGCCCTCGGTGGCGAAGATACCGTAATAAAGGAACACGCTGCCGGCGCTGGCGATGAGCTGCGCGGCAAGGATCGGGAAGAACATTCCGGTGCCATAGGACACGCCAAAGGTGCATTTTGATTTTTTGCCGGTGTACAGGGCTATGATGCAGCCCGCGATCATCAATATGCCGCCCAGCGCGGTTTTCTGATAGGTGGGGTCACCCCAGTCACTGAACACGTAGCAGATCTTTGCGAAAATGTTTCCGTCGGCGCATTGCTGCATCCACGTACCGTAGTCGGGAAGGATCGCCAGCGAGGGGAAATTTACAAAGCTCAGGGCATAAAACGCCAACGCCAGCGCGATCATAATAACGAACGCAACTATTGGTCTTTTCGGTCTCGACTTCTCCATAACACTCTACCTCTTCCGTTTCCTTAATTAGTTAAAATTTGCCGGGTCAATGCCATATATTTCCGCGAGCATCGCGATATAGCCTTCGTAAGTTTTCATCATCTCATCGATGTTGACCTGCTCCTTCGGCTGGTGGGCCCACTTCTCCTCGGCGCCCGAATAGCCTATGGTCGGTATCCCGTGGAGGGCGCAGGTCATGCCGCCGTCCGTGCCGAACTTCCAATACTTCGGGCTGGGGTTCTGGCCCAGGGCGCGGAGGGCTTTAAACGATTTCTGAACATACTCGTTCTCGACGCCGGTATCCCACGCGGGATGGAATTTTTTAACTTTGTGCGTGTAGCCTGTCCAAGAGGTCTCCTCATAGACTCTGGGCTCCACGGTGGCCTTGAACTCCGGATAGGAGGTGGAAAGGCGCTTGAAAATGGCTTTAAACTCGTCCAACAGATCCTCAAGCGTCTGGTCGGCGGAATAACGCCTGTCTATGGATATTTCGCACTCGTCCGGGATGACGCTGAGCGTGCCGCCGGGCTTTACTATGCAGTTCGTGACAGTTATCGGCGTCCGGCCGTTCACGTCGGAGTGCAGCTCTATGCCCGTGTGGCTGAAAATGTCCTGAAGGATGGGCACCATGTGCTCAAGTGCATTGACGCCCTCCTGCGGCTGGGAGGAGTGAGCGCAGCGGCCAAAGGTCTTGACCACCAGCTCCACTTTGCCCCTCTGACCGATGGCCAGATCATTGGAGGACGGCTCGGCCAGGTAAACGAGGTCGGCCTTTATGTTCTTCTCCTTCATGGTGTGCTCAAAGAAGTACTCCATGCCAAACATCTCGGCCGGCTCCTCCTGCACAACGGCGAGGAATATAAGGTCGCCGGGCAGCTTTTTGCCTTTCTTGACGACGCGCTCAACGATCGCCTTGTAAGCGTAGATCTGAGCGGCAAGTCCGCCCTTCAGGTCGTCGATGCCCCTGCCGATAAGGTTGCCGTCTACGATCTCCGCTTTATAGGGATCATAGGGCGCCCAGTTGTCCAGGTTTCCTTCGGGAACGGCATCCATATGTCCGTTGAGCAGGATGTTCGGGCCCTTGCCTTCGCCTCGAACGATCGCCACCATGTTGCCGGCGCCATCGATAAAGGCTTCGTCCACTCCCATATCCTGAAACTCTTTCAACAGGAATTTCGCCAGTTCCTCCTCTTGACAAGTCAGTGACTTGATGGAGATCAGCTTTTTCATGAACTCCACGTAACCGTTCTTGTTTTCCTGTACGACTTTAAACATGAATATCCCCCTTACTTGTTTTTTAAATAATCACGCTGATACGTGCAGGCACAAACGCCCCTACAAGCAAGCGCAAGAATTTACCCAGTTGCAGTTAAAAAAGTTTAAAAAAATCTGAATAAAACTTGATTTTAAAACTTCTGGTGCTATAATGGTAAAAGCTATTATTATAGTTTCCAAAATCTGCACTTTCTCAACTTACCGACCTTTTTATAAATTCAGCGATAACCTTCGCCACGCGCTTTGGACGGCGCTGCGCAGGCGTTTTTTTGGTACGGTAATACCTGCATTTTGGGTGCAGTTTATCAGACATAGGGATATCGGTCTTTAACCGTTACACCTTTGTCGGCACAGTGAGAGCATGGTGCGCGGCGCGAAATTGTATTTTATTGCAGCAAAGCGCCGTCATCATAAATATTAATTTGTTTGTCTTTTGCCAAGTGAGATTCGCCGTCATACATCCGGCTCGGATTTTTTACTTGTTCTGGCGCTCATCAATGGACTGCAGGTCAGAAAACGCAAGACACTCAGCGGGAGTAAGCGCCAGAACAAGAACAATATTACAGAGGGCCGTAATCTGCTCTTATAAATCAGAACCAACCCTCTGGGCCGCCGCTTTTCCGTAATGTCGAGCGAGCTTGATCGTTGACACACCGCAGTGGCGCGCCGATATCTGCCAATGTTTTCGCCTGTTTCCCGCGCGTTTTATGGCGCAGCGCTTGGCGCGGATATGGCTCTCTTGCCGGCGGGCACATAGCTGCCGACATGGAGTCATGCCAGGTGACACGAAATATCAACCGGAATCTCCGGGTTAATGGGAATAGGCAAAGGGTGTTTGCCAACTTGCCCGCATGACATTGGCGCTGAATGAACCTGGAAGTCTTAGGTTCATTTTGCATGGTTCGTTTTTTGTCCCATGCGGCAGGCTTATCATACGCTTAATCTCGGATGGCCCCATCCACAACAGCAACGCGCTGTCATGCTTTGCCATTGGTAACCATCCATTCACATAAATGTGACTTGTAAACTTCCGTAAAGCATTGTGCTGGTATAAGGTCAGGCTCATATTTCGCCTGCCCGGCCCCTCCCAAACGGCGTCTTCGATCAACGCTTTGAGCTTGGCACTTTGCTTTCTTTCTATAGGCACAACGTGTATGCGGTCAGGATCCAATTGCTCTTTCGGTACGCCCTAAGGCGCCGATTTTGATAAGCTACAAATTTTGCGCAGACCGCATCGTCTGTGTTTATTAAGGTTACTTAAGAATCCTTAAATAGTACATATAGTATCCATATTCATCTCTCAGATGCTATCCACCGTCCTGCGCCGTCTGATCGATCCCTTCCGGGTCATCGGGCGAGCGCACGCTGCGGAAGCGTTTGGGAGATTTTCTGTATATAACTCTATCCCCTTGTGTTGCACCAATGTCAATAGGTTTTTCGCTGTATCCAAAAAATTATGAATCTAACCCCGTAAGAAGCACCGCGCGGCCGCTTTCCTTCTTATTCGACTCAAGCGCCGGTACCTTTGCCCCTTCCGCCACGGTGACCGGTATCTGTATTTCCAAAAGCGTCTCGCTACGGTCATTCGTCATCGTCACGTCTATCTTATAAATTTGATATATTTCTCCCGCTATAATAAGGTTATTTTCTTTAATATACTCCTTTGCCTTTTCAAAGCACGGGTCGTACTTTTCAAGCCTTCCACCGTGATAGGCTACGCACAGATAATATCCCGCGGGCACGCTGTGCATGTATTCCGACTGTACCGCATTCTTATCGACGAAAAGCATGGGTATGGCGCGTATATAGTTTTCACTTTTTTCAAGCAGTTCTTCGCCGGCGTATACTCCCACGCAGTCCGTCGCAAGGATGGGCGCTATTTGATTGAGGTACGACTCCAGCTTTGTCAGAGCATACACGTGCTCCTTTGGCCCTCCCGCCGGTTCCCCAAAGGTTATGATTTTTCTCTCCTCAAAATAGCGCATACATGGGTGATCTATCTCTTTAAGAGAGGTGAGTTCCCCCATAAATGACAGCTTGCGCGCTATCGTGTGGCACAAAAACAGCTTGTGCTCAATGTCCTCCTGCAGCTTTGAGTAATACTCCGACAGCATCCGTATGGATTTCCTGAGGTTGCAGTCATCAAAGTAATCCTTTATCTCGTCCACCGACATGCCGAGTTCACGCAGCTCCCGAATCACGCCCAGTTTCTCGCACTGCCGCACCGAATAGTAGCGATACCTTGTTTCAGGATCAATGTACGCAGGCTTGATCAGGCCTATCCGATCGTAATACCGCAAAGTCTCGCTGGTCACTTTTCTGAGCTTTGCAAGCTCCGTAATAGACAAATAATCGTCTTCCATTCATTTCACCGCCTTTTCTCCTCATTATATACTGCCGTGCTCAAAAAGACATCCTGTAATACTGACCATTTTTCTTCCGTTTCGTTATGCAAAACATCTGAAAATCTTTTGGTTGACATTTGTCTAGCACAAAGGGTTATCATGATGGTGCAAAGCAGAGACAACAAAAAAACAGAAGGAGCACAGCGACATGGACAACGAAAACAAGAAGAATTTTTGGAGTATTTTAAGAGCCGACGAGATCGAAGACTTTATGGATCTGTTGGGACTGGCGAGCAAAGTTCTTAAAAGGAAGGTCGCCAATGTGGAGATCCTGGCCGGCGGACTTACCAACAAAAGCTTTAAGATCATTTTCGAGGATGGTATGGTCGTTGTCATGAGGCTTGCTGGCCGCGGTACCGGCGAGTTCATCAGCCGCAAGGGCGAAAAGCACAACAGCACCATGGCCTCCGGCATCGGCATAGCGCCCGAAGTTTATTACTTCGACGCAGACACCGGTTCTCAGCTCGTTGAGTTTGTAAAAATGCCCACCCTGCACATCGAGGACTTCCAGAAAGACGCTGATGTGCTCCAGCATGCCGGAAAACTGCTCAACTCACTGCACAACAGCGGCATCGAGTTTGCCGGAAAGTTCAGCCCCGTTGCCGGCATCGACGAATATATGGAGATCCTTAAAAACAAGAAGTACACCGACCGCTATGAAGGCTGGGATGCCATTTATAAAAACGTTGTCCGCATCCGCGACGCCTATGCCAAAAATCCTCCTTCCCAGGCTCCCTGCCACAACGACGTGCTGGCCGAAAACTTCATGTATGACCGCACCGAAATGAAGCTCATCGACTGGGAATACGGCGGCACCGGCGATCCTTACTACGATGTCAGCGGCGTGCTCACCGAAAACCTGCTTGACAAAAAGGCTATCGAGATCTTCCTGAAAGCCTACTTTGACGGCGAACCCACCGAAGAGCAGCGCGCCCGTGTTTTCATAAACCGCTTCCTGTACTGCACTTATTGGTGCGCCTGGTCCCTCGTTCAGATCGCGAACGGAAAAGAGCACGACCTCTACTGGCAGTATGGTCTTGACCGCGCCCTCCTCGGCAAAGAGTATATGAGCGATCCCAACTTCGATCATTACATAACTTTGCTCGGCTGAACCGCGGCCCCCTGAATAAGAGTACATCTTCTCAACCATATCAAAGTACCAGAGCGGTCGCTGTTATATAACGGTGGCCGCCCTGGTACGTCTGAAACTTATGTGTGGGACAAATGTTTTGTGCTGATGCTGCGCCGATACACCCTGACGGTTCATTTTACAAGCTTGCCTCTTACCGTCGGCCTTGTCGCCCGTGTAATAAGGTAATCCAGATAGCCCCTGTCCTTAGTTATGCTTCCGGCTATGGTGCCAGCGATGGGATTTTGACGCAGCATATCACGCAGCGTCTCCACCGCCGTCATAGCGTAGGGGCTGCCCGGGCGCTCATCCCACTCCAGCGTAATGCTGTCCCCATCAAAAAACAGCTTGAGCATGCGTATGCTTGCAGTTTCGAGAAACGATATGCGGAGTTTGAGCACAGGCGTATCGTCCTCATCCACGGCAAATTTCCCGCGAACCGCCACCCGGTAAGGCTCCCCATGGAAATCAAGATCCGCATAGCGCGGCTCCGCGAAACCGACAGGAAGCCTGTATATGACGTCCTGCTCCCCTATTAGAACGGTAAACGTATCCGGCGTACACTCAAAGCCAACACTTCTAAGCCCTCTTGTGTAGTTGTTTTGCAGCGCTTGCATCAGCAACGGCATAAGGCCCACCGCGGCTGTCCCCTCGCTGTTCATAAGGTAAAAGCGCCCGGCATACTTCATGCACTCCGGCGGCAGGGCAGGTTTCGGCTGTTCAATATCAGCAGAGGCGGCGATTTGCTTTTTCTTGAATATATCCCAGAAGCTGCGCTTTACCGGCGCCATTTCCTGCTTTTTCTCAGGCCTTGGCGGAAGCTCCTTTATTTCACTCAGCAAGGCGCGAAGCTTTTCCGTTCCCGCGTCGTCGTACGGAACAGGCGGCTGCTCCGGCGCATACCCAGCGCTGAAAAATTCAGTCGTAGTTTTAAAGAATCCGCTGCCCTGAAACAGCTCGTCGTTTCCGGCGTTTGTAACGGCCATAAACCCGGTGTCCGGAAAGCTCAGCACGTTTTGCCCAAACATTCCGTTGAACAGAAAGCTGCGCTCCTTCCGGCCGCTCCATATTTGATAGCCATAATCATAGCCGCAAAGCTCCACCGGCGTCTCAACCTGACGGGCCGTGGCCATTTCCAACCACTTCTCGGACACTATCTGCTCATTATTCCAGCGTCCGCCCTGCATGACCAGCCAGCCGACCTTCGCCATGTCCTCCGGACAGATGAACAGGCCCCACCCGCCCTTCTCTATTCCTTTGGGACATGTCTCCCAGTATATCTTCTCTATCCCCAGCGGCTCCCACAGACGCGGGCGCAGGTACTCCATCAGTCCACTGCCCGTGATCTCCTTGATGATGGCGGAGAGCATATAGGTGTTCATGCTGTTGTAACTGAAAACCTTTCCCGGCTCGCTTTTAACCGGCGAATCCAGTATGCAGCGCACCCAGTCCGTCTCCGTTACCGCACCGGCCTCGTTGAACTCAAGGCCCGAGGTCATTGTCAGCAGATGGCGCACCGTAAGATTTTTCAGTGTAAGCTGCGCCAGCGAGAACATTGTCAGTCGGGAGGCGAAAATATCCACCACCCGGCTGTCCAGCGTCAGTTTTCCCTCGTCAATAAGCATACCTATGGCAAGACCTGTTATGCTTTTGCACTCGGAGTGAGTTACGTGCCAGATCCTGTGATCATAGTCGCCGAAATCAGCCTCCGCTATAACGGCGCCGTCCTTTATCAGCATGAGAGAGTGATTACACAGACTTTTATCGTTTCGCAAAGCGTCGATATATGCCGCCACCGTCTCCGGCGACACGCCCTTCTCCTCCGGCCTCGCTCTCGGAAAAGCCTGCTTTACCTCAGGGAAGTCGCCAAACGGCGGTTTTTTGGGCAAAGTTTGCAGCCTTGGTTTTGTGGTGTTCTCCATATCCAAAAGCTGCATCACCATCGCCAACGCCGCGCTGTCTGTTTTTAACGGCACTGTGATCGCCTCCCTTTCTACACGGCATAGTTGTTTCCATGCCATTTATTATACCGAATAATCACGTCTTTTCTATTACCAAAAACATAATTATGAGAAAATACTCTCTTAAAATATAAAAAGGAAAGGACGCGCTCCGCAGCACGCCCTTCCCCTCTATTCCTGAAGCCACATAACGCTTCAAGTGGTTTTGCAAAACGTTGCCGGAAACGACCAGCATCGCTGCCCGGCAAAGGCCATGTTTTGGTCCGGACTCCGGTAGCGGCTCCGAAAAGCCCGGCATAACCTTTGCCTTGGCCTTTGCTTTATCAATAAGTATTGCTGAGATTATTCAGCAGCCGCTTCGGGCTCGCCCATGGACTCCGCAGGGATCTTGGTGAGCAGTGCGGGAGCCATAACGTTAGCAAGGATGACGGCGGTGATACCGGCAACCAGCTTGCCAACGATAACCGGGAAGATCATGTCGGCGTTGTTCGCAGCGGTGAATCCGAGGTGGTCACCAAAGGTGAACGCGGCGGAAACGGCGAAAGCGCAGTTCAGGATCTTCGCCTTCGGGTTCATGTCCTTCATGATGTTGAACATGGCGATGTTGTTGGCGAGGTTAGCAACCAGACCAGCAGAACCAGCCTTGTTCATTCCGAGGGCCTTACCGACTTTTTCAAGGGCAGAGCCGAATTTATCGGTGATGAACTTAACCATAGGATAAGCACCGATCAGCATGATGGCGATCTGGCCGCAGACGAGAAGTCCGCTCTCCAGAGGATTGACGCCACCGTTGATCTCCTTCTCGCCATCGACCATGATGTCAAACAACGGGAGCATGATGCCGGTGTTGTACTCGAAAACAGCGATAGCGGTAACAGCGGTGATGAAAATGGTAACGCCAGTGCCGAATTTATCAAAGCCCTTCATCATGCTGGCGGGTTTGAACCAAAGGCCAACAGCGATGAGGCCGGCGATGATAACAACAGGAATAAGGTTCATAAGGATCTCGACGATGCCGATCTTATACTGGGTGGTGTTCATGACAAGTCCGCCGGCGATGCAGCCGATCGGAATGGTGATGAGGCCGACCAGAGTACCGGCTCCGAGGAACGGACGGTCTTTCGCGTCGATGATGCCGAGGGCGACAGGGATCGTGAAGACGATCGTCGGGCCCATCATGGTGCCGAGGATGAGGCCGGCGTAGTTACCGATGGTCTCATTGGCAGCCAACTGCATGGCAAGAGGATAACCGCCCATATCGCAAGCGAGCAGGGTGGTCGCAAACATTGCGGGGTCCGCGCCAAGCAGGTTGTAGAGCGGCCCGATGATGGGCTGCAGCACCAGGGAAAGGATCGGGGCAACAGCCACGACGCCGGCCATAGCGATGGCCAGAGAACCCATGGCGTTGAATCCTTCCTCGAACTGCTCGCCATATCCGAGCTTGTTGCCACGGATACGGTCGATAGCGCCGACGAGCATGAAAATCATCATGATAAGGACAACGACTTTGTTGATAGCAATTTCGCTGACCCATGTGCTGATGGACTCAATAAACACTTCTGGATTCCAATAGGCAATCAATCCGCTAAAATCCATTGATACTGACCTCCTAAATTTGAACTTCTCAAACCATATCAAATAAGGAACTTTCGCCATGCGCCAGCTTCCGGAGCAAAGCCGCTACATCCGCCAAACCGACGCCGGCGTTCCTTATATTGACCGACATAAAAATAACACTCGGCAACCGCTATTGTTAATATTGAACAATATTATACCGCGTATTGATTTTTATCTCTATCAGTATTATAATCAGCATCAATAGCTCATTCAATCATCAAAATGATGTTGTTTTGTACAAAATTGAACATATATCATATAATTTGTACAAATGTGAACAAATTTTTGATAGACAATGTTTTTAAAGTGAGGTAAATATGGGAGAACGTGCGGAATATAAAAGTTCTATCCGTTCACGCATGCTGATAAGGCGAGCTTTTGTGGAGCTTTGGGTCGAAAAGGAAATCGACCGCATAACTGTGACAGACATAGTCAAACGCGCGCAGATAAACCGCGGCACTTTTTATGCCCATTATCAGGACACACGCGCTGTGGCCGAACAGATAGAGGACGACATTACAGCCAAACTGCGAGAGCTGCTGCCGGGCGGGCTGCACAGCTTTTATTCTGACCCAAAGCCCTTTCTGCGGAGCCTGGCTGATTTTCTCAGCGAGGACAGGCTGTTTTACGCGGCGCTTGTCTGCTCGAACGGCCTTGGGGACTTGCAGAAAAAGCTGGCCGCCGCCTATTCCGACATACTTGAAAGCGACCGCTACATAAGCCCGGAAACAAAGCTCTCGCCCGAATTTCTTGCCCGGCACATATACATATCGTCGGGCGTCTACAATTTATACAGGGAGTGGCTGACCGGCGGGCTCTCGGTGGACGCGGAGACACTCTCCACTCTCGCCGCGGCGATGACCTGTTCCCTGCTGGCGAAGGACGAGTTCCCCGGCGCCGAAAAAGACTAATAAGCAAAACAAAAAGATACCGGCTTCCGGTATCTTTCAGCCTGTCGAAAAATGCCCTTCAGCACGCGAGTGCGAAGGGTGTTTTTGC
>CAYONL010000057.1:0-11634 GCA_964405305.1 uncultured Oscillospiraceae bacterium | reverse complement strand
TACGGTTCTTTGCCCGGTTCGACCATCAGCACGGTAAGCTGCTGCGCCTGCGTCAAATGCTTCTCCAGCATCTCGCGGTCATACGCATAGCAATATGCCGCATACTCGCCGCGGTTGGGGTTCAGCCGCAGCATATAGGAACGCTGCTCGGTATCGACCCGAAAACCGAAATTGCGATTATCATCGGTCATGGCGCTATCAGGGCGGGCATAGCAGTAAGCCGCCAAGCTGCTGCGGTTTTTGAGCATCCCGCCATAGCGCTCATCATAACGAAGGGAGTCAATTACATCATCAAATTCCTTTTTAAATATCGCATCATTCAATTCCGGCGTATGGTTGTCCCATGAGGAAAAGAAGCCGGTACCGGTGGAATCCATGTCAACACGCAGGTGTCCGATGCAGCCGGAAGCCTGCAATATCTCCGCATCCTGCGTGTAGGTGTAGTTTTTTTCTCCCTTTTCCAGCGGGCGAATTGTCAGGTTCATATTATTGCGCCTCTCGTTCTGTTCGTAATAAGTCAGGTCATGCGGATTTTGTTCTCCGTATTCGCCGTAAACCAGATCGTCAATGGCTTTTCGTGTCGCCGGGTCAGCATTTATCACCCGGAACGCGAAGCCGGAGGAGCTGTGATCTGGCAGCTACTTCGCAATCGTCTTGATAAATCTGTCCGCGTTGGTAAACACATCTTTTTCGCCGTTGGCGTAGGTTGCAATGCCAACGACAGGTTTTTCATTTTTAGAATCGGATTTCATCAGCGTTCCTCCTCATGCTGTTTCATGTTCTTTTCAGTACTTCGCTGTGGAAGCGGTCTTTTCAGCTTGTCCAGCACAGAGGGCTTGGCGCTCTTGGCGACAATATCCTCTTTTGCCGGAGCGCCTTTGTTGTCCATGTTCAGCTCCGAGTCCAGCTCGATCAGCCGTGCGGATTTCTGCTTTAATTCATCCTCCTGCGGGAACGGTTTCCCAATCTGAGCCTTTGCCGCCTCCACCTGCGCTTGCAGATTTTCCAGCTTATCCTCCACATTGTGCCTGCGCTCCGCCATACCGTTTAGCGCGTTGTCAATGCGAATGAGGTTCTGCATACCCGCCGTCCTCGCGGGGGCGAACGATAGCCGGAACAAGAACGCCGTATTGCCGGATGCTCTCGGCGGTTTCCTGCATGGCATCATCATCCCGCACCTTGAAGGGGTGGTTCGGAAAATCGTGCAGCTCGGAAAGCGGCAAATTAACTATGACCTCATTTTTCGGTGCTGTCTCCGGCTGTATTCTCGCAGACTTTTCACCTCGCTTCTTCGGGGTGTCTGTATCTGGCATATAGTACCTCCTGATTTCCATTTGATTTTGGGCGCAAAAAAGGCGCTTCATCTTCTTTCAAAAATGAAACGCCTTGCGTTTTGAGTGCATCCGAATACGCTATCCGAACCACTCAATCCATATTAAATTTTTGTCGTTAATATAACATCGCCCTCCTTAACGGTAATTTTGCTGCCTGTTTTTGCTTTTGGAAAAGGATCAAAAACAAGGCTTAAACCCTCAAATCCCTTGATATACGGGCGTTTTCCGGTTTGTCGTAATTATACCGTAAGGGCATCTTAACGCCACACTGCTTATATCTAACGGAACGGACGTGAGAACAGTCTCGGCAGCTCTCGGCCACAGTCAGACCAGTACAACACTGAACATCTACGCTCATTCTCTTGAAGCTGCACAGGCGGCAGAGAGTGAGGCCGTGGCGGACGTTCTCGACTTTAGTAAAAAGCAAGCATAGAGCGGCACAACAAAAAAGCCGTGGAGCGGGCGCGTTTGTCCTGTCTCCACGGCTTACTTTTATCAGTTTTTTGAGCAATAAACGGAAAACAAACGGAAATCACAATAAAAACAGTAAAAAAAGAGCTGATAAACGGCTTAGCTAAGCCATCCATCAGCTCTCTTTACTTGGTGCGGCAAACGGGACTTGAACCCGTACGTCATAAAACACACGCCCCTCAAACGTGCCTGTCTGCCAGTTCCAGCACTGCCGCATAACCAAAGCGCGATATTTATTATAACAAGAGGCGGGCGCAAAGTCAAGGGCCAATCACCAAATTGTTTGCCATAATTCGCGCTGTTTTGTCGGGACGCCGCGTTTTAAAGCGTTGGGGCGGGGGAGGCCTCCCCGCCGTCACCGGTGGAGCGCCAGTAGGCCGAGCCGTCGCGCATGCGCGCCAGAAAGCCGTGAACCACCAGCAGGCGACGCAGGGTCACATGGTCGTAATTTACGGGGGCGAGGATGGCGTTCACCTCCGGCTCGGTGTAGGTGCGGCCGGGCTGGAACTGTCGCGCAATTATCCTGAGCACGGCCAGCTGCTTTTTGTTCTTTGTGGGGTAGCTTTTGAGCACGGGCGGCTCCATGGTCTCAAAAAACGGCGCGGCCAGCCTTTCGGCCTCCTCGTCCGGGAAAAGCAGCGTCAGACAGGCGTTTTCCTTCGCGCAGTCCGTGAGCACGGCCCGAACCTTTTCAGCGTAGCCGCCGGTGGGAAGCCTGCCCTCCACCACCACCTCGGTCGGCTCACCTATCTCGCCCAGGCAGTCCGCCAGCGCGTCCAGATTCCGCCCGTAGTACCCGGGAAAGCCGAAGGCTGCAGCCAGCTCGTCCTGGGCGCTCTCTTTCTCATCAAGTTTTGCGGCGTCAATATAAATACGTCCCATGTCAGCCTCCGTAAAGCTCGGTAAAGCTCTCGTAATGGTCGCCGGTGTAGTAAACAAGCCCGTCGCTTGAGAAAACTATGCGCCTTGCTCCGCGGCTTTTGGCCCCAAGGGTGTCTATGTCGCACTCATACCAGACGCGGCCCTCCGCCTTTGGAAGCAGGCCCTCGTAGTTGCCGAACACGTCTCCGCCTATACAGCTGCCCGGCGAATATGGCTCCAGCGAACCGCCCTCCCAGCCCAGCGACCGGGCCGCCTTTTTCGTTATGAAGTTGCCCGGCAGCTTGCCGTAGGTGTGGATATAGAGCGCCACGTCGTCCTTTGCGGTGTAGGCGCCGGCCTCGTCTATGGCGGCCGCCTCGGCGTCGGGCGGCGGCGTTTCCTCCCGCTTTTTGGGCGAAACCGAGCTTTCCTCCGCGCTCTCCGGCAGGCTTTCGGAGGGCTCCTCCGCGCTCTCCGCCGAATACGGCTCGTCGTACATAAAGCTCTCGTCCAGCTCCGAAAGCGCGCCGGAGACGGCCTCGCTCACCGCGGAATCCAGCGCGCCGCGGGCGGCGTTTTCTATCGCGGAGCACCCGGCGGCAAACAGCAGCAGCGCGGCCAAAAGCAGGGCCAGCAGTTTTTTCATTCAGCTCACATCCGATTCTGTAATTGATTTATAATTATAGCACAGGGCCACGGGAAATGGAAGAAGCGGCGGGGCTCACCTCCGCGAAAAAATCCGCAAGAGGGCCCCGCCGCGCAGCGTTTTCGTATTCAGTTGCCGGTCATTTGGCCATAAGCTCGCAGATATCGGAGGAAAAGGCCACCGGGTCGTCTATGGTCATGCCGGCGATGAGCAGCGCCTGGTCGTACAGCAGCCTGGCGTAGCGGGCCACCTTTTCGCTGTCGCCGGACGATGCCGTCAGAGCCTTGAACACCGGATGGTCGGCGTTTATTTCGAGCACGCGCTCGGCCTGCACATGCTGGTCGGTGGGCATGGCGTTGAGCACCTTTTCCATGTCCATGGAGAGGTCGCCGTCCGCCACAAGGCAGACCGGGTGCTTTTTAAGCCGGGCGGACAGGCGCACCGCCTTGACCTTGCCGTCCAGCGCCTTCTGCATCTCGTCCAGCAGGGGCCGGTTGTCCTTTGTCTCCCGCTCTATTTCGGCCTTCTGCTCCTCCGTCTCAAGGCCAAGGTCGCTGTCGGAGACGGATTTGAACTCGTGGCCGTCGTATTCGCGCAGCACCTTGACCGCAAACTCGTCCACATCGTCCGTCATGGCGAGTATGTCCCAGCCCTTTTCCCGTATGGCGTCGGTCTGGGGCAGGGAGGCGACCTTCGCCGCCGTCGCTCCGCAGGCGTAATAGATATACTTCTGGCCCTCCGGCATCTTCGCCGTATATTCCTTGAAGGTCAGCAGCTTGTTTTCGGCCACCGAATGGAACAGCACCAGATCTTTAAGCTCGTCCTTGTGGGCGCCGTAGTCGCTGTAAAGCCCGTATTTTAGCTGCAGCCCGAACGCGCCGAAGAATTTCTCATAGGCCTCGCGCTCCTCCTCCAGCATTTTCTCGAGCTCGGAGGTTATCTTCTGCTCCAGCTTTTTGGCGATGAGCTTGAGCTGGCCGTCGTGCTGCAGCACCTCGCGGCTGATGTTGAGGGAGAAATCCTCGCTGTCCACCACGCCGCGCACAAAGCCGTAGTGGTCGGGCAGCAGCTCGGCGCATTTCTCCATTATCATCACGCCGTTGCAGTAAAGGGAAAGGCCCTTCTCGTAGTTTTTGCTGTAGTAGTCGAAGGGCAGGCTGGAGGGCAGGAACAGCAGCGCGTCGTAGGTGACGGCGCCCTCCACATGGGCGGTTATCACACGGAGCGGGTCCTCCCAGTCCGAGAACTTGCCCTTGTAAAACTCGGCGTACTCCTCTTTTGTCACCTCGCCCTTGCCCTTGCGCCAGATGGGGACCATGCTGTTGAGGGTGACCGCCTCGGTGTAGTCCTCCCACTCCGGCTCCTTGGAGGCGTCCTCGCCCTCGGCCCTCTGTTTCGGGCGGCTGCGGGTCATGTCCATGATTATCGGGAAGCGGATGTAGTCGGAATACTTTTTGACCAGGCTCTGAAGGGTGTACTGATCGAGGAAGCGGCTGTAATCCTCGTCCTCCTGATCGTCGGAAAGGTAAAGCGTGACCTCGGTGCCGTGGGAATCTTTCTCGCAGGGTTCGACGGTGTAGCCGTCCACGCCCTCGCTCTCCCACTGCCAGGCTTCGTCGCCGCCGTAGGCGCGGCTTTTTACCACTATGCGGCGGCTGACCATAAAGGCGGAGTAAAAGCCCACGCCGAACTGGCCGATTATCTCCGCGTCGGACTCATCCGCGTGCTCGCTTCGAAACTCGCCCGTACCGCTTTTCGCGATGGTGCCCAGGTTGTCGCAGAGCTCGTCCTTCGTCATGCCGCAGCCGTTGTCGGAGACGGTCAGAGTGCGGGCGTCCTTGTCGGCCTTAATAAAAATTTTCAGGTCGCCGCGGGAAACGCCGGTCTCGCCGCCCTTTATCGCCTCAAAATAATATTTGTCCAGCGCGTCGCTGGCGTTGGAGATGATCTCCCTTAAAAATACTTCCTTATGGGTGTAGATGGAATTTATCATAAGATCCATCAGCCGCTTAGACTCGGCCTTGAACTGCCGCTTTGCCATATAGAACACCTCTGTCCACAAATTTGGCACTCGTCGCAATTGAGTGCTAACAACTTTATTATAGTCCCGGCCCGGCAAATGTCAATACGCCTATTTTTAAATTTACTGTTAACTCCTGCTCACTCCTTTGATTTTGTCGAAATCCATAGTATAATGTACCTGTTTTTATATTATCCGGCCGGCCGCCGGTACAGAAAGAGGGATACTAATGGGCCTGTTTACTCCGAGATATCTCAAGGACGGTCCCGGAATTTCCAAGGATGAGCCGCAGAAGAAGCCGATAGCGCACTTTTTTGAGCTGTTTGGCCGCAAGTTTACAAAGCTTATCCTGCTTAACCTGTTTTACTGTCTGTTCTGGATACCGACCGTGGCGGCGGAGATAGCCGTTTATTCCCTCGGGCTGCCGGTCTGGCTGACCTTCTTTACAACGCTGGCCGGTATGCTGCTGGTCGGGCCCGCCACCGCCGGCATGGTGAAAATACTTATCAGCTTTACGGATGAGAAGCCGGTTTTCCTGATCTCCGACTTCATGGATGGTTTCAAGCAGAATTTCCGGCAGGCGTTCGGCGTCGCGGCGCTGGACTGGTGCCTTTATTTTGTGGCGGCCACTTCGTTCAATTTCTACTCCACCCAGACGGATATGGGCTTTTTCGCCGCGCTTCCCATAGGGATAGAGCTGTTTTTCATGCTGACGCTGGTGTTTGCCAACTTCTACATGATGCCCATGGTGGTAAAGCTGAAGCTTGGCTTCCGCAGCATTTTGAAAAATTCCGTGCTGCTGGCGTTTGCGGAGCTGGGGCACAATTTTATCACCCTGCTGTGGGCGGCGCTGATTGTCGTACCCTGCGTGCTGTTTTTCCCGATAACGATACTGGCTATCCTTCCGCTGGCGGTTTCGCTGACCGGCTTTATCGTCTGCTTTAACAGCTGGCCGATAATCGTCAAGCGCTGTGTGGTGGAGGAACCCGCACCCGACGGAAACGACGTACAGGCCGTGGCCGACGGACAGATATTCGACGACTCCGCCGCGTTTCTTACCAACCCCGACGACAGGAAATAGTTCCCTGAATACACGACCGCGCCTCCGCCAACAATCCTGACGGAGGTGCGTTTTTATGTCCAGGCGCGTTATTGCGTTTTACTGCGGGCTGGTGCTCGTTTTCGGTCTGTTGTTCACCCGGGTGGCGTCGCTTTCCAGCGGAGATACGCTGGCTCAGGCGGCCGAGGTGCAAAGCTCCCGAACCATAAATGTGCTGACCGAAAGGGCGTTTATTTACGACAGATATCTGCGTCCGCTTGTGGGCGCAGAGGAGGTGGAAAGCGCGGTGGTGTTTCCGCAGCTGATGGAGGGCGAGGCGCAGGCCAGGCTTTCGGCGCTTTCGCCCGAGTACGCCGGGAAAATGGCCGCAGCCGTCCCCTTTACAGTGACCGACGCGCCCGACTGGCTGGCCGGAAGCGGAGTTTATCCCTTCCAGTCGCGCAAACGCTATGCTGACGGCGGGCTGGCGGCCCATCTGCTGGGTTACACGGCCGACGGCGCGGGCGTTTGCGGCGCGGAGCTGGCCTTTGACGAGTTTTTGAGCACCCACGGCAGGAGCGTGAGCATATCGTACAAGGCGGACGGGACGGGCTCCGTGCTCAAAAACACCGTGCCCACGCTCACGCTTTCCGGCGAAAACTCCACCGACGGCGTGGTGCTCACAATTGATTCGGAGGTGCAGCGCCGGGCGGAAAAGGCCCTGGCCAGCCATGTGGAGAGCGGCGCCGCCGTGGTGATGAACGTGAAAACGGGCGAGATACTGGCCGCCGCCTCCTGTCCCGCCTATGACGTGGGAAACCTTGCCGCCTCCGTGACCGACGACCGGCTGCCGTTCCTGAACAGGGCGTTCGCCGCGTGGCCCGTGGGCTCCACCTTCAAACTGCTGGTGGCCGGTGCCGCCCTTGACGCGGGCTACTCCGCCGGCTGGAAATACACCTGCACCGGCTCCACCGACGTTCACGGCAAGACCTTTGCCTGCCACTGGGCCTACGGCCACAACGAGATAGACATGGCGACGGCGCTGAAATTTTCCTGCAACACGTATTTCATAAATCTTGCCCTGAACCTGGGGCCGGAGCGCATACAGGAGGCCGCCGCGAATCTCGGCTTCGGAGTGCGGGATGTGTTTGCCGACGGGTGGGAGACGGCGGACGGACATCTGCAATCCCTTTCCGAGCTGGCCAATCCGGCGGACGTGGCGAATTTCGCCTTTGGTCAGGGCACTCTTTCCGCCACGCCGATACAGGTGGCGAAGCTGGTGGCGGCCATCGCAAACGGCGGCTACGCTGTGACGCCAAAGCTGTGGCTCGGCACCTTGGAGGGAGGAGCGCTGACCGAGACAGAGGACTGCGTAAAAAACCGCGTGTTTACGGAGGAGACGACCGCCAAGCTCCGGGCCATGATGGTGCAGGTGGTGGAGGAGGGCAGCGGTACCGGCGCGATGCCTGTGGCCGGCGGCGCGGGAGGAAAGACCGCCTCCGCCCAGACGGGAGTTTACCGGGAGGACGGTACGGAGGTGGTGGAGGCGTGGTTCGCCGGTTTCTGGCCCGCACGAGAGCCAAGGTACGCCATAGTCGTGCTGGCCGAGGGCATGGAATCGGGCAGCGAGTGGGCCGCGCCGATATTCCGCGATATAGCGAACGGGTTGTACGCGCTGTATGCGGGCGGCGTATGATGTGCGCGGGCAAAACAATAAATTGTGACCAAACTGAAAAGAAAACGCACCGGTAGTTGATAATTCTGCCGTTTTAGGCTATAATCAGTTAATGAATATTCTGGGGATAGCCCCCGTTTCAATTGGGAAGGAGCGACATCCTATGTCAAACGAAAGAGGATATGTTATTACCACCGACACGAACGCCGACCTGCCAGAGAGTTATCTCTCCCAGCACGGCGTACCGGTCATTCCGCTCTATTATGAGTTGGACGGAGAGCGCCACGCCTGCAATGACCCGGAGCTGCCGCCAAAGGAGTTTTACGCACGCATGAGGGCCGGCTCCATGCCGGTGACCCAGCAGATAAATCCGAAAGAGGCAGCCGAGCTGTTTGAAGGGATAGTTGAGAGCGGCAAGGACATTTTGCATCTCGCCTTTTCCTCCGCCATGTCCGGCTCCTACAACGCCGCGCGTCTGGCGGGCGAGGAGGTGCGGGAGCGCCACCCCGAAGCGAAGATAATCGTCATAGACACGCTTTCCGCCTCTCTCGGACAGGGGCTGCTGCTTCACTACACGTTGGAAAAGAAGGAGCAGGGCCTTACGATAGAAAAGGCCGCCGAGTGGGTGGAGCAGAACAAGCTGCACGTCTGCCACGTCTTTACGGTGGACGACCTTAACCATCTTTACAGGGGCGGGCGCGTTTCAAAGACGGCGGCGGTGTTCGGCACCATGCTTGGGATAAAGCCGGTAATGCACACCAGCGACCAGGGCACCCTGACGCCCACGGGCAAGGTGCGCGGCCGCAAACAGTCGCTGCTTGCCCTGGTGGACAACATGGGCAAACAGAAGGGCAACTGGCAGAACGACATCTGCTTCATCTGCCAGAGCGACTGCATAGAGGACGCCCAGTTTGTGGCCGACAACGTAAGGGAGCGGTACAAGGTGAAAAACTTCCTTATAAACTACATCGGCCCGACCATAGGCGCGCACACGGGCCCCGGGACCATAGGCCTCTTTTTCATGGGCGACGTGCGCTGAGCCTCAGAAAAAGCACTTGTTATTGGCAAGGTTTTATTGTATAATATAACAAAGTATGAATCTGACGGAGAGAAGGGGCAGCGGTGAAGATCGACAAAGTCATTTCTTCCATGCGCCGGTGCGTAGAGTATTATGACGCCATTCAGGCGCGCATCGGGAAGTTGGGCCCGGATTCGGTTCAGAAACTTGAAGTCGAGCCAAAGAAAGGTGGAGACACTATGAAAGCCGGAACAGTTATTGCGATAATCGCGGCGGTCGTGGCTTTGCTGGCGGCGGGCGCGGCGGCGGCGGTTTACTTTACGAAAAAGCACTGCCTGCTCTGCGACGACGTGGACGACGATCTTTACGGCGATTTTCCGGAGGAGCCGGAGGAAGCTGCGGCCGTGCCGGAAGCTGCCGCCGAAACGAAAGCCGAGCCGGAGACAACGGATGCTCCTGCGGAGGAGCCTGCGGAGTGATCCGCCAACAAGACCGATAAGTTGACGGACGTGCGCTTAGCCATGCGGTATGCGGGTCCTGTGCGACAAATTGCCGTGAACCATGTCAGGCGGGGAACCGAGCAGCATTAAGCGGTATATTTGGGTGCCGCAGACAAATCTGTGTACCGTATGACTAAACGCGCGTCCGTTTGTAGATTTGCGGATGGAACGCCGCCGTGGGGGAGGCTGCGAGATGTATCAGGCGCTATATAGAAAATACAGGCCGCGGCGCTTTTCCGACGTGTGCGGGCAGGAGCATATAACTGTCCCGCTGGCCCGGGAGGTGGCGAACGGCACCGTCTCCCACGCCTACCTTTTCACAGGCAGCCGGGGCATAGGCAAGACCACCTGCGCCAAAATACTGGCCAAGGCCGTGAACTGCCCGAACTCCGCGGAGGGCGAGCCCTGCGGCGTCTGCCCGATCTGTGTGGGGATAGACGACGGCTCGGTTTTGGATGTGACGGAGATAGACGCCGCCTCCAACAACGGGGTGGACGATGTGCGGAGCCTGCGGGCCGAGGCGAACTTTACCCCCGCCCTTGCGAAATACCGCGTATATATCATAGACGAGGCGCACATGCTCTCCAACGCGGCGGCCAACGCCCTTTTGAAGATCATGGAGGAGCCGCCCGAGCATGTCATATTTATTTTGGCGACTACGGAGCCGCACCGTCTTCCCGCGACCATACTCTCCCGCTGTATGCGGTTCGATTTCAGGCGCATCCCGCCCAGGGTGATCGCGGACAGGCTGCTGGCCGTCTCGTCGGCGGAGGGCATCGCGCTGGAGGACGACGCCGCGCTGCTGATAGGAAGGCTGGCCGACGGCGGCATGAGGGACGCGCTCTCTCTGCTGGATATCTGCCGGGGCGCCGAGGGCGGCGTGACGGTGGACGTGGTGACGCGCTCCGCCGGTTTGGCCGGAAGGGATTACCTGTTTGAGCTGACGGACGCCGTGGCCGAAAGGGACACCGCCGCCGTGCTCAGTATTGTGGAGCGTATATACTCCGAATCCGCCGACGTGGGCAGGCTTTGCGACGAGCTGATAGGGCACTTTCGCAACCTGATGGTGGCCGGCTCCGCCGCGGATGCCGCCGCCATACTGAAGGCGCCGCCGGAGGAGATAGCGCGCTTGCGGGAGCAGGCGAAACGGCTGACCCCCGCGCTGATATTTTACGGCGTTTCCGTTTTGCAGGAGACGCTGGGCCGCATGGCGCGGAGCACGTCGAAACGGCTGGAATTTGAGCTGGCCTTAGTGCGGCTCTGCAGCCCGGCCCTCTCGCAAAGCCCGGACGCGCTGCTGGCCCGGATAGAAAAGCTGGAGGGCGAGGTCGCCCAGTTAAAGGCAAGGCCCGCCGGGGCTGTTTCGGAAAAGCCGATTTCAGCGGAGGCTCGGCCGGCCCCCGCCACAATAAGGACGGCGGCGGAGGAGGACATACCGAACCCAAAGGCCGCGGCCGCTCCCATCTCCGACTGCGGGGACGACCCGCCGCTGGAGCAGTGGGGCGCGGTATTGGATATGCTGGCGAAAAACCCGATGCTTTACGCCAATCTGGCCGGCTCCCGTGCGTATGTGCACAACGCCTACGTGCTGATAGACTCGCCGAACACCACCTTTACAAAGTTCATGCAGACGAACGAGACGGCCAAGGAGTGCATAAAGGCGGCCATAGCGGCGGTGACCGGCAGGCGCTACGCCATAGGGCCATATAAGCGGAGGGAGAAGGACGCTTCGGCGGACGACCCTCTGCTGGCGTTGGCTCAGGCGGCCCGCGACTCCAACATAGAGCTTACATTAACTGAATAACATATACTCCATGGAGGTAAAAATATGAAAGCAAGACTTCCTCAAGGTTACGGCGGCGGCGGCCCTTCAAATATGCAGGGCATGCTGCGTCAGGCGCAGAAGATGCAGGAGCAGATGGGTGAGCTGCAGGCCGACCTTGACGCCCGCGAGTATGAGTTCACGGTGGGCGGCGGCATGCTGACCATAAAGATCAACGGCAAAAAGCAGATACAGAACATCATCTTAAAGCCCGAGGTCGTGGACCCGGATGACATTGAGATGCTGCA
>CAYONL010000056.1:0-11637 GCA_964405305.1 uncultured Oscillospiraceae bacterium | reverse complement strand
GGCTTTGTCGCCACTGGCCACGGCCCTTGCATAAGGCTCAAATAGGAGCGTTGGCTTTGCCCAAAGCTTTGGACATTGACGAATCATGAAACGAAGAACTATTAAGATGAGGTTGTTTCAGCATTGACAATAATTCAGAGGGAGCAGAACACGAATATCATACTTTTTTTACTGCATCCCTCATCTCTTTGCAGAATACGGCCTGTGAAAAGACTCGGCAGTCCTGCGGGGAGAACAAGTTCATGCCCGTGATCTCCTGAATTCGCCGCACTCGATAGCGAATTGTGTTGGGATGAACATGAAGTCGGTCGGCAGCTTCGTTTATGTCGTTGGTTTTGCTGATGTGCACTGCTGTTTCCAAAAGAGGATGGAGCGGCCCGGCTTCATTAAATTCGGCCAGGACCCTGTCAATGAGCAGTGAGGCGGCCATAGAGCTTACTCCGTCGATCATGGCCAGTTCAGCCAGCGCGTCGTCATAGCGAAAAACTGACCGGGATAAGGCGTCCCGGCATACCGCAACGCAGTTTCTTGCGATTTTGTAGCTTTCCGGAATATCGCATAGGTTAAATACGGCAGGCCCCATGGCCATGACATATTCAGGATGCAGGGTAAGCATTGTTTCAACTGTCGGCAGCCACGCCGGGTTCTCTGCCTTTTCGGAGCCTGAGGAGCTGACCAGCATCACCAACTCGCGGGGGGATATTTCAATCTGGAGATGTCTTGGCATAGCGTAACGGAGCCTGGAGGCGAAGGACTGCAGAGAGGCCGCGTCTGTTTTTTCCGCCTCCTCATCCTTAACGCCCAGGATGAACGTCTGAATGCCTTTCTCGGCGAATATGCCCTTTTTCGCGAGCATCTCCGCAAGTTCCTTATTCTGTGACCGGGGGTCGTCCAGCAGGCCGGACCACATTTGCAGCAGGGAATCCTGGTGAGCGCTGTGTCTTTCGAACCATTTCATTGAAAGAATGGTGTTCAGTTGCTTGATCATTAGTATATTCCGGTTCGGCAGGTCGTCTTCGCTGTAAACGGCCAGGTAGCCAAGGCATATATTATTGGCTAAGCAGGGCCATATTTTCCATGGCCCCAGTACGGTATCATCCTTCAGCGGTACAGCGGTTTTTAAAATGGATTTAAGCTCTTCTGCCCGTGCCTTCCAATCCCACCCCGGATTATTGAAAGAACTGCACGTAACCAGCTCAAGGTCTTCAGATACAGTGGCGCAGGGGTTTGAGGTCCACTTGTTGAGGTTGGTCAGCAGGGCCGCATCCCGGCTATCGTTCAGGGCTATGTTGGAAAGATCTTTGAAAAATCTGCCCACGTCCAGGTAATAGCTGGTGTCTGCCTGGTTAATTTCTGCGGACACAGTTTGAATGATAAAACGAAAAAGCCCGTCGCGCTTGATGAGAAATATGGGAATTTTTTTTCTGTTGGCTATGTCAATAAACTGCTGGGGTATACCCTCTATAACGTTGCTGATTTTAAAGCCGATGGCGGAAATTATGTCCGTCATTTTATCGTAATCGGCAAGCCCCCGGTCGGGAGCGTATCTCATGGTGTAGCCCGCGCTGATTATAAATTCATTTCCGTTCAGCCAGCGCCACATATCGGGAGACTCCCACACGGTAATATACTCCACAATCCTGTCCAATCCTTCTTCGCCGCCGACCAGCGTCATGTATTTGTTAAAGACGCCGGCTTGAAGCAGTTGTCTGACAGTCACATTGTGCATGGGAGCCTCCATCAAATCCTGGCTTTTCAATTATACAGACAAGAGCGGCGCATCCCGCCCTGTGTCCGGTGTCGTTATTATACCTCCGGCTGTTTCTGGTCAGAATTTCCCTGCCAGCTCCACATGGGGTTTTGAACGCACAGTTTCGCTCCCGCCACGGGTAGGGAGATGCCGTTTATGTAGCCTGCCGCGTCGGAGGCCAGAAATACAAAAGCGTTGGCCATATCTTCCGGGGTTGCCAGCCGTCTCATCGCGATATTCTGCACAAGAAAATCAAAATTTTTCTCTATATTTGAGGCGGTCAGCGCAGTATGTGTATAGCCCGGCTGCACTGAAAGAACCCGGATTTTATGGCAGGCAAGCTCTGCCGCCATGGTTCTGGTCAGATTGTCCACTGCCGCCTTGATGGCGGAATATAAAGCGACGCCGCAGGTAGGGATGACGGAGGTAAAAGAAGACGTGTTGAGGATTACTCCCCCTCCGGTTTTTTTCATATGATCCGCGGCTATGGCCGAACCGAAGAAGACGGACTTGAAATCCGCATCTACCACTTGATGCCACTGCTCTTCCGTCACTTCGTAAAAAGCTTTTCTACCCGTATTCAGCCCGGCGTTGTTTATCCATACGTCAATTTTACCAAATCTCTCAACAGCAAGGTCAGCCAGGTTTGCCAGCTGGTCATTTCTGGAGACGTCGGTTACCGAGGCGCATATTTCATGCCCCGCCCGGGCAAAGTCTCTTTCCACTTCATCAAGCCTGTCCTTGTTTCTGCCGCAAACGACGACCTTTGCCCCCTCCAGGGCGAACGCCTCCGCAACGGCCCGCCCTATTCCAGCTGAACCGCCTGTAATGACCGCTACTTTTCCCCTAAGCCCCAACTCCATTCCAAACCCTCCCCGCCGTCCCTTATTTTGCCTGCTCCAAAACCATAGCCAGCCCCTGACCGCCCGCTATGCAGATGGAGGCGAGGCCGTTTTTAACGTTTCTTTTACCCATTTCGTGGACCAGGGTTACCACAATCCTGGCTCCGGAACATCCCAGAGGGTGCCCCAGGGCGATGGCTCCTCCGTTTACGTTAAGAACGGACGTATCCACTTCCAACTCCTTAACGCAGGCCAGTGTCTGGGCCGCGAAGGCTTCGTTGATCTCCACGAGCCCCATGTCTGAAAGAGACATGCCAGTTTTCTTAAGGACTTTCCGCACGGCGGGGACAGGTCCGATCCCCATATATCTCGGGTCGACCCCGGCGGAAGCATAGGCGACTATCCTCGCCATGGGGCGCAGCCCGTATTTTTTAACCGCGGTTTCCGAGGCAAGCAGTACCGCCGCCGCCCCGTCGTTGCGTCCGGAGCTGTTGCCGGCGGTAACTGTGCCGTCCGGCGTCTTAAACGCAGGCCTGAGCTTTGCCATCTTCTCAAGACTTGTATCCCGCCGGGGGAATTCGTCCACTTCGAATACTATTGGATCCCCTTTTCTTTGGGGCAGTATTACGGGTACAATTTCATCCCTGAAACGCCCTGAATCTATGGCCCTGATGGCCGACATCTGGCTATTGTAAGCGAAAGCGTCCTGCTCTTCTCTGGAGATGGAATATTTTTCAGCCAGGTTTTCGGCAGTCATCCCCATGATAAGGCGGCCGTATTTTTCTTCCGGCTGGGATTTTGGCTGGCTTTCGGTGTTCGGATCCAGGATGAGGCCGTTTCCAACGCCAAACCCGTATCTGCCGTCCCGCAGGTAGTACTGGGCGTTGCTCATGCTCTCAACCCCGCCGGCAATAACTATATCGGAATCGCCGCATTGAATCTGGCTGTAGCCGTTGATAATCGCCTGCATTCCAGACCCGCACTGCCTGTGCACCGTATAGGCGGAGACCTCTTCGGCCAGGCCGGCCTTGAGGGCGCCGACCCTGGCAACGTTGGGACAGTCCGCAGACTGTTTGGTCTGCCCCATGATGACCTCTTCTACCGCTGCATTTTCGGGAAGCCCTCCTCTGGAGGCGGCGCCCTGTATTACGGGTACCAGCAAATCTTCGGGAAGTACTCCCCTTAGAGAACCTCCAAGATTCCCTCCGGCAGTGCGTACGGCAGAAACTATATATACTTTTTCCACGACCAGCGTCCCTCCAAATTAAATCTTGTCAATTAAAGCCTCCGTCAATCACGATTGTTTGCGCGGTGATATAGGACGCCTCGTCAGAGGCCAGAAAAGCGAGGAGAGCCGCGACTTCTTCAGGCTCCCCGTAGCGCCGCAGGGGTATTCCGGCCATTTTTCTCTGTTTTGCTTCCTCAGGAACCGCATTGTACATTTCGGTTAGTATCGAACCGGGCGCGACCGCGTTGACGGTTATTCCGTATTTTCCCAGTTCCTTTGCCATAACGCGGGTCATTCCCATAATGGCCGCTTTTGTCGCCGCATAGTTTGACTGGCCGAAGTTGCCGTTAAAAGCAGATACGGAAGACAGGTGAATGATTTTTCCGTAGCGTTGTTCCATCATCGGCGGGACAACCTGTTTGGTCATGTAGTAAGTCCCCTTGAGGTTAACGTCCAGAACCTGCTCAAACTGCTCGTCAGTCATCTTGTAAAACTGGGCGTCCGCCGTGATGCTGGCATTGTTGACGAGTATATCAATTCTGCCGAACTCACTCAGAACTTTTTCAGTAAAGGATTTTACCTGGTCTTTTTTCGATATATCGAGTACGCAGCCTCTTACCCTGTCCGGCGCGCCAAGTTCGTCCAGAGCCTTGTCGATGCGCTCGGCCGACCGGGCCCCAAAGGCTACGGTAGCCCCTTCCTCCAAAAAACGCCTGACCGTGGCGTAGCCGATGCCGGCGGACCCTCCGGTTACAATCGCTATTTTGTCTTCCAAAGCGTTCATGCCAATTCTTCCCATCCGTTATTTTTCATACTCATAAAAACCCTTGCCGGTTTTTCTTCCCCATTCGCCGGCCTCGTATTTCGCCTTGATAATGTCGTAACCGGCGGGTTTTTCACCGGTCTCTTTCAGTCGCCTCTCATAAAGGTGGTAGGTGAGGTCTATGCCAGTGAGATCGTTCAGGCGGAAGGGCCCCATAGGGTGCCCCAGGCCCAGCTCCACGCCCAGATCCACTTCCCGGGGAGTGCATATCCCCGCTGAAACAAGGGAAAAGGCCTCGTCTTTTATCACGCGCAGAATCCGGTTAACGACAAAGCCGTCAATCTCCTTAGTGATATGAATGGGCGTTTTTCCCGTACGGCGGGCGAATTCCATTAAAAAGACCACAGTCTCGTCCGATGTATGATCACCCTGCACCACTTCAACCAGTTTCATCACCAGGGCGGGGTTGAAGTAGTGAAAGTTAGCCAGACGGGAGGGGTCCTTAAGGCAGTCGCTGAACAGGGATGAAACCATGTAGCTGGAGTTGGTGGCCACAATTGCGTCTTCCTCCAGGATGGCGTCCAGCTTTGTGAAAAAAGCCTTTTTTATTTCCTTATCCTCGATGATGGCCTCGATGACAAGCTGAGCCCCCTTCACCGCTTCCTCAAGGACAGTCTCGGTATTAAACCTGGAAAGGGCTCCGTTTACCTCGTCCAAAGTCATTCTGCCCTTGGCAATTCTTCCGTCCATATACTCTTTTGCCCAGGCATTCACTTTGTCCATCACTTCGGGCACAGAGTCATAAAGGCTGACTTCGTAACCGTAAATCGCGGTGTTAAGGGCAATTTGACGGCCCATCAAACCGCCGCCGACAACGCAAACTTTTTTCAGATCGTTTATTTTCATGGCAACAGTCGCCTTCCTAGCGGCCCTTTATGGCCCCGCAGTTTTTAAGCTTTTCCGTTTCTTCTTCAGAAAAGCCAAGCTCCTTGAGAACAGACTCTGAATCTTCCCCGAGAAGGGGACCTTTCCTGGAGGGCAGAATTTCAATTTTGTCAAACCGGGGGGAAGGCCTTGGCATAATGCAGCTCTCCCCGTTTTCAAAGGTGAATTTTTCGATAAATCCATTCTCCCAGGCCTGTTCGCTCTTTTCAGCGTCGGAGAAATGGGGAAGGCGGTCATTTACAATGTCATTCTCATTAAGCAGCTTCTTCCACTCGTCCGCATTGCGGGTAATAAATTTCTCTTCGAGCAACTTGGTAAGCTCATAACGATTGGTCAGCATATTTTCTGTCGTCTTGAAACGAGGGTCATCCAACAGTGATTCCAGACCCGTCACCCTGCAAAGGGCGGGGAAATAGCGCTCGAATTCGAGGATTGTCAGCATTATCCATTCACCATCGAGGCACCGGAAGGAGCCGACCATAGGGTTGCACTCCTCCCTGGTTTTGGGGAACTTGTCGCCATAACGCTCCTGGGTACGAATGATCATGTTGCACATGATCCAGAGAGCAGTTCCGTAAAGGGACACGGTGACCCTGTCTCCGAGGCCTGTCTTCTGTCGCTGGAACAGCGCCATGGAAATAGCGCTGAAGAGTACCGTACCGGTGGTCATATCTCCAACTCCGGTCGGCGCCATGACCGGGTAGTTCCCGGGAGTTTCGACGCCCATATCGGCAAGAAATCCGCTCTTCGCCCAATAGGCCACATTATCGAACCCCGGGTCGTCCACAAGAGGCCCCCTGTCGCCAAAACCCGTGATGGAGGCGTGGATAAGGGAGGGGAAGCGGTCTTTCAGCGAATCATAGTCAAGGCCCAGCTTTTGGAGCGATTTCGGGCGGGTGTTGGTCAGGAAAATGTCAGTCTTCTCAAGAAGACGATCTAAAACGCTTTTCGCCTCAGGGTTTTTCAGGTCAAGGACAATGCCCTTTTTACCTGAATTTACAATATCGAAAACCGGATTTTCCTTTTCCGTTGCCGTCACTCTCATGCTGTTGCCGTAAAGTCTCCAGGCATCGCCTTTAGCACTTTCGATCTTGATTACCTCGGCGCCGTAATCGGCAAGCATTCTTCCGCAGCTTGGCGCGGCCACATACGTGGAAAGCTCCAAAACCCTCAGTCCGCTTAAAGGTCTTTCGTTCATACTTAACCTCCGGCTAACAATTTTCGTTCTCAAGAACCAGGGAAAATCCCTGGCCTCCACCTATGCAGAATGTGATAAGGGCCCGTTTAAGATCCCTGCGGCGGAGGGCGTAAACCGCCCGGGCAACAAGTATCCCTCCCGATGCGGCATTCGGGTGCCCTATGGCAATAGCTCCGCCTTCCACATTAACCCTGTCAAGGTCAGGTTTCAGCTCTTCAAGGCAGGCAATGGACTGGGAGGCAAAAGCTTCGTTCAGCTCTATCAGGTCGAAATCCGACATTTTGTAGCCAAACCGGCCCATCAGTTTTCTAGTCGAATAAACAGGCCCTATTCCCATTATGTAGGGATCGCAGCCGGCGGCGGCATAATTCTTTACCAGGGCAAGGGGTTCAAGGCCCAGGTTTTCGGCCTTTTCACGGCTCATAACCAGCACCGCTGAAGCCCCGTCGTTCCTGGGGGAACTGTTTCCCGCCGTCACCACGCTTCCGGGTTCGCTCATGACCGGCCTCAGCTTTGACATGGCGTTCAAATCAGCGTCAAAGCGGACTGATTCATCCCTGTTTACAATAATCGAATCACCCTTCCGCTGTTTTACGGGAAAAGGGACAACCTGTTCGTCAAACCAACCGGAGTTCCATGCGCGGGCGGCCTTTTGGTGACTTGAAAGGGCAAACTCGTCGCAGGCTTCACGGCTTATGCCGTACTTTACAGCCAGATTTTCTGCCGTCTGTATCATAGTCGGATGGCCGACCACCGGGGGGGTGGACTTGTACGCAAGTACCTGGAGATCGTCCGGATAAGCCTGCTCAGGCTTTTTAACAAAATACGGGCGCTGGGAGTAGCTTTCGATTCCCCCGGCTATTATCACGTCGTTCATTCCATCTCTAATGGTCGAGGCGGCAAGAGCGAGGGCGGATAAAGAGGAGGCGCACTGCCGATCCATTGTTATTCCGGGAAGCTCCCGGGGCAGCCCAGCCTGAAGAATAGAAACCCGGGCCAGATTTCCCCAGTCGCCGCAAAAAAGATTTGCTAAGAAAACGTCGTCGATGGCTTCGGGCCTGATGCCCGTTTTTTCTATAAGGGCGTTCAAAACCGCCGCTCCAAGCTCTGCCGGGGGTACGGACGCGAGGGTTCCTTTTATCTTTCCCACCGGCGTACGAACTGCAGCGACAATCACAGCGTCTTTTCCCATTTTTCCCGTCATGCGGCACGCCTCTCTCTGTTAGTTTTACTGTCCTTATTTATCTTTTGTGCCAGTTCGTTGTGAACTGGCACAAAAGATTGGATTGGAATATTAAAAAATCTTTTATTTCGTAGTGACAGCTTCCTTCATCTTTTCCTCGTATTCCTTGTACCCTTCGTGGACAAACTTTTCGTAGGCGGGGCCGTCGGTGAAGGATACCGCAAAGTTCATGTTGCGCATTACAGTCTGGAACTGCTCATCTTCATAAGCTTTTTTAAAGGTTTCGCGCAGCAGCTCAAGTCTGTCGGCGGGAACTCCTTTTGGAGTTCCGAGTCCCATGAATGAGATAAGGGCGGCATCATAACCCAGTTCCTGAAGCGTGGGGACATCGGGGGCCGTATCCCATCTCATGTTGGTGGCAGAGGCAAGCAGCCTCAGCTGGTCGGCCTTCATGTACTGGGTGATTTCCGCCTGTCCGCCCACAGCAAACTGAACGTGTTCTCCTAAAACAGCGGTAAGCACCTCGGCCGCCGAGGCGTAGGGGATGTAGTTGAACTTCACCCCGGCTTTTTCGCCCACAGCCTTCATGGCAAAAGGCTGAGGATAGCCGGAAGCGCTGTATCCAAGTCCGCCCGGAGTGTTGCGGGCAAGCTCCACCAGGTCGTCGATAGATTTGTAGGAAGATTCCGCGTTCACGCAGATACCATAGCCATACTGTCCGAAAGTGCATATATAGTCGAAATCGTCCGGGACATAGGGGACTTTGATCTGGTGAGGTACTATCGCCATAGGGGCAAAGGTAAGCAGTCCGACGGTATAGCCGTCGTTCTTGCTGTTTTTCGTTTCAATTATTCCTATACTGCCGCTGCCCCCCGCCTTATTGACCACATTAACGGGAACTCCCAGCATTTTTTCGGCCGCTGTGCAAAGCGCCCGGGTTGCCAGGTCAGTACCGCCGCCCGCCCCGTAGTTGCAGATCACGGTAATTGGTTTTGTAGGAAATTCCTCCGCAAAGCCCTCCCCTACAAGACCGAATACAAAAAAGACCGCCACAAGCGCGCCCAACATCAAAAAACTCTTTTTCATTCCCTTTCTCCTCCTTGTGTTGTGATTTTACGCGGCACTTACTTTTGTTTCCTACTGCAATTTTCTGTTGTTAGCCTTTCGCCCTGTTTCTTTGCGCCACTCTGTATCGGTGTTTGCCCCTTAGAATGGTGAAAAGTGAAAACACCGTAATTGCCCATAAAATCCATGTAATAGGGGTTTTAAAGAATATGCCGAAGTCGTTGTTTGATATGAGAAGCGCCAGCCGGTAGTTCCGTTCCAAGATAGGCGAGAGAATAAATCCTATGAGCAGACAGGCGGCTGGAAATTTGAACTTCATCAGCACGTAGCCGAAAACCGCGAAGAAAAGCATGATCCAGACGTCTATCAAACTTTGGTTAAGGGCATAGACGCCTACGATGCAAAACATGCAGACTGAGGGGAAAATCACTGTAGTCTGAAGCCTTGATATTCTTGTGAAAAGCCGGTATGTAGCGAGGGTAACCAGCACCATGACGAGGTTGGATAGGAGAATACCCGAGTAGATGTTATACACAAGCTGAGGAGCTTCCCGGAAAATAAGCGGCCCCGGCGTAAGACCCTGAATAAGGAAAGCGCCTATTAGAATCGCCGTAGCCGTGTCGCCCGGAACTCCCAGAGAGAGCAAGGGGATCATATTGGCGCCGCACACGGCGTTGTTGGCGGATTCCGCAGCTGCCACACCCTCAATGCTGCCTTTACCAAAAGTTTCAGGATTTTTTGAAGCCCTCTTCGCCGCGTCATAGCCTACAAAGCAAGCAAGAGAACTTCCGAGCCCCGGAAGGGCGCCGATAATGCAGCCTATACACGACGACCTTAGCCAGGTCTTCCACACTCCCTTAAAATCCTTGAAAGAGAAGACGTTATCGTCGTGGTTTGACGGGCCGGGCAAGTGGGCGTTTACCTTGCCTCTGGCCACCCCCTCGACCTGAATAAGTATTTCCGCAACGGCCAGAGAACCTATAAGCATGGTAACCAGATTAATCCCGCTCGAAAGAGTAACGCTGCCGAAGGTAAGTCTTGGAATGGAGTATATGGGGTCCATCCCCACCGTCCCGAAAAGCAGGCCGAAAAGTCCCGCGATAAGTCCTTTAACCATTGATTCTCCCGCCGCAGAAGCAATTATTGAAAGAGAAAAAATCATTAGAACGGTGTACTCCCCCGGTCCAAATTTCAGGGCGTACTTTGCGATGGGCTGGGCTATCAATATAAGGATTATCGAGCTGAAAGTGCAGCCAAAAGCTGAACTCGCAAGGGCCGTCATTATGGCCTTTCCGGCTTTGCCCTGTTTTGCGAGGGCAAAGCCGTCCGCAACAGTAGCTGCGGCGGCAGGAGTTCCCGGAGTCGCTATAAGTATGGCCGATATGCTGCCTCCAAAAGTACCGGCATTAAACGCCCCCAGCAACATTATTATCGATTGGGTCGGCTCAATATAAAACGTGAGGGGAACGATCAGGGCAATGGCCATGGTAGCCGTGAGTCCCGGTATGGCCCCCATAACAAGCCCCAGCACGACCCCCATAAAAAGATAAATGAAGTTTGCCGGCTGAAGAACGGCAAGAAAGCCGTTTAGCAACATATCAAGCATCTCAGGCATTTGAAGGCCTCCTCCTTTAAGGAAGCATAAGCTTCAGCACATAAGTGAAAAAAAGCCAGGTAACCACGGGAACGCCAATGGATACGCCCACAATGGTGCGCAGGTTTTTTTGTCCGAAAACTTTTATCATTATGGCTAGGATAAGGATTGTCGAAGGGATAAAACCAAAATAAGGAAACAGAAGGATACAGGCGCCCATTGAAATAAGGGAAAAAAGAACAAGCTTCAGTTCTTTGGCTGAAACAGAAAGAATTACCTCTCCATCGTCGTTGCGTTTTCTGTACCCATCAAGAAACAACAGCACTGCAAGACCTCCCATGCCGTATCCGTAAAAAACCGGCAGGGATCTGGGATTTGGGTTCGCGCCCTCGATTTCTCCGATCTCATTAGGAATAACCACAAAAAGCAATACGAGGGACAATACCAGAACAACCGCACCTGAAATCTGTTCCATCCGGCTCTCATTCAGTTCGAATAATTGCATGGCAACCTCCCTACTCACTTTATATCATTGACTGAATCCATGCTGTTCGCGACTCTTTGGCACACTCCCGAGATATGATTTCTTGTGATATTTTACAAGTAACAAAAAACTTGGCATATATGGGATACTAGAACAGATTTTGCCCTGCGTCCTTATCCGGTAAAATAAAAAATGATCAGTTATTTGTAATATGCTACAAATTTCAAAGCCCAACTGAAATAAAACCTCAACGGATCAAAACGGGAATATTTAACGAAACAGTGCTCAAGAACCTACTTGCTTAATAATGAAGCTTTACGATTCTAATCTTGAATTCTCTATGGTTTTATAAAAATATAAAAATAACAATAAGCAAATGAGGTTAATTACACCAAAGTCCCGACTAAAGAACAACATGTGAATTTAATCTATGGATACAACGGGCGGCGATGAGCGCCGGAACGATGAAATACCTTGCTATAAACAATTGGGGTTTTTTAGTTTGTGCGGTGCGTTTTCAGTCTGATAATCCCATATGCTACACTTCTTTTGTAAAGCAAGGAGGCGATTGTCCTGCTAATACAT
>CAYONL010000055.1:1703-11711 GCA_964405305.1 uncultured Oscillospiraceae bacterium | reverse complement strand
CGGTCAGGGCTTCCTTCGCCCTTTGCAGGAACTCGCTTCCCTCCTCCATGATGGTGAGGTCGGCGCCGAAATCCACATCGAACACGTCGTCGAACTGCAGCTCTTTAAGCGCGGCGGCAAGGCGTCCGGTGCAGGGTGTTCCAACCGGCAGGCCAAAGGGCTCGCCTATGGCCACACGGACGGCGGGAGCCACCTGTACGACCACACGCTTTGTGGGATCGTTCAGAGCCTTCCAAATCACTTCATAATTCTCATTGCTGTGCAGCGCGCCGACAGGGCAGGCCGCGACGCACTGGCCGCAGTTGGTGCAGTCGGTGTCCGTCAGGGAAACGCCTATGGCCGGGCCTATCTCGGTCTTAAAACCACGGTGCTGCGGATTCAAAACGCTCATCTTCTGGATATTGTTGCAGGTGGCGACGCAGCGGCGGCAAAGCACGCACTTGCTCATGTCGCGCACGATGGATGGAGACAGGTCGGAGGTGGCCTCATAGACCGCGCCTTTGAACCTCGGCTCCGTAACGTTCAGGGTGCGGGACAGCTCCTGCAGCTCACAGGTATCGGAACGGGTGCAGGCCAGGCAATCTTTCGGGTGAGCGGAAAGGATCAGCTCAAGGTTCAGCTTGCGGGCCTTGCGCGCGCGGATTGTGTTGGTGTTGACGACCATGCCCTCGCGCACCTTTACCATGCAGGCGGCCTGAAGGGTCCTTGCGCCCTCTATCTCCACCATGCAGATGCGGCAGCCGCCGTACTGGTTCACGCCCTCAAGGTAGCACAGGGTAGGGATATATATGCTGTTCTCACGGGCCGCCTGGAGCACGGTCATACCGTCGCGGGCGGCTATCTGCTTACCGTTTATAGTAAGATTTATGGTTTTTTCACTCATTATCCTTCACCCCTTACTTTCTGTCGCAGCGCAGGCAGCGTGTCGCCTCCGCCACGGCGTTGAGCTTGCGGTAACCAAGGTTTACCTCCAGGAAGCCCTCGCGGCGCTTGGACGCAGGCAGTATTTCGGTCGGGAAGCGGCTGTACTCCGCGGTATCCTCATCCACCGTGGCGGCCGGGATGTCTATGGGCTTGCCGACATTCAGCTTGCCTGTGCCACCCAGATAAACGTCTATGCTCTTGGCGGCTTTCTTACCGTCGGCGATGGCGGAGATGGCGTTATCCGCGCCACGGGCCACGTCGCCGCCGGCAAACACGCCGTCTATGGAGGTCATCAGGCTGTGCTTCTTTGTGACAAGGCTGCCCCAGGAGGTCATCTCCACGTCGTCGGAGGAGATGAACGGGAAGTCCGCGTGCTGGCTGATGGCCGGAATGACCATATCGGTCTCCACCACAAACTCGGAACCCTCAACCTTAATGGCTTTGCGGCGGCCGTTGTTGTCATAGTCGCCCAGCTCCATCTGTACGCACTCCACGCCGGTGATCATATCTTTTTCGTTGCCGATAAACTTGATCGGGGCCACAAGCTCCATAACCTGAATACCCTCTTCGAGAGCTTCGGATATCTCGCGCTTGTCGGCAGGCATTTCGTCACGGGTGCGGCGATAAAGGATGGTCACGCTTTGCGCGCCAAGACGCATAGCGCTGCGGGCCGTGTCTATCGCGGTGTTGCCGCCGCCGATGACCGTTACCCTCTTGCCCACGCGCACACGTTTGCCGGTGTTGATGTCCTTCAAGAACGGCAGGCCGTGGTAAACGCCCTTCAGTCCCTCTCCGGGCACATTGACAAGGTTCGGGAACTGCGTGCCGGTGGCGATGTAAATGGCGTCATAATCGCTGCGGAGGAGGGCAAAGGAGATGTCGCGGCCAACCTCTGTGTTGAGTATGATGTTTACGCCTTCTTTTCTTATCTGGTCTATCTCATGCTGCAAAACGTCGTTAGGAAGACGGAACTCAGGGATTCCATAGTTCAGCACGCCGCCGGGAGTACCGTGGCTCTCGTAAACGTCCACGTCGTAGCCCAGACGCACAAGATAATAAGCGCAGGTAAGTCCGCTGGGGCCGGCGCCTATGACAGCAACCTTTTTGCCCTTCTTGGCGAACTTGATATCCTCGTAGGCCTCCTCCTCATGGCTAAGGGCGTAGTCGGCCACAAAGCGTTTGAGGTCGCAGATGGCCAGCGCCTCGTCCCTACCGCCGCGGCGGCATTTCGTCTCGCACGGATGGGTGCAGACACGGCCGCAGACAGCCGGGAACGGGTTGTCCTGACGGATAAGGCGGTAAGCGTCCATAAAGCGGCCCGCCTGAATGAGCGCCATATAGCCGGGCACGTTTACGCCGGCCGGGCAGGCGTTCTGGCAGGGAGAGATAAACATTGTGGAGCATACGCCGGCGGCACAGTGGTGATCCTTGATGTGCTCCTCGTACTCCTCCGCAAAGTTTTTCAGGGTGGAAAGCACGGGGTTCGGCGCCGTCTGGCCCAGACCGCACATGGCGGTGTCTTTAATGGTGTTAGCAAGCTCCTCCAGCGCGGCCACGTCGTCCTCTGTGCCCTCGCCCTGAGTTATGCGCTCAAGTATCTCGAGCATGCGCTTTGTTCCTATGCGGCAGGGGGTGCATTTGCCGCAGCTTTCGTCCTGAATGAAGTCCAGGAAGAACCGCGCGGTGTCCACCATGCAGGTGTCCTCGCTCATGACTATCAGACCGCCGGAGCCCATGATGGCGCCCAGCGTCTGGAGCGTCTCGTAGTCCACTGAGGTGTTCAGGTTTTTACGGGTGATGCAGCCGCCGGAAGGGCCGCCTATCTGCGCCGCCTTAAATGCCTTGCCGCGGGGTATCCCTCCGCCTATCTTGAACACCAGGTCGCCCAGACTTATCCCCATGGGGACCTCGCATATACCGGAGTTCACTATGTCGCCGGCCAGCGCAAACACCTTGGTGCCCTTGCTCTTGCCCACGCCGTAGGAAGCGAACCAGTCCGCGCCGTTAGTGATTATCTGCGGCACGTTATAGTATGTCTCAACGTTGTTGATGATGGTCGGGCAGCCGAAAAGACCGCGCTCAAACGGGAACGGAGGTTTCTGCTTCGGCTCGCCGCGCTGGCCCTCAACGGAGGCCATCAGCGAGGTTTCCTCGCCGCAGACGAAAGCGCCCGCGCCGATACGTATCTCTATCTCGAAATCGAACTTCGTCCCGAAAATACCCTTGCCGAGTATTCCCCACTCGCGGGAGACTTCAAGCGCCTTCTGCAGACGCTCTACGGCCACAGGGTACTCCGCACGGACGTACACATAGCCCTGATTCGCGCCGATAGCATACGCGCCTATAGACATGCCCTCTATAAGGCAGAAAGGCTCGCCCTCTATAACGCTTCTGTCCATGAACGCGCCCGGGTCGCCCTCGTCCGCGTTGCAGATTATATATTTCTGGTCGCCCTCGGCCTTCATGCCGGCTTCCCACTTTACGCCGGTCGGGAAACCGCCGCCGCCGCGCCCGCGCAGACCCGACTTCTTCATCTCGTCGATGACTTCTTCGCGCTTCATGCCAAGGGCCTTGGCCTCAGCCGCGAAACCGCCTCTGGCTATATACGCCTCTATGGAATTGAACGAAACCTTGCCGCAGTCTTTCAGCACTATCTGCTTCTGATTGGCAAAAAACGGAATATCGTCGCGCCGCGGAATATATTTGTTGGTCATAGAATCAAAGTACGTGTACTCCTCTATGACTTCGCCGCCCTCAACATGGCGCTCCATTATTTCTTCGGCGCGCTCCGGCGTAACATGGATATAATAGGTGCCTTCCGGCTCGATATACACCACGGGGCCGAGGGCACAGGTGCCCATGCAGCCGGTGAATATCACGTCTATCTTGTCGGCCAGCTCGTGCTCGGTTATGTACTCCTCCACGGCTTTTTTGGTGTCGATGCATTTGCTGGAGATGCAGCCGCCGCCGCCGCAGACATACACGGTGCGCTTGAAGCACTTCTGGGCCTCGTTGTACTCTTTTGTGATCTTTTGGAGATCTTTAACGCTGTTTATATTCATATCAATCACCTCAATACTGCGCCAGGATCTTCTCGATCTTGTCGGGGTTGACCTGCTTGTGCACGTCCTCGTCAATGACCATGACAGGCGCAAGTCCGCAGGCGCCAACGCAGCGGCAGACCTGAATGGAGAACTTGCCGTCCTCCGTCGTCTCGCCCACGCCGATGCCCAGGATGTCCTGAAGCCGCTCAAGTATGCGCTTGCCGCCACGGACATAGCACGCCGTACCCAGGCACACCTTGATCTCGTGCTCGGAGCGCGGAGTCATGGAGAAGAATGAATAAAAACTGATGACACTGGAAACGTAGGACACCGAAAAACCCATGTTGTCCGCCACAAACTGCTGGACCTCATAGGGCAGGTAACCAAATATTTCCTGCGCTGCGTGGAGCACCTGTATCAGATACCCCTCTTTCCCGCGGTACAGATCGATGACGTTGGCCAGCTTTTCATAGTTTGCGCGCTCGGCCTCGGCATCCGCCGACTGGATATTCTGTGCTGCGTCGCTCATTGCTCTACCACCTTCACTTCAAGTTTTTGAAACCCGCCGGGACACGCCGCTCACCCGCGCAGCCGCCCGGCACCCCATATATAGTGACAAAACCATACGGCATAATTTTAGCATAGCCGCCCGCTGATGTCAACGCCGAATATACAGGTATAATGTAAGTTTAATCACTATTTATATATAAATATCTATTGATCCTGCATATTTCCCTGCGTTTATTGGCTCTTATTAAGTTTTTATGTACCGTGGAATACAAAAAAATGGCCTTACGCGCAAAATGTCGAAAGTACCATTTGAATAAATATTCTTTTTTATGGGCCGTGCAGATGGCTCCATTCGCTACTTTTCTTTTCAATCAAGCTCTATCCAGTATATGCAGATATCGCCGTCCTCCTCATCGTGAGTTTTCTTTTCCAATACGGCGCCGCAGCTTTCCGCCGTTTTTGCGGAGGCCGCGTTGTCCTGGCCGCAGGTTATCATCACCCTTTTTAGGCCGCGCTCCCGGGCGACATCCAAAACAAGGGCGAGCTGTTCCGTTCCGTAGCCCTTCCCTCTCTCCGACGGCCTGATGCCGTAGCCTATGTTCCCTCCGCGTTTGCTGAACTCCTCATCCAACTCAAGCCTGAGCTGCACGGTTCCCACTATGCGGCCGTCGTCCCTTCTTACGGTGAAAAACGTCAGCGCCGGCACTCCTATGGAGGAGGTCTCACGTTTCTCCGCCGCCATAACAAGCCGGAGCCACTCATCATAATCCTCGTGCTCAAATAAACCCAGGCTGCCGTTTATCCAGCTCTCGCCGGAAGCAATGTATTCCTGCCGGTAACTCAAGGCTCCTTTGCGCATGTTTTCATCGGGCCGAACAAGATAAAGCTCCTCCATGCGACCACCCCAAAATCCTTTCCGCATTTAGATAATATATGTATAAGGAAAGCGGCCGCGAAGCATGGCGTTCCGCAGCCGCTGTTCACCGGCCGGACTAACCCCTGAATATGACCTCGTCGCGGCGCGGGCCGTTCGTGACCATGGTTATCGGCGTCTCCAGCTCTTTTTCTATAAATTCTATATACTTGCGGCAATTTTCCGGCAGCTCCTCGTATTTCCTAATGCCGCGCACGTCGCACTTCCAACCCGGCAAAGTTACGAGCACGGGCTTCGCCTTTTCCAGCACAGGGTAAGTCGGGAAATCCTTTGTCACCACGCCGTCCACGTCGTAACCCACGCAAATCTTTATCTCGTCCAGATAGCCCAGCGCGTCGATCACGGTGAGCACCGCCTCGGTCGCGCCCTGAACAAGGCAACCGTAGCGTGAAGCCACCGCGTCGAACCAGCCCATGCGCCTCGGCCTGCCTGTGGTCGCGCCGTATTCGCCGGAATCTCCGCCGCGGCGACGCATCTCCTCCGCCTCGTCTCCGAATATCTCGCTTACGAACGGGCCGGCGCCCACCGCGCTTGAGTACGCCTTGACAACGCAGGTGACGCGCTTTATCTCATATGGTGGCACGCCCGCGCCCACAGAACCGTAACCGGCCAGTGTGCTGGATGAGGTCGTCATCGGATAGATGCCGTGATCGGGGTCCTTAAGTGAGCCCAGCTGTCCCTCAAGCAGTATATCCCGCCCGGACTTCACAGCCTCGTGCAAAAACTTGAAGGTATCGCCCACAAAGGGACGCAGCACCTCGGCGTATCCCTGTAAAGTTTCAAACACCCACCCGGCGTCCATGGGCTCTTTGTGATACAGCTCGGTCAGCAGCAGGTTTTTCACTTCCAGTATCTCCGCAATGCGCTGCTTCAGCCGCTCGGGATAATACAGGTCGCCCACCGTTATACCTATTTTCGCGTACTTGTCGGAGTAAAACGGCGCTATACCCGACTTTGTGGAGCCGAAGCTGTGGCCCGCCAGGCGCTCCTCCTCATACTGGTCGAATGCTGTGTGCCAGGGCATGATTATCTGAGCACGGTCGGACACCATGATTTTGGGGTTAAAGCCGTTCTCGCGCAGGGAGGCAAGCTCCTTCGTAAACTTATCCACATCCAGCGCCACACCGTTGCCTATTACGTTCGTTGTGTGTTTGTAGCAGCAGCCGGAGGGCAGCAGATGCAGCACCGTCTTGCCCTTGTCGGTTATGATGGTGTGGCCCGCGTTGGCCCCGCCCTGAAAACGAACGACTATGTCCGTCTTTTCGGCAAACATGTCCGTTATTTTTCCCTTTCCCTCGTCGCCCCAATCGGCGCCGACTATTGCGTGTACCATAACGAATACCTCCAGTTTCCCTATTTTAGCTATATCACACGGTCACGCCGGAGCTGCGCCCCAACACTCCCGAATTGGGCTCTATTATCGTGCTCACGAGCACGGCGACATATTCCTCCGTCTGCTGCGGCGCGCGGCCCACATAAAGCTTCGCGTCCAGCAGTCTGTCCAGATCCTCACCGCTCAGCCCAAAGGCCGGATCCGCCGCTATCCGCTTTAAAAGGTCATTTTCGCCGCTCTGCTCCTTTACGACTTTCGCCGCCTCCATGGAGTGAACGCGTATATGCTCATGCAGCTCCTGCCTGTTCCCACCCTTGAGCACCGCATCCATCAAAATGTTCTCCGTCGCCATAAACGGCAGCTCTCTGGCAATATGGGCGGCGATCACTTTCGGATAGACCACCATGCCGTCCGCCACGTTGAGCACGAGTTCCAATATGGCGTCCGCCGTCAAAAAGCTCTCCGCTATGCTCAACCGCCTGTTCGCTGAATCATCCAGCGTGCGTTCCAGCCACTGCTCCGAGGCTGTCATGGCGGCGTTTTGCGTCATATTTATAAGGTAGCGGGAGAGAGCGGCTATCCGCTCAGACCGCATGGGATTGCGCTTGTACGCCATGGCCGAGGAACCTATCTGGTGCTTTTCAAACGGCTCCTCAATCTCTTTCATGCTTTGCAGCAGCCGCACGTCGTTCGTAAACTTGTGGGCGCTCTGTGCTATGCCGGAAAGGGCGCTCATTATCTGATAATCCAGCTTGCGCGGATATGTCTGGCCCGTAACCGGGTAGGACGCCGCAAAGCCCATCTTTTCCGTCACCAGCTCGTCCAGCCGCTTCACCTTGTCGCCGTCGCCGCCAAACAGCTCCAAAAAGCTCGCCTGGGTGCCGGTTGTTCCCTTCGCGCCGCGCATACGAAGCCCCGATATCCTGTGTGAGAGCTCCTCGTAATCCTCCGCAAAGTCCTGCGCCCAAAGCGCCGCCCGTTTTCCCACGGTGGTGAGCTGTGCCGGCTGAAGGTGGGTAAAGCCCAGCGTCGGCATATCCTTGTGCTCCACCGCAAAACGGCACAGCGCGTCTGTCACGTTCACAAGCTTTGCCCGCAGCAGCTCCATGGCTTCGCGCATTATCATGATATCCGCGTTGTCGCCCACAAAGCAGGAGGTGGCCCCCAGATGTATTATCGGCGCCGCCTTCGGGCACTGGACACCGAAAGCGTAAACGTGAGCCATGACGTCGTGGCGCACTTCCCTTTCCCGCTCCTCGGCCACATCGAAATTTATGTCGTCCAGGTGCGCGCGCATCTCGTCAAGCTGTTCCTCCGTTATGGGAAAGCCCAGCTCCCTCTCGCTTTCGGCCAGGGCCAGCCAAAGCCGCCGCCACGTCGAAAACTTCTTCCGCGCGGAAAACAGGCGCTGCATTTCCGGGCTGGCGTATCGGCCGCTCAGCGGACTTTCATAATCATCGTACATGGCGTCCTCCTGTCCGTAAAATAAAATTTGCCGGAAATACCCTCTCGGGGTTCCCGGTAAAACGTTATTTTTCTGTTGTGCGGGTATGCCTGTTGGGCAAATAGTACGTAAACGCTCTAGCCCTCAGCATAATTTCACCCCGCAATATTTTATGACGGACGTTCCCGTCCATCAACAGTAAATTATGATACTACAACTCGCGCGCCATTTCAACCGTTCTTTTTCTTTTTTCCGTTTTGTATATGCCATACAGTGTATTACGACGTGTTTTGTGCAAATTTTATAGGGCGTCCTTCTCTTTTTCCACTTGACAATCCGCGGGATTTATTAGATAATAATATGGTGCCCGCGGGCGTAGTTCAGTGGTAAAACATCCGCTTCCCAAGCTGAGGTTGCGGGTCCGATTCCCGTCGCCCGCTCCAAAATCACGTTTAAGCAATTTGCTTAAACGTGATTTTTTTCATAGGTGGCGCTGTTCCGGTCGGAAACACAGTCGCATCGCCCGGCGCATTCGCTTGCCCAAGCCGCTCCTTGTTTCTTTCCGCCCGCAATTGCGCGTCGCCTTTGTTAATTTACGGGTGCTCCACCCACGAAAACGCAACATATCTCTTTTGCAGCCGCTCAATTAAAAGAACTGATAAATGGCTTTATTAAGTCGTTTATCAGTTCTTTTTTGTACTTCCTCTATGGAAGCCATTTTGGTAATTATCTCTTAAACGATAGACGATGTGCCGTTAAATAATCCTGCCCGCAATTTTTACGCCGCTCACTGTGCCGGCGAAAGCGCCATATTCCGCGACGCGATGCGCTTCATCGGTTTGTAGGACAGCAGGCAGACGACCAGCGTAAAAACATCGGCTATGGGCTGGGACAAGTAAATACCCATTACGCCGAAACATCCCGGCAGCAGCAAAATCGCCGGTATATAAAACAGCCCCTGGCGTATGGTGGAAAGAAACAGCCCATACCGCGACGCGCCTATCGTCTGGAAGGTGATCGTCATCATATAGCAAAGCCCAAACGCCGGATACAGCGCCACCTGTGAGATCAGCAGGCGTGAACCGTACTCCACGACAGCCGGATTCCTGTTAAACAGCATAATGAGCGGCGACGAAAGCAGTATATATACCGCCTCCACAATTACGGTGAGCAGCAGCGTGGCCTTGATGGAAAACCGCGCGGAGTCGTGGAACCTCGCCTCATTTTTCGCCCCAAAGGCATAGGAGGCCACCGGCTGATACCCCTGCATAAATCCCATTATCACGTAGCAGCCGATAAGCACCAGCCGCTGCACCACACCATAGGCCGCAATTATCAGGTCGCTGTCCGCCAGCGTCGCCGCCGCGATATTTGTCAGCGAGGTCGCCACCGCAAGGCATATCTGAATCACCGCCGTCGGCACGCCGATCAAAATAACTGTTTTTAAAAGTCCCGCGGCCGGCTTCACATATTTCATGGATATCTTGATGATTGAACGCCCGCTTGCGTAGAACCAGACCAATATAACAAGTGTGACGAGCTGCGAAAGCGTGGTCGCCAACGACGCGCCGCCCACTCCCATATTTAGTCCCCAGTCGAACATAAAAATCGGGTCGAGAATAATGTTCAGGGCGGCCCCCGTCACAACGGCGACCGTTGTTATTTTTACGGAGGATTCGGCTCTGGCGGAGCAGTTGAGACACTGCGCCGGAAGATTGAACAGCGCCGCGATAAACATCCAGAAAGCGTAGTCTCTGGCCTGCGGCAGCACCGCTTCGGATGCGCCGAACGCGCGGAGCAGCGGCTCCATAAAAATAAG
>CAYONL010000055.1:0-1603 GCA_964405305.1 uncultured Oscillospiraceae bacterium | reverse complement strand
TTTCATCTGGAACCGCGCGTTTACAAAATCCTGATACTCGCGGAAAATTTCCACCACCTCCGCCGTGGTGACGTCCTGGCGCAGCTTTACGTTTTTTAACAGCGTGGTCAGGATCGCAACAGCCTGCGCGTCAAATTCCGCCGTGATCTCGTCAATGGCGGAGGAGAGACCGGCGGGCGGATCCATTACCGCGCTGCAAAACACCCCAAGATATGACGGATGCGCCCCGAAAAACCTGATGCGCGCATCAAAATAGCTCGCCATGGCCTGTTCCACCGGCACGCCATCGATCACGACAATGTTATCCAGGTATGCCGTAAGCGCATCAAAGCACTCCCGTACACAGGCTAAATACAGTTCATCCTTGTCTTTGAAATAATGATAAATTATGCCCTTTGACACGTTTCCCTCGCCGCAGATCGTGTTCAGCGAAGCCTCTCCATAGCTCTTTTCGCCAAACTCCTGAAATGCGCTGTCCATAATTTTCCCGCGTGTCTGCAAGTTTTTTTCGTCACGTTTCATATTGGCCACCTCGAAACAATATTGACCATGCGGTCGCTATTGTAGAATAGCAAATATAGACCGCATGGTCAATATGCAAATAATGAATTTTTGATGAATTAACGGAGGTGGGCGGCAAAGCTGGCGCCAACAAGCCGCCGAAATCCCGCTTTTTTTGGAGGCCGCCGCCCTCCGTTTCGCATAAAGGAAAACGCTCCTCCCCCGTCCTGCGCCTTACGCGCATCGCGCCATTTTTTTATTCTATCATATAGCATAGCGGACTCCGCTATGCTATAATGTGCTAAGCAGTATTTCAATCTTTTTATTAACTTTTTACTGCGGGAGGGCGCAATATGGAAGCAGCTAAAAATGTTTTTTACGTGGGTGTAAACGATCACCGGATAGACCTGTTCGAGGGACAATATACCGTCCCAAACGGCATGTCGTACAATTCATACCTAATAGTGGATGAAAAGACCGCCGTCATGGACACGGTGGACGCGCACTTTACCGACGAGTGGCTGGACAATATTGCTAGCGTGCTCGCGGGCCGCGAGCCGGATTATCTTATCGTTCAGCACATGGAGCCCGACCACTCCGCCAATATACAGAAATTTGCCGAGCGGTATCCTCACTCCGTCATCGTCTCCAACTCCAAGGCTTTCACCATGATGGACAACTTTTTCGACATGGATCTGACCGGCAGAAAGCTTGCGGTGGAAGACGGCGGCACTCTGGCTTTGGGCGAGAAAACTCTGACCTTCGTCTTCGCGCCCATGGTTCACTGGCCCGAGGTCATGGTGACCTACGACGACGCGGACAAGCTCCTGTTCTCGGCTGATGCCTTCGGAAAATTCGGCGCGCTGGATGTGGACGAGCCGTGGGACGACGAGGCCCGCCGCTATTACATAGGCATAGTGGGCAAATACGGCGTTCAGGTGCAGGCGCTGCTCAAAAAAGCCTCCGCTCTGGACATCCGCACCATATGCCCCCTGCACGGCCCGATCCTCACCGATGACATCGCCCGCCGCGTGGCTCTTTACGACACATGGTCCTCCTATGCCGCGGAAAGCGACGACATTATGGTGGCATACACCTCCGT
>CAYONL010000054.1:11111-11723 GCA_964405305.1 uncultured Oscillospiraceae bacterium | reverse complement strand
CTATCAAACGTCAAGGTTTTTCACATACTTCGCGTTCTGCTCTATAAACTCACGGCGGGGGGCCACCTTGTCGCCCATGAGGATGGTGAACACCTCGTCGGCGGCGGCGGCGTCCTCAAGCTCCACCCTGAGCATTATGCGGCGCTCGGGATCCATGGTCGTCTCCCAAAGCTGGCCGGAGTCCATCTCGCCCAGGCCCTTATAGCGCTGGACGTCGGATTTTCCGGTGCCCTCGGGATACATCTCGGCCAAGACCTCGTCGCGCTCCTTGTCGGAATAGGCGTAGCGGAACTTTTTGCCCCGACTTATCTTAAACAGCGGCGGCTGGGCGATATATATATGCCCCTCCTCCACCAGCGGACGCATGAACCGGTAAAAGAACGTCAGCAGCAGCGTGCGGATATGGGAGCCGTCCACATCGGCATCCGCCATAATGATTATCTTGCCGTAGCGCAGCTTTTCGAGGTCTATATCCGCCCCAATGCCGCAGCCCAGCGCCGTGACCACCGGCATCAGCTTCTCGTTCGTGTAAACCTTGTCTATGCGGGCCTTTTCCACATTCAGCATCTTGCCCCAAAGCGGCAGTATGGCCTGAAAGCGCCTGTCCCGTCC
>CAYONL010000054.1:0-11101 GCA_964405305.1 uncultured Oscillospiraceae bacterium | reverse complement strand
AAACTCCGGGTTGCGGCCCATCTTGGCGGAGCCGCCTGCGGAGTCGCCCTCCACGATATATATTTCGGTGTTTACGTTGTCCCGGTCGGAGCAGTCAGCAAGCTTTCCGGGCAAAGAGGCCGTTTCCAGCGCGGATTTGCGGCGGGCGGTCTCGCGTGCCCTTCTTGCCGCTTCCCTTGCCCTTGCGGCGCCAAGAGATTTTTCAAAGATGGCCTTTGCCACGGCCGGGTTCTCCTCAAAATATGTGGAGAGGCCGTCATACACGGTCTGGGACACGATGGTCGCCATTTCGGTGTTGCCCAGCTTTGTCTTTGTCTGGCCCTCAAACTCGGCGTTCGTCAGCTTGACGGAGACGATGGCGGTCAGACCCTCGCGCACGTCGTCGCCCGCAAGGTTTTTGTCCGCTTCCTTCAGTATATTGTGGCGGCGGCCGTAGTCGTTGAACACACGGGTTATGGCGTTTTTAAAGCCCTGCTCGTGGGTGCCGCCGTCGGTGGTGTGGATGTTGTTGGCAAAGGAGAGCAGCACCTCGTTGTAGCTGTCGTTGTACTGCATGGCCACCTCCGCCGTGGAGTCGCCGGACCGGGCGGAAAAATATATGACCTCCGGGTGTACGACCTCCAGGGCCTTTTTCTTGTGGATGTACTCCACAAAGCTCTTTATGCCGCCCTCGTAATGGAGCACCTCGGAGCGGACATTGTCCTCATCCCGGCTGTCGGTCAGGGTTATGCGCGCGCCGGCGTTCAGGAAGGCCTGCTCCCGGAGCCTTGCCAGCAGCGTGTCGTAGTCGAACTCCAGCTCCTCGAATATCTCGCTGTCCGGCTTGAAGGTGACGGCGGTGCCGGTAAGGTCGGTGTCGCCTATGGTTTGAAGCGCGCCGTCCGGCTTCCCGCGCTTGAAGCACTGGCGGTAGGTGTGGCGGCCGTCGTTGACCTCCACCTCCAGCCACTCTGAAAGCGCGTTAACCACCGAGGCGCCCACTCCGTGCAGGCCGCCCGAAACCTTGTAGCCGGAGCCGCCGAACTTTCCGCCGGCGTGGAGCACGGTGAAGACCACCGTGACCGCCGGTATGCCCAGCTTGTGCTGTATGCCGACAGGTATGCCGCGGCCGTTGTCCACCACGCGGATGATGTCGCCCTTTAAAATATCCACGAATATATCCGTGCAGTAGCCGGCCAGCACCTCGTCTATGGAGTTATCCACTATCTCATAGACCAGGTGGTGCAGCCCCTTAGGCCCGGTGGAGCCGATATACATGCCCGGGCGTTTTCTTACCGCCTCAAGCCCCTCCAATACCTGTATCTGGTTTTCGTCGTAGGCCGGCTCGTTTTTGCCGACGGCAAACGCGGTGTTTTCCATAGGTGTGTTCTCCAAAACTGTACCTCCAGAACATAATGAATATAAATAGTGAATTATCGTTTATCGGGCACGGCGAACTTTAAACCCGGCCCCCGAAACCTGTGCAAAACCCGGCTTTACGCTGGCTTATCCGCCGGGACCCGCTGCTTTTTTAGCCTATGGCTTTTCGGCGGCGCCCGAAAACAGCTCCCTTTGCCCGGCGCGCTTTTTTACCGTCTGGGCGGAGACCTGTAAAAGACAGACCCGCTGTCCCGTCCCTCCGGCCAAGACCGCAAAGCTCCGCGGCAGGTCGGCGGCGGCGTTTTCCACCTGTCCGGCCTTTTGCGCGCGGGCAAGAAAATCCCGGGTGTCCCGCCCCGTGGTGGAGTTCTCCATATCGAACACGCCCACCACATCCTCCTCCCGCGCAACGCAGTCGGAACCCAAAAACAAATACATGCGCCCCTCCGTTATTTGTCCACGGTTGTGAGCTTGCCGCTGTCCATACGGTAAACGCGGCCGCCGTCCAGCCCGGAAAAAAGCGACCGGTCGCAGCAGGTTATAAATATCTGGCTCTCGCCTATGGAGTTTAAAATGTAGCGGCGGCGGGATTCATCCAGCTCGCTCATCACATCGTCTAAAATTATCAAGGGCGGCTCGCCCAGCGCGTCCTGCAAAATGCCGCTCTCCGCAAGCTTTATGGAGAGCACGCAGCTCCTCTGCTGCCCCTGGGAACCGTAAGCCCGGACAGACTGGCCGTCCAGCGTGACCTCCAGATCATCCCGATGCGGGCCGGAGCCGCTGGTCCCCAGCTTTATGTCCCGCTCCCGGTTCCGGGTCAATTCCTCAAAAAACCGCCCGGCCCAGACCGAGGCCTTCTCTCCGAGGTCTGGAAAATCCCCCTCCGGCAAAAATGAGCACTTATACTGCGCGCCGAAGCTTTCCCGCCCGCCGGAGATGCCCTCGTATATGCACGCGGCTCTCTCCAGCATGTTGGCCACGTAGCGCGCCCGGCTCCTGGCGATCGCGCCGCCTAGGGCCGCCAGCTGCCGGTCGAACACATCCAGCATTTCGGAGAGCTGGGGGTGCTCATACATATCCCGGAGGAGGGAGTTCCGCTGGGTGAGCACGCGGGCGTAATCCATTATCACCTGGGTGAACTTCGGCGAAAGCTGGCAAAGGCAGATATCCATCAGCCGGCGGCGCTCCTTTGGCCCGTCCTTGAAAAGGCTCATTTGCGGCGGCGAAAAGACCACGCCGTCCATTATCCCGAACCAATCCGCCGGGCGCGTCACCTGTATACCGTTGCGGCGGAGCTGCTTTTGCCCGGCTATGAGCACCTCGGCGTTTTGAGCACGGCCGCCGCTTTCAAACTCCGCGGTGAGCACGGCCCTTTCGCAGCCCTGGCGCACCAGCTCCGCGTCCTTTGCGCCGCGAAAGCTCTTTGCCCCGGTGAAAAGCCAGAGCGCCTCCATCAAGTTCGTCTTGCCCTGGGCGTTGTCGCCGCAAATGACGTTTACCCCCGGGCCGGGTTCAAAACGCACGCTGGCAAGATTGCGGAAATTTTCCGCTGTCAGCGAAGTTATCATCATAGCGCCTTCACCGTATAGACTGTATTTTTAAATTCCACCGTGTCGCCCGGGCGGAGCTTTTTGCCGCGCATGGTGCACGCCTCTCCGCAGACCGAGACATGACCCGCCTGTATCTCCTCCTTGGCCTCGCCGCCGGTCATAACCGCCCCGGCGAACTTTAAAAAGGAGTCAAGCTTTATATATTCATCCCGGATGGCGACCTCCCGAGCCTCGGCGGGGCGGTTTTCCTCCCCGTGCTCAAACTCCGGGCGCTTTTTAAGTGTCAGCTTTATTTTAGCCATAAAAACCCTCTCTAACGGACAATATCGTCCGTTGTACAACTGCGCTTATATATCCGTCTTCATCCGGACGGGCAGAACAAGGAACAAAAAGCTGTCGCCCTCCATGGGAACGATCTTGACGGGAGAGAGGGGACTTGTTATCTCCATCCTCACCTTGTCGCAGCCGGTGGCGCGCAACGCCTCCAACAGATAGCGGTTGTTAAAGCCCAGCTCCACCGGCTCGCCTGTGGACAGGCAGGGCACGGCGTCGTTCACCTTGCCCAAAGCCGTGGCGCAGGCTATGTGTATCTCGCCGGAGTCCACCGAAAACCTGATGGGGCTTTTCAGCCTGTCGTTTATCAACAGGGCGCTGCGCTCTATGCTGGAAAGGGTCTGGCGCACATCCACCGTGACGACCGTTGTGGCGCTTTGGGGGATGGAGGCGCGGAAATCTATAAAATCTCCCTCCAGCAGCCGGGAGATCACGTTGTAGCTGCCTATGCGGAAAATTATATACCGCTGGGACACGCAGAGCTGGGCGTCGTTTTCGCCCTCGCAAAGCTTGGACACCTCGGACAGCGTCTTTCCCGGAACGATAAAGGACAGCTCTCCCTTATAGGCTACCGGCTCCCTCCTTATGGCCAGGCGGAACCCGTCCACCGCCACGACGGAGAGCGCCCCGTCCTCAAACATAAACTTCGCGCCGGTGTGCACAGGCTTAAAATCATTTACCGCCACGGCGTAAAGCGTCTGGTCTATCATGCTGCGGAGCGTATCCTCCTTTATCGGTATGACCTCGCGGCCGTCCACCTCCGGCAGGGCGGGAAACTCCTCCGCCGGGATGCCGATTATGTTGTACTCCGCCGCGCCGCCGCGCACAGTGGTCATGCACTTCTCGTCCGAAACTATCTCCACCAGGTCGGAGGAGAACCGGCGCACCATATCGGTAAACAGGCGGGCGTTCAGTATGATGTCGCCGTCGTTGACTATGCGCGCCTCTATTTCCGTGCTTATGCCCATCTCCATGTTGTAACAGCAGAGATAGAGCCCCCTATCCATGGCGCGAAGGAGCACTCCCTCCATGGCCGGGTGGGTACTTTTGGCGGCCACGGCTCTGGTGACCGCGCCAAGCGCGTCCGACAGCTCCTGCCGGTTGCAGCTGAATTTCATAGCATGACCTCCAAAATAGTCAATAGTCACTAGTCACTAGACACTAGTAGAAACGGTACAGACGTCAGGTGTCAGGAGACAGGAGACGCGGTACAGGAAAACGACTGCCTTAGATGATGGATTCTCTCTCCCCTTTGAAGTGATTGTCCATCCGAAGGATAAATAAGGGCAATCGTTTCGAAATTGTCTATAAAATTTACACTACCCTATGAAGCGGGCGTTCGTCCGAAGGGGTCTTAGGGGGCGATCGGAAAGCCCCCTAAATAAGATGCGCCGCAGGCTCCTATTAAAACACAACACTCGCTTATTCCGGATATGTTCACTTTCTTCGCTGAAATCAAACATACAAGAAAATTGATAAGTTTGCTTTTTAAGAGGTGTCGGCTGCGCCGACGGATTTTTAAACAGGGGCACAAAGCCATGCCGCGTCCAGTGGACGCATAGGCGGGGCTTTGTGCAGGAAGAAATAAGGAGTAACGCGAAGCACCTTTAGGCGCGAGCGGAACGACTATATTTCTGACCGTCCTTTCCGATCGCCCCTGTAATACCCTTCGGACGGCGCTCTCTCCATAAATTAGAAGAAATTTTCAGAAAGGGCATTCCGCTTCCCCTAAATAGAAATCCGTCCGCGCAGCCGACACCTCTTTCTTTTCCACGCTTTTTCAACTTTTAACAGGGCCTTTTCCACGGGCGCGGCGTTCTGATAAAACTTTCAACTTTTCAAGAATAAACTCACCGCGTTTTCCTGACAAGGCGAGGGCCTTTGAACAGGCTGTGAACGCCGCCCGACGGAATGTTTCAACATTTCCGCGCCCTCTATTACTGTTACTGAAATATTCTTCTCTCTCTCTTACGGAGAAACGTAAAAACGAGAAAAACGGCCCGCCGGAAGGCCCCCAAAGGGTTGATAACTTTGACTTTTTCCGGGCGTTTACATAAAAAAGAAAATAAGGAATTATCAGGAGTCTCTGATGTTCTTTATAATATCCTCGATAGTCTCGCGGTAGCGGGAATCCGTCTTCATGTTGTTCTCCACCTGGCGCACGGCGTAAACTATGGTGGAGTGGTCCCGCCCGCCAAACTCGTCCCCTATGGCCGCCATGCTCATCTGCGTTATCTCGCGCACCACATATACCGCTATCTGGCGGGCGCCGCTGATGTTGGCCGCGCGCTTGTTGCTGCGTATATCCTGCGGGCTGACCTGATAGGTGCGGCCCACCTCGCTGATTATCCTCTCGATGGTGACGGGCACGGGCTGGTTGTCGCTGAGTATATCGTGGATGGCGTTTTGCGCGATCAGGATGGTGGGCTTTGAGTCGGAGATGAGGGAGTTCGCCTTGATGTTTTTTACAGCGCCCTCCAGCTGGCGGATGTTGCTTTTGAGCTTTGTCGCCACATACTCGGCCACGTCGTCCGGTATCTCTACATTTAAAAGCTGGGCCTTGCGCTGTATTATGGCTATGCGCGTTTCAAAGTCGGCGGGCTGTATATCCGCCAAAAGGCCGCTTTCAAAGCGGGTGCGGAGCCTGTCCTCCAGCGTCTTTATCTCCTTGGGCGGCCGGTCGCTGGTGAGCACTATCTGCTTTCCCGACTCATAGAGCGCGTTGAAGGTATGGAAAAACTCCTCCTGGGTCTGCACCTTGCCGGCGATAAACTGTATGTCGTCCACCAAAAGGTAGTCGGACTGGCGGTACTTCTCCCTGAACTCCGGCATGGACTGGTTCGTTATGCTGGAGATAAGCTCGTTCGTGAACTCCTCGCTTTTTACATAGGTCACGACCGTTTCCGGCCGGCGCTTTTTCACCTCGTTTTTTATGGCGAAAAGCAGGTGGCTCTTGCCCAGCCCGCTGTCCCCATATATGAAAAGAGGATTGTAGCTGCTGACCTCGTGGGTGGCCACTGCCATGGAGGCGGCGTGAGCAAACTTGTTCGACGGGCCGACGATGAAGGTGTCGAAGGTGTACTCATAGTCGCCGGGGTCGGGCGCTTTCCTGTCAGTCTCCACCGGCTCCGGCGAGTCGCACTGGACCACTATCTTGACCGGAAAGCCCAGCACCGACTCAAACCCCTCGGCCAGCAGCGCGCTGTATTTTTCCATGACAAGGTTCTGCTTGAACTCGGAGTTGACCGCAAGATACGCCGTGTCGTTTTCAAGCCGCACCGGCTCGATATCCCTTATCCAAAGGTTGTGGGCGACCTCCGTCATCCGCTGGCGGCAGAAATCGCTTACAAGATGGAATATGTCCGCAAATGAATCCATTTCACCCTCCGTGCGCTGTAAAAGCGTCCGAACGGGCCCTCCGTTATCAAGAACGGGAGGCCCGTCAAAATATCTGTAATATACTGAAATTATACCACAAAACCATTGGCTTGTAAACTTTCAACTTAAAAATATAGATATATAATAATAGGATATTATATATAAGGGAGCAGGCTGTTTTAAAGGGAGGGGGCGGCGGCTTGACCCCTTTAGTCGCTAGTCATTAGACATTAGACACCAGACAGCAGTCAGGGGTCAGGAGACAGGAGAATGGGGACAGGAAAGCAACTGCCTGAGATTATGGATTTTCATTAACTTTTGAAGTGGGCGGCCGAAGGGGTTTAAGGGGGCGATCGGAAAGCCCCCTTAGTCAAATGCGCCGCAGGCTCCTATCAAAACACAACACTCGCTTATTCCGAATATGTTCACTTTTTTCGCTGAAATCAAACATATACGGAAATTGATAAGTTTGCTTTTTAAGAGGTGTCTCCGACGGATTACTATTTAGGGGCATTCCGCTGCCCCTAAGACCCTTCGGGCCAACTTCAAAAGTTAGAAGAAATCTATTGTTTTGGGCTGCCGCTTTCCTGTACCGCGTTCTCCTGACTTCCGGTCAGAAATATTGTCGCGCTGCTCGCTTGTAGCGCTTCGCATCGCTCTGTATTTCTTCCTGCTCAATGCCCCGCTTTATCCGCCACAGGCGGCGCGGGACATTGAGCCCTGTCTCCTGACGTCACCGGTGCGGCGGGCAACGGCCCGGAAATGGCGGCAAAGGCGGGTTTGGCAGCAAAAAAAGATTGACATTTTAGCCCCATGCGTTTATACTGATTCTTTGCAAGGTTTCACGCCGTTTCATCGTGAAAGGAGGGTCTACCAGTGAAAAGAACGTATCAGCCGAAGAAGCTTCACCGTCAGAAGGTGCACGGTTTCATGCAGAGGATGGCCACTAAGAACGGTCGCAAGGTCCTCGCCGCCAGAAGAGCAAGAGGAAGAAAGCAGCTGAGTTACTGATGGACCACCGCTGTGTGGTCTTTTTTTTGCTGCCTTGAGAATGATGATTTCCGCTCTTAAAAACAACAGCGACTTTCTGCGCGTATATAAGCGGGGCAAAAGCGCCGCCGCCGCCGCAGTTGTCTGCTACGTACTGCCTAACAGGACGGGCGAAATAAGGCTGGGGCTTACCTCCAGCAAGAAGATAGGCGGCGCAGTTCAGAGGAACCGCGCCCGCCGAGTCATGCGAGCAGCTTTCCGGGAGACAGCGCCGTTTGTGCGCCCGGGGCTGGATATCGTGCTCGTGGCCCGCACCAAGACAGTGTTCATCAAGTCTACCGCTCTGCTCCCCATCTTGACCGCCGCGTTAGGTAAACTCGGCGCCCTGCAGAGCAACGAAAACAGATGAAAAAGCTGTTCCTGCTGATCATCCGCTTTTATCAAAAAGCCATATCGCCTTACCGCCCGGCCTGCTGCCGGTATTATCCCACCTGTTCCGCCTACGCCTATACCGCAATCACTCGCTTTGGGGCGCTGCGGGGCGGGCTACTTGCGTTTCTGAGGATAATGAGGTGCCACCCGTTTCACAAGGGGGGCTTTGACCCGGTGCCGGAGACGTGGGACGAGGCTAAGGCGTATATGAGAAAGAAAAAGTGAGCGTGCGTGAACCGCTATAGCGGATACGGGACAGCCAGAAAAAGGGGACTGCCAAATGAACTTTATCATGCAACTGTTCGGGTGGCCAATGGGCTGGATAATGTTTGCCTGTTACTTCCTGATACCGGATTACGGGATAGCCCTTATCCTGTTCACCATCCTGACAAAGCTGCTGCTGCTGCCGCTGTCGATAAAACAGCAGAAGGAGCAGGCGAAGATGGCGTTCTTCAAGCCGAAGCTCGACGCCATACAGAAAAAGTACGCCAACAACAAGGAGAAATATAACGAGGAGATACAGAAGCTGTACACCGAGGAGCACTACAACCCGCTTTCGGGCTGTCTGCCGACCCTGATACAGTTTCCGCTGCTTTTCGGTCTTATCGACGTGATCTACAGACCCATGACCCACCTGCTGCGCTTTGGGACGGAGACGATAGACGCCCTCAAGGTTCTGGCACAGGGGCTTGGAGTGGACCTGACCTACTCCTATACGGAGCAGATAACCATACTCAATTCCGTGCACTCAAATCCGACTGCGTATTCCTCCCTTGGGACAGAGGTGGTTGACAAAATACTCAACCTCAACATGACCTTCCTGGGGCTGGATTTCACACAGACGCCGCAGTTCAAGCTGATGCTCGACGGCGCGTTCAACATCCTGCTGCTTATACCGCTGCTGTCGGGTATTTCCGCCCTGGCCATGAGCCTTATCACCATGAAGACAAGCGCCGCGACCACCGGCGAGCAGAACGCCAGCGCCAACGCCATGAGCCGCAGCATGATGCTCGTGATGCCCATATTCTCGGTATATATCGCTTTTGTGGTTCCGGCGGGCGTGGGCTTTTACTGGCTCGTGTCCAACCTGTTCGCCATTGCGCAGTCGCTCTATCTCAACTGGAAGTATAACCCCAAAGAGATCGCTGAAAAGATGATCGCGGAGGCGGAGGCTTCTAAAGAGGACCAGCGCCGCCAGAGGCAGGAGGCTAAAAAGCGCCTTGCGGAGGGCACAGCCACCGAGGACGACAAAAAGGCCGCCATGAGCCAAAAGGAAAAGGATCGCCGCAAGCTGGCCGAGGCCAGACGGCGCGACGCTGAGAAATACGGCGAGGAATACGTGGAAGTCACCGACGATGACCTGAAATGACCCGCCGTTGTCAATATAGCTTGGAGGAAGTATCTTGGATAGAGAAATGATAGGCACAGGGCGCACCTATGAGGCCGCCGTGGAGGATGCCTGCAAAAAGCTGGGTGTGGACCAGGAGAACGTGGATTACGAGGTGCTGGAACGCCCGCGCACCGCGCTTTTCGGTTTAAAGCATATACCGGCGAAGGTTAAGATAACCCTTAAAGAGGAATACGCGGAGAAGCTTGAGCGGGCCGAAAAAGCCGCGCGCGAGGCCGCCGCGAGACAGACAAGGCAGGAAAGGCCGCGCCAGGAGCGTCCGGCGGCACAGCAGCCCCAGCGTCCGGCGCAACAGCCCAGACCGGCACAGCCTCAGCAGCCACAGCGCCCGGCGGCACAACAGCCCCGCCCGGCCCAGCAGCCGCAGGCCCAGCAGGCCCAGCCTCAGCAGCCCCAGCGCCCGACCCAGCAGCCGCCCCGTCAGCCGAGGGAGGACCGCCCCATCGACGAGAGACAGAAAAAGGAGCAGCGCCCGCCTAAAAAGGAGCGCCGCCCCGACACGCCGAGGGAGGAACGCCAAAACGCGCCGCAGGCCCAGCCGAAACCGGAGGAGCCCATCCGTGAGCTTTCGCCGGAGGTGCTGGCCGAAAAGGGAGAGGCCGCCGCGCAGTATATCCGCGAGGTGCTGACCGCTTTCGGTTACCCCGAAGCGAAGGTGACCGTGGGACAGAAGGACGGGATGATCGCCCTCCAGCTTGAGGGTGAGGGTCTTGGAGCCGTTGTGGGACGCCGGGGCGACAACCTTGACGCCATGCAGTATCTGGCCTCCCTTGTCGCCAACAAGGCAGACGGAGGCTATTGCCGAGTGGTGCTGGATGTGGACGATTACCGCAGCAAGCGCGAGGCGAGTTTGCAGGCCTACGCCCGCAAGATGGCGAGTCAGGCCGTGCGCACCGGACGCAGCGCCACGCTGGAGCCGATGAATCCCTACGAGCGCCGGATAGTCCATTCCGCGGTGCAGACCGTGGAGGGCGCCACCAGCCGTTCGATAGGCAGCGAGCCCAACCGCCGTGTGGTCATAAGCTCCATTGCGGGACCAAAGGCGCCGCAGAGCGATATGGCAGAGCAGAGCGCAGGCGCGCCGCAGAGTGAAAGACCGCCCCGCGACAACCGCCCACCCCGTGGGAACGGACGCGGCGGCCAGGGCGGAGGGAACCGTGACGGCTTCCGCGGCGGCAGGGGCGGACGTGACCGCGACCGCGACCGCCGGGACAGCCAAAAGGTTATTCTTCCACCTTCCGACGAGCCGCCGAAAAGCGACGACGCCGGAATATCCCTCTACGGCAAAATAGAGCTTTAAAAAAAGGGCGCGGGCGCAAAAACGTCCGTGCCCAATTTAATTAATAGACAGTAGTCAGGGGTCAGGAGACAGGGCTCATTGTCCCGCGCCGCCGGTGGCGGATATAGCGGGACATTGAGCAGGAAGAAATACAGAGCGATGTGAGCGAACAGCGAAACAGCGCGACAATATTTCTGACCGGAAGACAGGAAACGCGGTACAGGGAAACAACAGACTTAGATAATAGATTTTCGCTATCTTTTAAAAAGGCCGGCCGGCCGACGGATAATGATTTCTCTAAATGGGAAGGTGTCCGCCCGAAGGGCTCGCGTTCCCGCGCCGCCTGTGGCGGAGAAAGCGGGGGCGTGAGCA
>CAYONL010000053.1:0-11849 GCA_964405305.1 uncultured Oscillospiraceae bacterium | reverse complement strand
TTTTCAAAAGGGCGAACAGGGCGCGGCGGGTCTGGGCGGCCAGCTGCTCCTTTATCGCAAGTATATATATGGCGAAGATGAAGCCCATGACGCCGTTCATCACCCGGCCGAAAAAGCCCGACGCCGCGCTCACCGCTCCGCCCAGCCACTTGCCGCCGCCCTCTTTTATGAAATCCAGCGCTTTCCGGTTCATGGTCTGCCAGTCTATATCCAGACTGTTCAGCGTGTCCAGCGTGAGGCCGTACTTGTCCGCCAGAGCGGTGACCTCCGTCTTTGCCGTCTCCATGGCCGTGGGCAGCTGCTCCACCAGCAGAAGGGCGCTGTCCTTGACCTGCGGCGCGACCAGCAGCACCACGGCCGCCGCCAGCCCCGCCATAAGCAGCAGCGTCAGCATAAGACAGACCGGCCGCCGCAACTTTGTCCAGACCTTTGAGCCCTTTTCGTTCAGCTTTTTAAAGAGCCGTCGCTCCATAAAATTCATCGGCTGCGCCAGCACAAAGGCTATGCAAAGCCCTGTTACGAACGGCGAGAGCACCGACCAGCCCTTTGCCGCCAGCCCGACCACGGCGTCCCAGTTTTGCAGCGCCATATAAAACGCTATGGATGAGAAAGTCACCGTCAGCGCGGAAAGTATCCTCGTTTTGTTCAGCTTCATGGCTGCCCCCTGTTTACGAATTTGTGATGTAACCTCTGATTAATTGCCAAAATTAAATAGGAGCCTGCGGCGCATTATATTTAGGGGCACAAAGCCATGCCGCGTCCAGTGGCTCATAGTCCCGCCGCGTCCTGTGGACGCAACTGGCGGAACTATGAGCAGGAAAAAACAACGAGCGATACGAAGCGCTACAAGCGAGTAGCGCGACTGTGTTTTTGACCGTTGGCATAGGCGGGGCTTTGTGCAGGAAGAAATAAGGAGTAACGCGAAGCCCCTTTAGGCGCGAGCGGAACGACTATATTTCTTACCGTCCATTCCGATTGCCCCTAAGACCCTTCGGACGGATGCCCACTTCAAAAGTTAATGGAAATCTTTCGTTCTGTAAACCTGTTTTCCTGTACCGCGTTCTCCTGTCTCCTGACCCCTGACTCCTGACGTCACAGGCGGCGCGGAAAGCGGAGCGCTCCTTTTCCCGGACAAAGCCCGCCGCCCGTACCATGTAGTAATAATATCACCGCAGCCACAAATTGGCAACGGCCAAATGCGCCCCGGCGCGCCGAAAAAAAACAGCGCGTTGAATTATTCCACGGAATATAATATAATAGTAAAAAAGAAACGGGGGCGCGGAGCATGAAGCGGGCGATAGTTTTAGCCGGCGGCGGGGCAAAGGGCAGCTATGAGATAGGCGTGTGGCGGGCGCTGCGGGAGCTGGGGGTGGACTACCAGATAGTGACCGGCTCCTCGGTCGGCGCTTTGAACGGCGCCATGATGGCCATGGGCGATTACGACGGGGCCGAGCGGATGTGGCTCTCCCTGACTACGCCGGACGTGGTGCGGGTGGACGAAAAAAAGTCCGCCGCCGCGCCAAAGGAGCTGCTCTCCAGCAAGGCCATGTCCGGCGTGATGGACGGCTTTCTTAAAACCATGTCGGAGCACATGGATCCCGCGCCGCTGGAGGAGGTCGTCCGGCTCCGCGTCAACGAAGCGGCCGTGCGAAAAGGGGCCGGCTTCGGCGTCACCATGACGGAGTTTCCGTCCATGCGCGGGGTGGAGCTTACCATGGACGACATACCCGAGGGCGCGCTGACCTCCTGCCTTATGGCCTCCTCCGCGTTCTATCCGGCCATGGACCCACGCGATATAGGCGCGCTAAAGTATGTGGACGGCGGCTACAGCGACAACATGCCCGTTTCGCTGGCCCTCGACATGGGCGCGGACGAGGTGGTGGCCGTGGATTTGCAGGCCGTGGGCCTTGTAAAGCCCCTAAAGACCGCCGTACCTGTGCGAACCATACGCTGCCGCTGGAACCTTGGCCCGCTTATGGAGTTTGACCCCCAGACCGCCGCCCGCAACATCACCCTGGGCTGGAACGACGCCATGCGCTCCTACGGCGTGTATGAGGGCTGGGGCTACGCCTTCCCCGCCGGAACCTATGAATCGCAGCAGCGGCGTTTCGGCGGCTTTTTCGCCGGGCTTACGGAAAAGGGACCGGGCGTGACAAAGCTTTTGGCCCAGGCCGCGGGCGTCAGTGTGCGCCTGCTGGAACGCCGCCTTGTGACCGCCGCAGCCGAGGCCGCCGGTTCCGCTCTCGGCGTCTCTCCGCTAAAGCTCTGGTCTGCCGCCGAGTTTGACGACGCGCTGCTCGCCGCCGCTGACCGGGAGTGCTCGGCGCTGGAGCTCACAACAAAGCTGCTCTCCTCCCGCCTGCCCATGGCCGAGCTTTCCGCCGCCGCCGCGCGCCTGACCGACCGGGCCGCCGTAGTTCGCTTTGCCGAGGGGCGCGTTGCCGACGCTGTTTCCGGCGGGCGGGCGGGCGACCTCCGGCTTTTGGGCGCGGCTGTGCCCAAAGAGCTTTTTGCCGCCATGTATATTTACGCGCTGCGTCACCTGGCGGACTGAATCGAAATACGAAAGGATACCCATACCGCATGAAATTTATAAGGATAATATCCGTGCTCGCCGCGGTGCTCGTGCTCACAAGCGCGTGCTCATCGCAGAAAAAGTCCGCCGCATCAGGCAGCTACAGCCTTGCGACCGGCGGAACCACGGGCACCTATTACTCGTTCGGAACCACCATAGCCGCCGTCTGGGACAAATACGTTCCCGGCACGACCACCACGGTGGAATCCACCGGCGCCTCCAAGGAAAACCTCCGGCTCATCTCCTCGGGCGGGGCCGACTACGCCATAGTCCAAAACGACATACTCTGGTACGCGCAAAACGGCCGGGAGCTTTTTGCCGGAGAGAAGCTCTCGGGCATAGCCTCCGTCTGCTCCCTCTACCGGGAGTACGTTCAGCTTGTGGTTCCGGCCAACAGCACCATCATGAGCCTTGCCGACCTTGCGGGAAAGCGCGTTTCGGTGGGCGTCTCCGGCTCCGGGACCGAGGCCAACTCCCGCCAGCTGCTCGCGGCCGCGGGCCTCAGCTACGACGACATAACCGTAAAATATCAGGGCTTTTCCGACAGCGTCAGCGGCCTTAAGGGCGGCACGGTGGACGCGGCCTTTGTCACCGCCGGCGCGCCCAACGCGGCCGTGGAGCAGCTTGCGGGCCAGATACAGCTCCGCCTGATACCCATTGATACCGCCGTCATGCAGGCCCTGACAAAGGAATACCCGTTTTACACCATCGCGAGCGTGCCGGCCTCGGCCTATGGGCTGGAGGAGGACGTGCCCACCCTCGCCATCTCCGCCGTGCTGGTCTGTATGGACAGCCTTTCGGACGACGAGGTCTACGCCGCCGCCGCCGCCATATACGACCACCTTCCGGAGCTGGGGGCCGCCCACGCCAAGGGGCTTGAAATGAGCCTTGACACCGCCCTGACCGGCATATCCGGCCCCTTGCACGGCGGGGCCGGGCGCTACTTTACTGAAAAGGGTGTGAAATGACATGAGCGCTCGCGCCAAGGGCATCATAAGCGCCGTCACCCTGCTCGCGGCCATGGCGTTTTTTCTCGCCGTGCCCCAGGGGGAGGCATATTTCACCGTTCGGGCGGACGGCGCGCTGATATATGCGCTGGAGCCACGGGGCGGCTTTGAGGTGGACTACACCCACTCCGTCAACAGGGGCGGGGTGCGGGAGCTATACGAGTTCACGGAGGACGGCGCGGGCTTCCGGCTTGTCAAGGGCCTGTTCCAAAACTTTGGCGCGGGCATGCCGGACGGACTGCCGGATTCCATCGGCTTTGGCGAGGAGGACGGCTGGCTGGTGCTCCTGTTCGACGAGGAGCCGCGGACGAAGCTCTACTATATAGCCGGGACGGAGAGCGGCCACACCCTTGTTTACAACGGCGAGGAGTATCCCCTTTCCGATCGCTTTCCCGGACGCAGCGTCACCTTCGCCATCGCCCAAGTCTCCCCCTGGGACATGATCACCCTGCGGTTCGCCCGCGGATAGCTAGGCGCGGCGGCCCTGTAAACTCCCAAAGTGTTTTCGGCGCGGCCCAGTCCCGACCGGGAAAAGGGCGCGCCGAAATCAAAACCTACTAAAAAACAAGGCGGGCTTTCATCCTCTGATGAAGGCCCGCCTTTCGCTGTTTAGCTGTATTTCCGCCCGCCTAAACCCGCAGCTCCTCCGGGCGGAGTATCTCTTTGCCGCACTCCACCGCGTGGAGCAGCAGGTCGCGGTTGCGGGCGTTCATCTCGCCGTAGGTTTCAAGGCAGTTCACCACCCGCTGGCAGCCGTCCATGAGCTTCACCGCCCGGGCAAAGCTCTCGTCCCCTATCCGCTCAAACCCGCGCTCTGAGACGACCTCTGCCGCCAGATCCCGCGCCACCTGATAGTCCACGTCGTTTTCGTGCAGCACGCCGGCAAAAAACGGCGCGCGCTCCCGCTGAAGCCGCCGGAACACGTTTATGCCCGTGCCCCCGCCCGATATGACGAAAATTTTCGCCTCGCCCTGGGCGCGCTTCATCTCAAGACTTCCGAAAAGCGGGTTGTAGCCGCCCTCGGTAAGCCCGTAAAGCTCGTGTATCAGTTCGCGGGTAAATATCTCGTCCGCCGGGCCGTAGTGCGTTATCCTGTCCCCGGAAACACACATGACGTCGTCGGAAATGCGCTGGGCCAGATCCAGCTCGTGCAGGGACATTATGACGGCGACGCCGCGCTCCCTCGTCATGGTGCGGAGTATGTCCAAAAGCTCCAGCTCATACCGCACATCGAGGAAGGAGGTCGGCTCGTCCAAAACTATCATCTCCGGCTCCTGACATATGGCGCGGGCCAAAAGCACCCGCTGGCGCTGGCCGTCGCTGACGCGCATAAAATCCCGGTCGGCAAGCTCGGCTATGCTCACAAGCTCCATGGCGTCCCGCACCTTTTCCCGGTCACCGTCGGAGAGCAGACCAAAGCGCCCGGTGTAGGGATAGCGTCCCGTCTCCACCACCTCACGGCAGGTCATCAGCTCCGTCTTCAGCTTTTGCGTGAACACGACGGAAACCTTGTACGACAGGTCGCGGTTCGTCATGTCGTCCAGCAGGCTGCCGCCTATGTAGACCGTGCCGCGTATGGTTTTAAGATATTTCGTTATGCTGCGCAGGATGGTGGATTTGCCCGCGCCGTTGGGGCCGATCAGCGTAAGTATCCGTCCCTTGGGCAGGGCGATGCAGATGTCCTTTATCAGCTCCCGCCCGTCGTAGCCCACGGAGAGGCCCTCTGTTGCAAGAAAATTTTCCACAGTCGTCACCTCTCCCGCTTTCTCATCATAACGGTGATGACGACGGGCGCGCCGAAAATGGCGGTCACGGAGCTGATGCTCAGTTCCAGCGGCGAAAACACCGTTCGCGCTATCAGGTCGCACCCCAGACAGAATATCGCCCCGCCCAGAAAGCAGACCGGTATGACCACAAGCGGCTTCGACGTTTTCATCAGCGCCTTTGCGAGATGGGGCACCGCTATGCCCACAAAGGAGATGGGCCCGGCAAACGCCGTTACGCAGGCCGCCAAAAGGCTGGACAGCAGCACCAGCACCACCCTGAACGACTTGATGTTTACGCCCATGTTCTGCGCGTAGGTCTCGCCCATCAGGTAGGCGCTTATGGGCTTTGCCAGCAAAAACACCACGGCGGACGTTATCAGCACCACCACGGCCATCACCTTTATGTCCTCCCAGTCCGCGCCGGAAAAGCTCCCTCGGGACCAGTTGTGGAGGTTCACTATGCTGGCGTCGTCCGCGAAGGTGACCACAAAATCCGTTATGGCGGAGCAGATATAGCCCAGCATCACGCCGCTGACTATGAGCATGGAGGCGCTGCTCACCTTTTGCGAGATGAGCAGCACAAAGCCCATGGAGATAAGCGCGCCTACGAACGCGGCGGTTATGAGCATGGCGGAGTTCACCGTCACCCCCGCCGTGAGCATGAACACCATCACCATGGAGACGGTGAGCTTCGCGCCGGAGGAGATACCGAGCACGTATGGCCCGGCTATGGGGTTGTTAAAAAAGGTTTGGAGCAGGTAGCCGCCCAGCGCCAGCGCTCCGCCCAGCAGTATGCCGCTGAACATGCGCGGAAGGCGTATCTTCCAGATTATACTGCTGTAGGTGTCGGTTCCTTCCGGAGAGGAAAGCACTCGCACCACGTCGGAAAACGGCACCTGCACGCTCCCGAGGCTTATGTTGAGCAGCACGAGCACGGCGAAGGCGACCAGCAGCCCTATGACCACCGCCCAGCTCCTCACCTTGCCCCGTCCGTTCTCTTTCTCCATGTACTGTCCTCCCCCGGGCGGCCGTCTACAGCTCTACGCCCGCTTTTTCTTCTTTATTATGACGGCGGCGGCTATTACGACCGCCGCGCCGCCGCCGCCCCACACCCACACGCTGACGCCCTGATTTGGCGCGGTGAAACGCAGCGTGTAGTCCACCAGGTGCGGCTCGCTCATGGCCACGGTCTGGGCCTGAACCGCCATATCCTCGTCGAAAACGATCGGTATCACAAAGGTCGCGTTGCCGCTCGTCTGAACCGGGTCGTACTGAACGCCGTCAACAATCATGAACTCGTAGTGGGGGCTGCTCCAAATGACCGTGGCGGTGGCTTGGCCGTCCTTTACCGTGACCGCGGCGGGCGACTCCACGCTCGCCCTGCCGGAGCCGCCGGAAAGCGCCGCCTCCACCCTGTACTCGCCGTCCGCCGGGGCTCCCGCCGCCAGCGCGTTTATGGGCGCCAGCAGCGTGAGCATGAGCAGCAGCGCCAATATCAGTTTCTTCATCCCGGTCAGCCGACAGTGTACGCGCTTGTGGGGATGCTGGCGGACTCGAACACCAGCGTCCTGTCGTACCACTGCTCTTTTTTCAGGCTCCAGGCGGCGCAGGCGGTGGGCGTGTTCAGCGCCTCCACAGGCACCTCAAAGGTGACCTTGCCCTCGGCATTGGCGACGCTCGGAATGTACTTGTCCTCGGCGGCGGCCAGCGCTTCCTCGCCCGTGCCCATAAAGAGCTTGCCGTAGCCGTCGCCGCTCATGGTTATGACGCAGGTCATGGCCCCGCCCTTTACGGTGAGCTGGGCGTCCACCACCTTGAACATGGAGGAGCTGGAGGTTACCGATATGGGGTATGTGCCCTCGGCTATCTGCTCCGCGGTGAACGCGGCGGTAACTACTGGCGCTCCGTCGCCGTTCATGGCGTCGGCGGCGTGCTCCACAAACATCTGCTGTATGGCCTCCGACTGGCCCAGGCCCTCTATGACAGTTACGACCTCGTAGCCCTTGCCCTCCAGCGTCGTCTTCCAGGAGCCCTCCTCGTCGCCCGCCATGTCGTTGTTGGCGTGGTCGCCCGCAACGATCATCAGCGGCCTTAAAACCACGCGGGTGGCGCCCAGCTTTTCCACGGCGGCCATCACGTCGTCAAGGCTCGGGGTGGCCTCCACCGTTCCGACGATATACCGGTCAAAGCCCGCGTCCGCCAGCCTCTGCTGGAGCTTTGTGTAGGTCATATTGGCGGGATGGGAGGTGCCGTGGCCCATAAACACTATGGCGGTGCCGTCCACGTTGTACTCCGCCGTCTCCTCCGTGATGATGGAGACGACCTTCTCGTAGTCCGCGTCGGTGGTCAGCAGTGGCGCGCCGAATTTAAGGCTGTCAAAGGCGTCCTTATATACGTTTACTTCTTTTACCACGTCGTCGTACTCGTAGCCGCTCATAACGTGGGTGGGCTGTACGACAACGTTTTTCACGCCGTCGGCCACCAGCTTTATCATGGCCTGAGATACGTTGTCTATCTCAAGGCCGTCGCGCTCCTTGAGCTTGTCGATGATTATCTGGCTTGTAAAGGCGCGGCGCACCTCGTAGTCCGGGTAGGCCTCCTGCAGGGCGTTCTCTATGGCGCCGATGGAGAGGTCGCGGTTGTCGTTGTAGCTGGTGCCAAAGCTGACCACCAGCAGGACGGGCTTCTGCTCTGTCTCCGACTCCGGCGAGGGCTCGCTCGCGGTGGAGACTTCGCTTTCCGACGGAGCTTCGCTGGAGGGTGCGGCGCTTTCTCCGGCGGAACAGCCCGCCATCGCCATGACCATTGCCAGCGCAAGAACGACGGCCAATGCTCTTTTGATACTTCTCATTTTTTGTGTCCTCCTGTTTTCTCTTTCGCCCTTCGTTTGGCGAAAGGACAATAAAAAAACCTATCCGCATCCAGCCGGTGCGGACAGGTCAAAACAGTGGGGATCACGCTATAAAACTGCATGCAAACATCCACCGCTCCGGAAATCCGCAGAGCTGAACATACCTGCGCCGTGGCGCGGTAAGGATACAGGCAAGTATTCTGGCTTATTGCCCGCGAACGAAAGCGAACGCCGGCCCCGCGCGCCTTCCCCGGAGTTTTCCGAGTGGCATTTTGCGCGGCGGCCTTAAGGCAACTTACAGCAACGGCCTTGCGTGGGATTTGCACCCAACTTCCATGACCCGATCCCGTATTTGGTTTTCACCAATATAACACTCCCCGCCCACCCTGTCAAGCCGCAAAAACCGTTGTTGACAAAAACCGACGCGAGGGTTATACTTTTACAAAATGAATGGGGAAGCAGGGTGAAATTCCCTCGCAAGTGCGTTGCCGTATAGCCGGATTACCATGTTTCATATTCCTTTGCGGCCACCGGAGGAATTTGTGCAAGTGTTTTTCCGCCTTTACTTGCAGCTTTTAAGCCCGATGGACAGCATCGGGCTTTTTGTTATGCCCGAAAAAGGGATATGCCGGTGTCCCCACGCAGAGGAGGCCAAAAATGGATATAAACCCACCCTCCGCCGCATGTCCGGCGGAAAAACACAGCAAAAACGGAACTCTTTTCGGCGTCAGCGTTGGCCCGGGCGACCCCGAGCTTTTGACCCTCAAGGCCGCGCGCGTTTTGGAGCGCTGCCCCGTCATAGCCGCCCCCATGACCCGCGGCGAACGCTCCCTGGCGCTTTCCATAGCGGAGGGCGCCGTGGATATTTCGGGCAAGACCGTCCTCTCCCTGCCCTTTGAGATGACCAGCGACCCCGCCCGCCTTGAGGAAAACCACCGGGAGCAGGCCACGCGGATAGGGGCGGAGCTTGACTGTGGCCGCGACGTGGCCTTCGTCTGCCTGGGGGACATATCCGTCTACTCCACCTTCGAGTATGTGGCGGAAATGCTGCGCAAAGAGGGCCGCGCGGTGGAGGTGGTGCCGGGGGTCACCAGCTTCTGTGCCGCGGCCGCCGCGCTGGGAATAAGCCTTACGAAAACGATGCAGACGGCGCTCCATGTGCTGCCCGGCTCGTTTACCGATGTGGAGAGCGCCCTCGCCCTTCCCGGCACAAAGATAATCATGAAATCCGGCCGCCAGCTTGTCCGTGTGCGTGAAAAAATAGAGGAGAGCGGACTTCCCGCCTGCGCGGTAACGGACTGCGGCCTGCCCACCCAGCGGCTGTACCCGCGGCTTTCCGAGCTGCCGGAGGACTCGGGCTACTTCACCACAGTTATCGCCGGAGTCGCGCCATGAGCGAACTTCGGAGCGTGGTAAAGGACGGCAAGGTTTTGCGGCCGGGCTACACCACCGGAAGCTGCGCCGCCGGAGCCGCCGGAGCCGCCGTAACGCTGCTTTTGACAGGCTGTGCGCCCGCCGCCGCCCGCGTCACAACGCCCGCGGGAATAACCCTTGCGCTGGAGGTTTTGGAGCCTGTTCGCGGGGCCGCTTTCGCCCGCTGCGCCATAAAAAAGGACGGCGGCGACGACCCGGACGCCACCCACGGCCTGCTCATCTTCGCCACGGCGGAAAAGGCGGAGCACGGCGTCCAGATTCGCGGCGGCGAGGGCATAGGCCGCGTAACAAAGCCGGGGCTGGACCAGCCCGTGGGCGAGGCCGCCATAAACTCCGTGCCGCGCAAAATGATAACGGAGTGCGCGCTGACGGCCTGCGGGAAAGCGGGCTACACCGGCGGCGTGCGCATAACCATCTCGGCCCCCGGCGGTGTGGAGGCGGCCAAAAGGACCTTCAACTCCCGCATGGGCATAGAGGGCGGCATCTCCATCGTCGGCACCAGCGGCATAGTGGAGCCCATGAGCAACAGGGCGCTTGCGGACACGGTGAGGCTCGAGCTTCGCCAACTGGCCGCGGAGGGTGTGCGCGACGCCCTGATAACGCCCGGCAACTATGGAGCGGATTTTTCCGAAAGGGCGCTGGGGCTTTCGCTCTCCGCCCATGTCTCCTGCTCAAACTTCATTGGGGACGCGCTGGACGCCGCGGCGGAAAACGGCTTTAAGCGGGTGCTGCTGGTGGGGCACATAGGCAAGCTGGTGAAACTGGGTATAGGCGTCACCAACACCCACTCCGCCTTTGGCGACGGCCGCATGGAGACGCTGGCCGCCTGCGCCCTGAAGGCCGGGGCCGACCTCGCCGTGCTCAACGCCGTGCTCGACTGCGTGACCACCGACGCGGCCCTCTCCGCGCTTTACGGGGCGGGGCTGCTGGATAAAACGATGGAGCTGCTGGGCGGGCGGATAGGCGGCTGCCTTTCGCGCAAGGTGCCGGAGGGCATGGAGGCGGGCTTTGTCTGCTTTACGAACAGAGAACCTTTTTCCGGCGTGCTCATGGAGAGCGACAACGCGGAAAAGCTGATGGATATTTGGAGGTATAAAAGATGATACATTTTGTGGGGGCCGGCTGCGGCGCGCCCGACCTGATAACCGTGCGGGGCGCGGAGCTTTTGAAAAACGCCGGTGTGATAATATACGCCGGCTCGCTGGTGAACCCGGCCCTGCTGGATTACGCCAAAGAGGGCTGCGAGATCTTTAACAGCGCGAAGATGACGCTGGACGACGTTATCGCCGCCATGAGCCGGGCCGAAAGGGAGCAGAAAACCACCGTCCGCCTCCATACGGGCGACCCCTCGGTCTACGGCGCCATAAGGGAGCAGATGGACAGGCTGGACGCGCTGGGCCTCGCCTACGACGTGACGCCGGGCGTCTCCAGCTTCTGCGGAGCGGCGGCGGCGCTGCGGGTGGAGTACACCCTTCCCGGCATAAGCCAAAGCGTCATCATAACGCGCATGGCCGGCCGCACGCCCGTTCCCGAAAGGGAGAGCGTCAGGAGCTTTGCCGCCCACGGGGCCACCATGGTGATATTTTTGAGCGCCGGGATGACCGACGAGCTGCAAAGCGAGCTTATGGCCGGCGGCTACGCTCCCGAAAGTCCCGCCGCCATAGTTTACAAGGCGAGCTGGCCCGACGAGCGGGTGCTGCGCTGCACCGTGGGCACGCTGCATGAGACGGCGGAGAAAAACGGCGTGGGCAACCTGGCGCTCATAACCGTGGGCGGCTTTCTGGGCGCGGACTACGAGCTTTCCAAGCTCTACGACCCCGCCTTTACCACCGCCTTTAGAAAGGGGACCGACGCATGAGGGCCGCGCTCATAGCCTTCAGCGAAAGGGGCATGGTGCTTGGGCATCAGCTACAGGGCTACTTTGCGGCGGCGGGCGGCGAGTCGGAGCTTTCCCGCTGCGAAAGCGGCGGGCTCACCCCCTGGACGGCGGAGAGGTTCGACGTTTTTGACGCGCTGGTGTACATCGGCTCCTGCGGCATAGCGGTCAGGGCCATAGCGCCCTTTGTAAAAAGCAAGACCTCCGACCCCGCCGTGCTCGTTGTGGACGAACAGGGCACCTACGTGGTGTCGCTCCTTTCGGGCCACATAGGCGGCGCCAACGAGATGACCGCGAACATGGCCCGGTGGCTCCACGCCATACCCGTCGTCACCACCGC
>CAYONL010000052.1:7217-12132 GCA_964405305.1 uncultured Oscillospiraceae bacterium | reverse complement strand
AATGACAAATTCCACCAACTGTTGAAAAAAGAAAAGCGTCCATGAGTTTTTTTGTGGATAATGGGTTGAGCGGAATGAAAGCGCTGTCAGAAAATAGATAATAAACGCAAACGATTGAAATTTGCGAATTAATTTGGTATGATGGAAGCGACATAATATGATTGGGAAGTGGTGCTCGTGGCGGATGATCAGATGTTTTCGCCGGAGGCGATAGCTGCGCTGTATGCGGATTCGGAGCTGCCCGCCATGCTTGTGCGCGTTGAAAAACGGGCCGCCATCTGGCAGAATCCGGCCGCGGAGAGGGCGTACCCGGAATTGAGGGAGAGCGGCAGTCTTTGCGACGTGTTCGGTGTGGACGACGACTCCCCGGCGTGGGCGGAGGTGGCGAACGGAAAGCCATCCGAGGCACATTCGACGGTGCTGCCGCCCTGTGTTCTGAATTTTGTGCCGATGGACGGGGGACTGGCGCTTGTACACCTGACAACTATACGCGGATATGGGCAGGAGCTTATAGAGCGCATGATGCAGTCCCTGTCCTATCAGATACGCACGCCGCTGAGCAGTCAGCTGGCGATGCTCAACAGCCTGGCCGATGGGGTTGACGGAGAGGTGCTGGACAGGGATATTGCCGCTATGCGCAGGTGCTGCTACAACATTTTGCGCGCACAGACGGATGTTTCCGCCATGTCCAGAGTATTGGCCGACACAGAGGTATATAATATGCGCGTGTTGGACATCTGCGCCCACATGAGACAGCTCTGCGAAGCGGCGGCTTTTCTGGCCATAGGGGTCCGGATACCGTTTGATTACGAGATACCGCGTGAGACGGCCTGTATAAGAGCCGATCCGGAGAAGCTGACGGTGTCGGTGCTCAACATACTGCTTAATTCATTTAAATACACAAGGCCCGGCAACCAGGTCAGGCTTGAGCTTATAATTACCGAGGCCGAGGCCCGCATAATAATCAGCGACAAGGGCGCGGGTATGCCGAGGGAAACGCTTGAGCGGGCGCTGGAGCCGTTTTATTCTGGCGCACAGAGCGGAGGCTACTCCCAGTCGATGGGTTTGGGGCTTACAATGGCCGCCGAGTTTGCGAAAAAGTGCGGCGGAAGTCTGAGACTGGTGTCGGTGGAGGGCGAGGGCACGGTGGCGATGCTCATGCTCCCAAGGTGCGGCGAAGATGAAAACGTTACCGCCGGCGAGAGCGCGGTGGACATGCTGGCGGACAGGTTTTCGCCGCTATATGTGGTCATGTCGGAGGTGATAACGCCTCCGTCGGGCCGAACTGTTCTCGTGCAGCCCAAATGACAGGGCCGCCAAGCTTAATAAAAAGCAAAACGCCGTTCGTTTCCGGGTGGAAGCGGGCGGCGTTTTTTGTTCAGGCGTTTTCGGCCTGTTTTCCGTTAAGTATGCACCAGCCGGTGACGGCGGTGAGCACGACGACCATTCCGATCAGGGCAAAAAGGCTGGGAGCCTCACCGGTAAATGCAAAGACCCAGATTGGGTTGAGCAGCGGCTCTACCGTGGCGATCAGCGAACAGGCCAGCGGCGGGCAGCCCCGGGTCGCTATTCCGTAAAGCACGTAAGGTATGCCAAGCTGGAATATGCCCAGCGCGAGGATGCTCAACACCGCGGAGGGCGTGAACACCGTTTTGGTGAACAGGGCGACGGGCACACCCACGGCGGCGGTAAGCAGGTTTCCAAAAAGAAGGCCGGTCATGCAGGAGTCCGCATCCGCCTTGTCGGAGGCCACCATCATGCCGCCAAAGCACATGCCGGCCGCGATGGCCATAAGGTTGCCCAGAAGGTTGCCCGGCGAAAGGCTGCCCAGAAAAAACAGCGACATGCCGCCAAGAGTTATGAGCACGGCGAGCACATCCACTTTGCGAAACTTTGTTTTGAACAGCAGCGACGAGTAGATGAGCACGAACACCGGCGCGGTGTACTGCAAAGCTATGGCGTTGGCGGCGGTGGTCAGCTTGTTGGCGGAGACGAAGAAAAGCATCGTGCCGCAGAGCAGCAGCCCGCTGAAAAAAGCTTCCTTTGTCCAGTGCAGACGCTGGCCGCGGCTCAACATATAAATATACATGACGCCGCCCGCGAGCAGACTTCTGAACCCTGCGATAACCAGCGGGTTCCACGGGATGAGCTTGATGAACAGGCCGCCGATACTCCAGAGCGCCGCGCAGAAAAGCATCAGCAGTACGGCGGTTTTGCGCTTTACTTCCATTTTATGATTACCCCACTGATTCTGATGAAATAAGTTCGCCGGTGACGATTATGCGCTTTAGTGTGGTGCCGATGGGGTGACAGGACACAAGCGTGACCTTCGCTGTATCGGAGCAGGGGACTATGGCCAGATTGTTGGGCTTGATTATCGTGGTGCCGCTGTACTCATAGGTGTACCGCACGCCCTTATATTCAAGGTATATAAGGTCGCCGGAGGTCATAGTATCTATATAATAAAATTCTTTTCCGTCTATGTCCCGGTGGGCGATGATGGAGACGTTGGCGTTTTCGGCCTCGCCCGGAAGACAGGAGTAGTCATACAGCCCGATGCCGTTGGCGAGTATTGAGAAGCTGTCGCCGGAGAGCACGGGCGCGTCCTTTAAACCCAGCCGGGGAATGGTGAGCAGCATGTCGCCGTCGGCGTAAGCCTCCCGTTCCGCGGTAAGCAGCATCTCGCCCACGGGATAGGCGACCGGTTCTCCGTCCGGGGAAGATGTGCCGGAGCTTTCCGCATCGCTTTGCGAGACCCGGCTTTCCAAAGAGGACGTCTCCTGCGTCTCCGGCTTTGGCGGCGGAATGGATTTTACCGCGTATATGACAAGGAACAGCACGCCGGCTACCAGCAGCAGCTTTGACGCGACGCCGCGGGTTTTGTCTTTGCGGGAGGGGACGGCCCCGCCGCTTTCTTTTTCAGCCATATCTCACGCCTCCTTAAATGGAATACTTGTCCGTCGGAGGTATTATAACGCAAGCGGAGACAAAAGAACAGGTGGGCCGCGAAAAATTGTCGGACGGGTAGATTTTTGTAAAATAAATTTCTTTCAATTTGGAATTCGTGACTAATATGTGACTTTAAAGGGAATGGTATAGGTATTGCTATATCCATAGAAAGAGATCAATAATGAGCGAGAAGATCACGGAGTCACAAAAGGGCGAGAGAGCCACGTTCGTGGTAAGCGTGCAGTTCGCCAGAAACGCCACATGGCAGGGCAGCATAACCTGGACAGAGGAGAAAAAGACCGTCGCGTTCCGCAGCGCGCTGGAGATGCTGAAGCTGATGGACGATGCGGTGGGCGCCGGGTCCGAGGATGAGGCGTGCGCCAAATGGGACTGAGACAGAGGCGCGGAGATGAAGAGGCTTCATTGTTTTTGAAGGAGAGCAAGCTATGATCAGTTTATTAAAGAAATTTATGAGCGTGCTGCTGGCGGCGATACTCGTAATGAGTTTGGCACCTGTTACCGCGCTGGCGGCCGACAATGCTTTCAGCTCATACGGAAGCGTGAAGGTGGACTGGAGCGACACCAAAAATAGCACCAGGACGCTGAACATTACCGTAAAGGAGGAGGGCAAGACCGGCGTAACAAAGACCGATTCCTCAAAGAACAGGGATATTTCGGTCAAGTTTACGCCGTCCTCCGGGTACGAATTCGTAAGCGCCACCTTTGCCGGAGGGTCGGTTGGCGAGTCTTTCACTAAAACCAACCTTGACAGGGGGAGTTACAATCTCATTATAATAGTCCGCGCCACCGGAACTCAGCCCACGGAGCCGGAGACGGGCGGCACACAGGACACCACCGTCTATCCCATCAGGTTCTATTTTGAGGGCATGGGAAGCCCCAAGTCGCTGGGCAACAACTATGTGTTTTCGGATGACTGGGCGGAGTTGGACGCCTATCTCTCCGGCGGCTGGGCGAATATAGGCTCCATAGGCGGCAAAAGCGGGCTTGTGGATAATTACGGCAGCGGCGGAAAGATAACGGGCGACGCCGAGGTGAAGGCGTGGCTGGACTATAACGACATAGCCATCCCGTCGTTCGTAAACATGAACAATGTGGCCGACACGCTGGAAATGCTGGTTTCAGACTACGGCGTCAGCAAAAGCAGCAAGGTGCTGGATGGTTACACCGTACAGAATGTAATTGATAATCCCGCGGCGTTTGAGCTGTATTTTATGCAGGCGTCGAACAACTACGACCTGCTGGCGGAATATAAAGACGGCAACTATACGATAGCTTCAAACGGCGCGTATTGGCAGCGCTCGTATCATGTTCACATAGCGTTAAGAGCCAAAACCACAAACGATGTGCAGTATATCTATACCGGCGCGGTGCCGTCAGGCGCTCCGGCTGTGCCGTCCTCCTACAACCGCGAAGATGTGGTGGCGGGAACGAGCATGACGGTGGAGGCGCCGATGGCGTACTCCGGCTACACTTTCAGCGGATGGGTCACCCAGAGCACGACGGTCACCAACGGGCAGTACACCATGCCTGATAAAGACGTGGTGTTTACCGGAAGCTGGGAGGCGATAGCCCGCCAGTACACGGTGAATTTCCTTGAGAAGGGCACTAACAAGGTCCTCAGTCCGGCTGTGACCAAGGACAGCGTTTTCGGCGCCGTGGTCAACGGTGCGGCCGAGAAGAAAACTATCGAGGGCTACACTTACGACAGTGTGGACCCGGCCAGCCTGACGGTGGGCCTGGACAAGACGCAAAACGTTATAAACGTCTATTACACGGCCAACAGCTACGGCTACACCGTGGAGTATTACTACGACGGCGTAAAGGACGACGCCAAGACGGATAGCAAGACGGCCCTGTTCGGCTCCCAGGTGAGCGCCTACACCGACAAGGTGATCGACGGCTACAAGTTCGAAAAGACGGAAAATCTGCCGCTGACCATAGGCGC
>CAYONL010000052.1:2253-7117 GCA_964405305.1 uncultured Oscillospiraceae bacterium | reverse complement strand
AGTTTGACAGGACAGAAAATCTGCCGCTGACCATAGGCACGGGCGAGAACGTCATCAGAGTTTACTACGTCAAGGACGCCTTTGTCTGGACCATCAACCACTACGAAAAGGATACCACAAGCGCCATAGCCGCGGCTGACAGCGCCAGCGCGGAGTTTGGGTCCACAATAACCGTTGGAGATTATATTAAGGATATTGAGGGCTTCACCTACGACAGCAGGAGCGCGGAAAGCATGGTAATAGACACCGCGAACAACACCGCCAACATCTATTACGCCCGCAACAGCTATGACTGGACCATCAACCACGTGGAGCAGGGCAACGAGGAGAACGTGCTGGCCGAGGCGGATACAGGTTCCGCTCCGTTCGGCTCGACCGTGGCGCTCTCGGGCTACGTCAAGACCGATATAGCGGGCTACACCCATGTGACGAGCGACCCCGATATCGTTATCAACACCGCGAACAACACCGCCACCATCTACTACGCAAAGAACGGCCACACCCTGACCGTAAAGCATCAGTTCATCGGCGCGGGCGGGACCACGCGCACCTACAGCGAGAGCCCGCTGGCCTATAACTATGGCGACGATATAGCCGGTGTTTCGTCTGTGGATGTGGCGGCCTACAGAAACGGCATATACGAGGGCTACGGCTACACCGGAGTTACCGTAAACGGTATGGCCGACGACGGCTACACCGAGGGCGAGGGCGCGGTGGACTTTGCGAAGACCATGCCCGACGGCGACATTGTGGTCACCTTCACCTATACGGCCCAGACGCTGAACGTCACCATTAACAAGGTGGACGAAAAGGGCGCGGCCCTTACCGGAGCTAAATTTACAGTGAACAGCGCCAAATTCACAAAGGGCAGCTCCACCATAGGCTTCCCGGCCGAGTACGGCGCAAAATACACGGTGACCGAGACAGCGCCCGCCGGATATGACGGCGTGGACAGCTTTACGCTCACCATAGGGCTTGACGGCGCGGCGGAGATAGACGAAACCGCGGGCGTCACCCTGGAGCAGGCCGAGGACGGCAGCGTGACCATAACCGTTGTAAACCAGCCCAACGGCGAGGTCGTGACTGAAAACGTCTACTACGCCGTGGAGTATTATCTGGATGGGACGAAGCTGGATATTCCCGCCTCGCCGGTATCAAAACGCGCCGGTTCCTCCGTTGGCTATGCGGATATCATGGAGGGCGTTACGGCAAACAAACCTTCCGGCGCCCGCTATGAAAAGGCCCTCGGCCTTTCCGCAATTCCTGACGCCAGCACCGAGGAGGAGCCACATATCGTCAGCGTGTACTACGTGACAGCGGACGCTGTGCCGGAGGGCGCGCTCACCATCAGACATGAGTATTACACCAAGTCCGGTGGTTCCTACACCCTTGATGACGACACCGCGGCCGATTCCCTGACAGACGACGAGCTGGCCGCTCTTGCAAAGGACGGCAAGCTGGAGCTTTCGGGCTTCAGGCGCGAGACCAGTCCCTACAAGTATGTGAGTTACGAAATGACCGCCGAGCGCAACCCCGAGTCCGGCGACTCCGCCGAGCTGAAGGCTCTGCAAAAAGAGCTGGCCGACCTTACGGAGCAGCGGGATCTTACAGCGGCCGAAGCCTCCGCTTTGGCTGAAAAAATAGCCGACCTCACCGCCCTTGCCGACGGCATTGATAAGCTGGCGGCCGACGAAGCGAGGAACGCCGGCGATAAGGCCCTGCTGGAGCTGATACGCACGAACCTGCCGGACGACCCGACGGCTCCCGGCATCACGGATGAGGAGAAGCTGACCGACCTGCTGGGCTGCGTCAGCGAGACCGGCGATATACTGGCGAAATACGACGCGCTGGCCGACCTTGGCGAGCAGCTTAAAGCTGTGGACAGCCTGGATAAGGTCGCGGACTTCAAGGCCATAGCGCAGGGCGCTTTGGACGCGAAAGACGACGCGGACAGTAATGTGATCACCGACGAGGCCGACAGAGCCGCGCTCACAGCGATGGCTGCTTACGAGCTGCCCTCCGACGGCGAGGCCGGGACCGTTCCGACCGCCGAGGAGAGCTTTGAGGCCGCGATAGACGAGGCGCTCAAGACCGAGGGCGCGGACGCCGGCAGACTGAATGAGTGGAAGGATGAGGCGGGCCTTGATATGGACGCCCTTTCCGCGAGGATAGCCGCCGACGAGGATGCGGCGAAGCAGTTGGCCGTCGAAATTGGGCAGCAGAGGACGGATCTCGGCGTGGCTGCCGATACAACGGCCGAAGCCCTGCGTGATGAGACAGGCGCAGAGACGGAGCCTGCCGAGGGCACTCTCAGGGCGCAGTACAACGCGAAGCTGGCTGAAAAAGACGCGCTGCAGCTCAAGGCGGACGCCAAGAACGAGGAGATAGCATCCTACACCGAGGGCAAGGCTCCGGCGGATCTGGGCGGCCTTAGCATTGAGTACAGCGAAAACTACAACTACACCATAGTTATCCGCTATGAGTATGAGCACCGGGTCATTGTGCCGGACGACGACGATGACGAGGACCCGAGACCGAGGCCGAAGCCGCAGCCTGACGACGATGTGAAGGTGGTGCCGAAAGAGGAGCCCGTCACCGTAACTATACCGGAGGGCAACGTGCCGCTGGCCAACACGCCGAACACCAACCTCTACACCATAGTTGACGGCGATGTTCCTCTGGGCAACCTGCCGGCGTCGGGCGGCAAATCCGCAATGTTCGGCCTGCTGGGTATACTCAGCCTGCTGGGCGCGTTCCTGCTGGGCAAAAAGAAAAAGGACGGCGACGAGCAGTAACGGGCGAAACTGAATAGCAAGGCGCGGGCGCTCCTGAAAAAAGGAGCGCCCGCATTTTTAAATTTCAAACGGCGGCCCGCTTTATATTTTTGCGGGTTTATGCTACAATAATGCCTGCGAATATGGAAGGGAGGCGGACGGTTTGGAGAAGAAGAAGACCGGGACCCTTGATACGAAAAGTATAGTTACAATAGGGCTGCTGATGGCACTGGAAGTGGTGCTGTCGCGTTTTTTATCGTTTTCCGCTTGGAATATGAAGCTGGGCTTTGCGTTTGTGCCGGTGGCGATGGCCGCGATAATGTATGGGCCGCTGGCGGGCGCGCTGGTGGGCGGATTGGGCGACTTTATCGGGGCGGTGCTGTTCCCGATAGGGGCGTACTTTCCGGGCTTTACCGCTACGGCGGCGCTTATGGGCGCTGTTTTGGGCTGGTTCCTGTACAGCAAGGTGAGCTTTTGGCGGGCATTGGCGGCTGCGGTGGTGAACCAGTTCGGCCTGGGCCTTTTTGTCAACACGCTGTGGATATCGGTGCTGTACGGCAGCGAGTACTGGCCGCTTTTTGTGACGAGGATAGCGCAGAGCGCGGTCATGACGCCGGTGGAGCTGGTGGTCATACTGCTGATGAGCAGGGCCATGAGCGGCTATTTAAGAAAGAGGGAATTCTGACTTGGATATAGACGAGACGATGGAGTTCATCCATCACACCTGTTGGCGCGGCAGCAAGCTGGGCCTTTTGCGGATAACGGAGCTGCTGGAGCGGCTGGGCAATCCGCAAAAGGAGCTGCGCTTTGTCCATATGGCGGGCACGAACGGAAAGGGCTCCACCTGCGCCATGCTCGCGTCGGTGCTCAAAGAGGCGGGCTATAGAACCGGGCTTTACACCTCGCCGTTCATCCACCGGTTTGGCGAGCGCATGAGCACGGACGGAGAGGATGTGTCGGACGAGGAGCTGACAGAACTGGCACAGGCCGTGCGTCCCCATGTGGAGGCCATGACCGACGGGCCCACGGAGTTTGAGCTGATAACCGCCATGGGCTTTTTGTATTTCCTGCGGCACAGGTGCGACATAGTGGTGCTGGAGGTAGGGCTTGGCGGGCGGCTGGATTCGACAAACGTTATCGGCGCGCCGGAAGCCGCCGTCATAACGCGCATAGGGCTGGACCACACCGAAATTTTGGGCGACACCATAGAAAAGATCGCGGCGGAAAAGGCCGGCATAATAAAACCGGGGTCGCCCGTCGTCTCCGCACCGCAGGAAAGAGCGGCGCTGGAGGTCATAGCCGCCCGCTGCGGGGAGCTGGGCTGCGCCTTTACACCGGTGGAGAGTGAGAAAATACGCCCCATCGGCCATTCGCTGGCGGGCCAGAGCCTCTCCTACGGGCACTGGGAAAACATGAAGCTCGGCCTTTTGGGCGACTACCAGCTGGAAAACGCCGCCACCGTGCTCGAAACCGTGGACGCACTGAGGAAAAAAGGCTGGAACATACCGGACGGCGCGGTGAGCACGGGACTTGAGCACGCGAAGTGGCCCGGCAGGTTTGAGGTGCTCGACAGGAAGCCGCTGTTCCTTATCGATGGGGCCCACAACCCAAACGGCGCGGCGGCGCTGGCGGAATGTTTAAAGGACTACCTGCCCGGGCAAAAGCTCACGTTCCTAATGGGCGTCATGGCTGACAAGGACCACAGAGGAATACTGGCCGCGCTGGCGCCGTTTGCAAAGCGCTTTGTGACGGTCACGCCGAGGAACAAGCGCGCCCTTCCGGCGGAAACGCTGCGGGACGAGATAGCGGCGGAGACAGGCATTGAAGCTGTGGCCGCCGGAGAGGTGGAGCGCGGCGTCCGGCTGGCGAGGGAGCTGGCGGGAGAGAGCGGAGCCGTTTGCGCTCTGGGTTCGCTTTATATGTCGGGGGATGTGCGCGCCTGCTTTGGAAAGTACGACGGGGAGTGACGGACGTGAAGACGGTGAAGCTGCGGCCACATCACTGTGTGTGCGTGGGATATTTTCGCGGCCATGGCTACAGCGCGGAGTTCACCGCCCGCATGACCGAGCTTGTAAAGACGCTTGATGCCT
>CAYONL010000052.1:0-2243 GCA_964405305.1 uncultured Oscillospiraceae bacterium | reverse complement strand
CCCGGAGACGGCGGTTCTGCTGGTGGCCGGGCCGGACGAGCTTTGCGTTTCGTGCCCCAATTTAAGGTCTGGGGAGTGTGCGGCGGCGGAGAAGGTCGCAAAGCTGGACAGGAGTTGGGCGAAAGCCATGGGCATGGGCGCCGGAGAGATAGCGACGTGGGCCGAAATACGGCGGGCCTTGGACGCACCGCTGTCCGACGCCGCCGCCTTTGACGCCATCTGTAAGGGCTGCCAGTGGCAGACGCTCTGCGCGTCCATAAGGTCGGGCGAAAAAGGCAGGCCGGATGGGCGCCAAAGATAGAGTAGCCGCCGGAAAAATGGCCGTTTGCGCCAAAAAAGTGTGAAATTATAGGGCAATATGACGTTTCGTGCTGAATAAGCGACATTTCATGGCGGAAAGCGCCACTTTTCGATGGGATGTGCTATACTAAAATAAAGGATTCTTGCGCCTTCTCAAAGAGGGCCGCGCCGCTCCGAATGAGCAGGCCGGCAGCCGGACGTGTGGACGCTCCGGAGCAGGCGGCCCTTCGTCGCGGGAAAGAATACTTGCGCGTGGATGACTATAACAATGTTGTTTCAGATAATTTCATATCAGCCCGATGAACTGCCGTACATCGCGCTGCAAAACTGGCCCTCGCAAGGAGGGCCTTTTTTGTGCATAAAATTCCGGCCGGATGGTCGTTTAAACAGGCGCTTAACAGGATACTTTATTCAAATCGTGATATGGGCGGTAAAAAAGGGCGCAAAAAAAGACAAAGGCCAACGGATGAAGATAAATGCCGTAATAAAGGCGTTTTTGACCCTTGCCGTCTGCGGCGTAAAAAGCGGAAAAAAGGAAGATTTAACGGCAAATAATTCAGTAAATGGGCCGATTTGCATCTTTTATATTGATTTTTTATAATAACAGGGCTAAACTTGATACAGTAACCGGTGGAGTGGAGCTTTTGACAAAGGGCCACCCAGGACGCCGAAGAACAGAAAAAAAGATATGAATAAGAAAATTTGAGTATAACGCAGCGGGTGCCGTATGCTGTTTTTGACCGGCACAAAAGCTGCGGAGGAAATTTGCCGCGCTATGTACAGTGACGCAGTGAAAGGATGATGGCCTTTGCCAGAAAAGAAGACCGTGCTCATTGCGGAGGATGCCCCGGTAAACCGCCGCGTACTTGTAAAGCTTTTAGCTGAGGATTACGACCTTATAGAGACAGAGAACGGGCAGGAGGCGCTGGACGTTCTTACAAAACGCGGCGAGAGCATAGCCGCCGTAATACTGGATCTTGTTATGCCGGTGCTGGATGGCTTCGGTTTTCTCCGCGCTATACAGGGGCGGCCGGAGTATGGGAACATACCCGTCATCGTCGCCACCGGGAGCACGGAGGACAGGACAGAGGTGGATGCGCTCAGGCTAGGCGCCTGGGATTTCATAACAAAACCCTACAACGGAGAAATAATTAAATTCCGTCTGCGCGGCGCCATAGACCGAAGCCAGCTCACGGCCTTCGAACAGCTCCGCTATCTGGCGGAATACGACACCCTGACCGGGATATATAACAAGGCGAAGTTTCTAAAGGTCACAAGGAGCATGCTGGACGCGCACCCGGAGAAGACATATGCGTTCATCCGCGCGGATATCGACCGCTTTCAGCTTATCAATTCCTTTTATGGGACGGAGGAGGGCGACCGCCTGCTCCGTTACCTTGCGGAAAGGCTGAAACAGGCCAACCCGGGAGAGCTTTATACGTATGGCCGGATAGAGGCGGATGTGTTTGCCGTGTGCTGCCTGTGCACGTCAAAAGAGGCGGTGCTTAAAGAGCTGGAAGCGGTCAAAGAATACGTCAGGGCCTACAACCCCAGCTTTGATATAGTGCCGATGTTTGGCGTGTATTTTCTGGACGACCTGACCCTGCCGGTAAGCGAAATGCTGGACAGGGCGGCGCTGGCAGCCAAGAGGTGCAAGGACGGTTACGTCAACACGGTAAGCGTGTACCAGCCGCAGATGAGCAAGAAGCTGGAGCTGGAGCAGGAAGTCATCAACGAAATGGTAACGGCGCTGGAGAAAAAACAGTTCGTCGTATACATACAGCCGAAACACAGTCTTGAAACAAATTCGCCGGCGGGAGCGGAGGCGCTGGTTCGCTGGCTTCACCCGACAAAGGGCCTTGTGCCGCCCAGCGAGTTCATACCGATATTTGAAAAGAATGGGTTTATCACCAGGCTGGACAATTATATGTGGGAGGCGGTCT
>CAYONL010000051.1:10632-12286 GCA_964405305.1 uncultured Oscillospiraceae bacterium | reverse complement strand
ATGGTGTCGTAAATAGCCTGGTCGCCGTGGGGGTTCAGCTTCATCGTCTGGCCCACCACGTTGGCGGATTTAGTCCGCGCGTTTCCCAGCAGGCCCATCTTGTACATGGTGTAGAGCAGCTTGCGGTGGGAAGGCTTGAAACCGTCTATTTCAGGTATGGCGCGGCTGACTATCACGCTCATGGCGTAGGGCATGAAGTTTTTTTCCAGCGTGTCCACTATGGGCTGTTCAACTATTACGCCGGCGTTTTTGGACAGCTTTGCGCTGTTCGCCTCCGGCTTTTTTTGTTCCTGTTTCTTTTTGGGTGCCATATTTGGACTCCTGTTCACTTGTGATATTTTCCGCCGCTGGATATCTGAAAGCCGCGGTAAAGCTGCTCAAGCAGTATGACGCGGCTCATCTGGTGGGTAAAAGTCATTTTTGAGAAAGAAAGCTTCATGTTTGACATAGCTTTAACCCGGGCTGAGAGGCCCCAGGAGCCGCCTATAATAAACACCAGCCCCGCTGCCGCGCCGTCGGCCATAACGGCCTCCAGCCGCTCGGAGAAGGCCTCCGAGGAAAGCTGCTCCCCCTCTATGCACAGCGTGATCACATAGGGGTTCGGCGGAAGCTTTGAGATGAGCTTTTCGCCCTCCGCGTCTATTGTGCGCTGTATCTCAGCCGGCGAGGGCGACTGCGGCGCGCGCTCCTCCTGCACCTCGGTGATACTCAACTTGCAGTAAGCGCCCAGCCGTTTTTGATACTCCGCGGCCGCGTCCCTCAAATACTTTTCTTTAAGACTGCCCACACAGAGGATATTTATACTTCTCATAAAGACTCCTAAAATACGACGACGGGGGAGGGCGAGCACCTTGGCGCGACGGAGAGCAGATAATCCTCTCCGTCCCTCATGCCCGAAAAGCTGAGCGAAACGGCAGATGTTTGGAGGGCCAGTTCCGGGTAGTTGTTTTCCTTGCTTAAATGTCCCAAAATTATGCGGGTGGTGCCGCTTTTTACAAGCTCGGGCAGCGCTATCGCGCAGTCTGGGTTTGACAGGTGGCCGCAGGGCCCGGCTATGCGCCGTTTTAACGGATAGGGGTACCTTCCGTTTTCCAGCATGGATGGCTCGTAGTTCGACTCGATGAGCACCAGGTCGCTTCCCAACAGGTGCTCATGAGCATCGTCGGTTATGTATCCCGTGTCGGTGGCAATTGTTATGCGGCGCTCGTCCGGCGTGGAAAGGCGGTAGCCGTAGCTGCCCACGCTGTCGTGCGACGTTCTGAACGGCTTTACGAGCATGGGGCCGACGACCTCTCCGCCGAGAGACATCTCTTTGAGCACGACGCCTGCGGGGACAGCGTTGTGGTCGGCCAAAAAGCCGAGCACCGGGCCGGAACCGTATATCGGAACACGGAGCTTTTTCATAAGCACGTTGAGGCCTTTTATATGATCTGTGTGCTCGTGGGTTATCAGTATGCCGGATATGGACTCGGGAGAAACGCCTCCCGCCGCAAGCCCGTCCAAAATGGCCCGGCAGCATATTCCGGCATCAATGAGCAGACCGCCGGAGGACGAGCCGGCATAGCTGCAATTTCCAGAGCTTGAGCTTGCAATCGTGAAAAAACGCGACAAACGGACACCTCCAAATTAAAAAGGGCGCCAAACGCCCCTTTTA
>CAYONL010000051.1:0-10622 GCA_964405305.1 uncultured Oscillospiraceae bacterium | reverse complement strand
AGGGATGCTGCTGTCCGGGACGGTTATCTTCGTTATGTCGGCGCCGAGCCCGCGCAGCTTTCCCACCAGGTCGGCATAGCCGCGCTCTATGTGGTGTATCTCCTCGATCTCGGTGGTGCCGCAGGCCGTAAGTCCGGCGATCACCAGGGCCGCGCCGGCGCGCAGGTCGGAGGCCCTGACGCTGGCCCCGGTCAGGCGCTGAACGCCCTGTATGACGGCCACCTTGCCGTCAACCGAGATGTTGGCGCCCATGCGCGCAAGCTCGCTAACGTACTTGAACCGGTTGTCCCACACGCCCTCGGTCACGATGCTGGTGCCCTGAGCCATGGCCAGCAAAGTGGTCATCTGGGGCTGCATATCCGTAGGAAAGCCGGGGTAGGGCATGGTCTTGATGTTCACGTGGGTGAGCTCGTCACATTCGCCGGAGACCCTGATGGAGTCGTCGTACTCCACCACCGAAGCGCCCGCCTTGACGAGCTTTTCGGTTATGGCCTCAAGGTGCTTGGGTATGACGCCGCGGATAAGCACATTGCCGTGGCTTGCGGCGGCGGCGACCATATATGTGCCGGCCTCTATCTGATCGGGTATTATCGAATAATTCGCGCCGTGCATAAAGTCCACGCCGTGTATTTTGATAACGTCGGTGCCCGCGCCGCGTATATCGGCGCCCATGGAGTTTAAGAAGTTCGCAAGGTCAACGATGTGCGGCTCCTTGGCTACGTTTTCCAATATAGTCAGGCCGCGCGCGCGGCAGGAGGCCAGCATGACGTTGATGGTGGCGCCGACAGAGACCACGTCAAAAAAGATGTGGTTGCCGATGAGCTTTTCGGCCTCCGTTGAGACGACGCCGTGGCTTATGTTCACGACCGCGCCAAGAGCCTCAAAGCCTTTGATATGCTGGTCGATGGGCCTTACCCCAAAATCGCACCCGCCGGGCATCAATACGTCGGAACGGCCGCAGCGGCCCAGCAGAGCGCCGTGGAAATAATAGGACGCCCTGAGCTGACGGGCCAGATCCTCCGGCACGGTGGTGGAGGTTATGTTCGTCGTGTCTATTATGACGGAGGAGGCGGAGACTGTTTTTATACTCGCGCCCATTGATGCAAGTATTTCAAACAGGCAGGAGACGTCGCTGATATCAGGTATATTTTCAATAAGGCAGGGACCGGCGGCGAGGATCGTGGCAGGAATTATTGCAACGACGGCGTTTTTGGCGCCGCTCACGTTTACTTCACCGCGCAGGGGAGTACGGCCCTTGATGATAAATTTATCCAAAATCAAAAACCCCTTTAAGCAGTATTTGCATTCTTTATTATTATATCATAAATCTTATTCTAATAAAAGCAGAATATTTCATTTTATCGTGTTTGTTGATACCGGGTACACAGACACGGCATTTTGGATAAAACAGCGTATCCCTCCGCAAGAGCGAAGGGATACTCATCATGATTTCAGTTAGAAGTACAGCGCGGGGTTCATATACTGGCCGTTTACACGGATCTCAAAGTGCAGGTGGTTTCCGCTGGCGTTACCGGACGCGCCCATGGCGGCGATGATGTCGCCCTGATTGACGTATTGTCCGGCACGGACGTAGAGCGCGCTGCAATGAGCATAAAGCGTCTGCACGCCGCCGCCGTGGTTAATGATGATATAGTAGCCGTAAGCGCCGCCCCAGCCCGATGTGACAACTGTGCCGGATGACGAGGCGCAGATATTGCTGCCAAAGCCGGTGCCGGTGATGTCCATTCCGGTGTGGCCCCAATAACCCCAAAGACCGCAGCTTACGTAGCCGCCGGCAGGTACGGGCCAAATGAAGCCCTTGCCTGTTGAGCCGCTGTTTATAAGGTCGTTGGTCGCGTTTATCGGGTTCTTGGTGCCGGAGGTCACTTCGCGGGGTACCGGTTCCTTCAACACCTCCGTGCTCAACACCTGCGTCTGAATGGGCTGACCATCCAGATAGGTTACAAGCGCGGTGACCTCCTGCTCTCCGTTGACGCCGGCCTTGGTGGTCTTGGCGTAGGTGGAGTAGTAGTTGTTGTCATAGGTGTAGTTGGTGGTAAACGGTATATCCTCGGTGTAGACCTCACGTTTCGTCGTCGTTACGCTTAGATACGGCACAGAGCGCGAAATAAGCACCTTGTCACCGACCAGCAGGCTTTCCTCGACCCCGGGGTTCATGGCCAGAAAGTCGGCATACGGGATTCCGAACTCCGAGGCGATGAGGGAAGGAGCGTCGCCCGCCACAACAGTGTAATACTGTTCACCTTCCACTTCGCTGCTGAGCAAAGTGTGGAACTCCGCACTGGACAGCACGGAGGACGAAGGATAAAGCCCGTCCGTAATGCTGATAGACTGGACAAAGCTAAGTCTGGCGTCGGCGTCGTCACCGCGGTATTGCTCGCGTATATCATCCAAAACAAGCAAAAGGTTGTCCGTGCTTTCGGTCGCGCCCACAAAGTCACCGTTGATATACAGGCCGTTGGCGTCCACAACATCGCTTCCGGAGGCGCGGAACATCTTGTCCGCCAGATCATTGGGATCGGTGAGCTCCTCGTTGTTGACGACGACGAGCTTGTAGCTCGGTATGATCTCGGAGATATCGGTGTCTCCTATTACCGTTCGGTTGCGTATTATCTGCTCGGCGTTGTGAAAAACGGTTTCATCCCTGATATAGCCGATATTTTCTCCGGCATACTCCACGTTTAGCGCATAATCGAGGCCGGTAAAATAGTTGAGCGCATAATATAACAAGACGCAGGCGGCAATTGGAGCGGCATAGTTCAGTATATGGAGGATGACCCTCCATATTACCAGCAAAAATATGCCGGCAAGCCTGAGCGCCGCCATAATGGTCACGCCGGCGCCCTGGTAACGCGCGTTTTTAACTATATCGGTGTATTTTGTGCGTTCGCGGCGAATACTCCTTATCTGCTCCCGCTGTTGGATCATCCACTCATGGAATGGGAAGGCGATGTGGTAAGCCAGCCGGCGGGTGCCAGTGGAGATATCCTCTCCCAAATGGGTAAAGAACCTCATTATTGCGTAAACGACTCCTCGCCACCGCCTTATAAGGTATATGCCCATCATATAGCAGGATTCGTATATAGCTATATATATTTTCTCAGGGATACTGATGGGTTCCCCGTCCCCAACGTTGTACTTTTCAAACCGGCTGTGCGTCTTTTCTTCTGTATCGACAGCCATCCGCATGCCCCCTTTCAATCGACCTACACATTATAATAAAAAAAACGCATTAAATCAAGCAAGTTCACAGTTTGTTAAGTTTTGTCGCCAATGAACAGCCGCTTGGGGACAAAGAGGAAAAAAACTGTTCTCCATATGGTAATATCAAAGAAGATATTGTATAATTTATGTGATAATTCGGAGGAGGGATACGGTATGAAAAAATATATCGCCGCGCTGGACCAGGGTACGACAAGTTCGCGCTGTATAATATTTGACAAGATGCAGCACATGGTGGCATCGGCCCAACAGGAGTACCCGCAGATCTATCCGCAGGCCGGGTGGGTGGAGCACAACCCCATGGACATATATTCGTCCCAGTACGCCGTTTTGCTGGAGGCGATCGAAAAAGCCGGAATAGAGGCCGACGAGATAGCGGCTATAGGCGTTACGAACCAGCGGGAGACGACCATAGTGTGGGATAAGGCGACGGGTCATCCGGTATACAACGCCATAGTCTGGCAGTGCAGGCGTACGGCCGGCATATGTGAGGAGCTTGAGAAAAGCGGCATAGGCGAATATATACGGGAGAACACGGGCTTGCGCATAGACGCATATTTTTCGGGTACTAAGATAAAGTGGATACTTGATAACGTTCCGGGCGCAAGGGAGAAGGCCGAGGCCGGTGAGCTGCTTTTCGGAACGGTGGACACCTGGCTCATCTGGAAACTGACGGAGGGCCGCGCCCACGTGACGGACTACACCAACGCCTCCAGAACCATGCTGTATAATATTCGTGAGCTTTGCTGGGATAAAAAGATACTTGCCGCGCTGGATATTCCGGAGTCGATGCTGCCGGAGGTGAAGGGATCCAGCGAGAAGTACGGCTACACGGTTATAGACGGCGTACAGGTGCCCATAGCCGGCATAGCGGGCGACCAGCAGGCGGCTCTGTTCGGACAGGCGTGCTTTAGCAAGGGCGACGTAAAAAATACCTATGGCACCGGCTGTTTTCTGCTGATGAACATGGGCGAGGATATCGTGATCAGCAAGAACGGGCTGCTGACCACTATGGCGGCTTCGGCGGACGGAAAGCCGCGTTATGCGCTGGAGGGCAGCGTGTTTGTCGGCGGCGCGGTGGTGCAATGGCTGCGGGACGAGCTGGGCCTTGTGCGCGACTCGTCAGATACGGGATATTTTGCCGGAAAAGTGAAGGATAACGGCGGAGTGTATGTGGTTCCGGCGTTTACGGGCCTTGGCGCGCCCCATTGGGACATGTACGCCAGAGGAGCCATTTTTGGCTTGACGCGCGGCTCAAACCGCTGCCACATAATTCGGGCCGCGCTGGAGTCCATAGCGTACCAGGTCAAGGATGTGATAGACGCCATGGCCGCCGACACGGGCGCAGATATGGGCGACCTAAGGGTGGATGGCGGAGCCTCGGCCAACGACATACTCATGCAGTTTCAGGCGGATATAATCGGAAAGCGCACGCTGCGCCCGGTTATTAAGGAGACGACGGCTCTTGGCGCGGCGTATCTGGCAGGGCTGGCCGTGGGTTTTTGGAGCGGGACGGACGAGATAACCAGCCGCTGGACGCTGGAACGCAGCTACGAACCAAATATGCCGGCGGCGGAGGTCGCCAAAAATCTGGCCGGTTGGCGCAAGGCCGTGGAAAGAGCGAAACACTGGGCCGACGAATAACAAAACAAAAAACCGCTTCCTTATGGAGGCGGTTTTTGTATATGCTAAACTGTGCGGACTTTATCGGTCCTCGCGGAAATATGCCAGGCCCAGCGCGGCGGGACCTTGATTTTCGCGGTTCTTGCGCAGGCTCACGGCTACCAGTACGGCGATGGTGACAAGGTAGGGGAGCATCTTGAAAATTTCCTGACTGCTGCGGGTGAGGTTCGGGATATAGAAATACAGCCAGAACAGTACGCCGAACAGATATGAGCCCCAGATCGCGTTGCGAGGTTTCCATGTAGTGAATATTACGAGCGCCACGGCCAGCCAGCCCAGTTTTTCGATGCTTCCGTCGTTGGCCCAGGTGCCCTTGATGTAGTCCATGACGTAGTAAAGGCCGCCCAGGCCGGTGATGCCGGCGCCTATACTTGTGGCAAGGTATTTATACTTCATTACGTTTATGCCGGCGGCATCGGCTGTGGCCGGGTTTTCGCCCACGGCCCGCAGGTTAAGGCCGGCGCGGGTGCGGGTGAAAAAGAGGCCGAGCACGATGGCGGCGGCTATGGCAAGGTAAACCATAAAGCCGTAGGAGAAAAACACCTTGTAGAGGTTGCTCAGCAAGCTTCCGTCCGCCGTCGGGCCGGGAATGGAGGCTCTGAACGCGCTGCTGGTGGCGGCGACAGAAATCTGACCAACGCCGCCGGCCAGCTTGTTGAGCGAGCCGCCGAAAAAGTTTGCGAGGCCGGAGCCGAATATGGTCAGCGTAAGACCGGTAACATTTTGGTTGGCGCGGAGCGTTATGGTCAAAAAGCTGTAAATAAGCCCGCCCAGAGCCGAGGCCGCGAACGCGCAGATCATGGCTATGAGCACGCAGATAAACTGGTTCGGTTCCGCGGTGGAGGACTCATAAAAGAACGCGCTCACAAGGCCCGCTATGCCGCCAAGGTACATTATGCCGGGAACGCCGAGGTTCAGGTTGCCGGATTTTTCAGTGAGTATCTCGCCCAGCGCGCCGAACATGATGACGGTACCAAAGACGACGGCGGCCTGTAAAAGAGAGATTAGCTGAGTCATTTTACGGCCTCCTTTACGAATTTGGTGCGGAATATTATTTTGTAGTTTATGAAGAACTCGCTGCCAAGGATGAAGAACAGGATGATGCCCGTTATCATTTCGGAGGCGTAGTCGTTCAGGTTGTACTGGGTGGCGATCTCTATGGCGCCCTTTTCAAGGAACACCAGCAGCAGGGAAATAAGGAGCATGACGAGGGTGTTGAATTTCGCAAGCCATGCAACGATGATTGCCGTAAAGCCGCGGCCGCCAGCAGTGCTGGTGGAGATGGTGTGGCTGGCGCCCGAAACCGCGATAAACCCGGCCAGTCCGCACACGGCGCCGGAAAGCAGCATGGTGCGGATGAACACGCGGCCGACGGATATTCCGGCATATTTCGCGGTGTTGGGCGAGTTGCCGACCACGGATATTTCGTAGCCGTGCTTGCTGTACTTGAGGTAAATATACATCCCGATGGCCAGCGAAAGAACGAGCAGCAGGTTGAGCATGTACTGTTCGCCGAAAACAGCGGGGAACCAGCCTTTTTTGCTGGACTGGTTGATTATGCCGACGGAGTTGGAGCCGTACGGGTTTTCCCACATGGCGACAAAATATGAGGTGAGCTGTATGGCTATGTAGTTCATCATGAGGGTGAACAGCGTCTCGTTTGTGTTCCAGCGCGCCTTAAATATGGCGGGCAGCAAGGCCCAGAGAGCGCCCGCCGCCATGCTGACGACAGCCATGATAACTATGAGAAGCCAGTTGGGTATGCCGTTGCCGGAGTATATCATGAGCGCGGCGGTCGCTATGCCGCCCACAAGTATCTGGCCCTCGGCGCCGATGTTCCAAAAGCGCATTTTGAATGCCGGAGCAAGTCCTATGCCGACGCAGAGCAGCATCATGCAGTCGCGGGTGGTGACCCAGATGCGCTTTGGCGTGCCGAACGCGCCGTTAAACATAGTTTGGTAAACTTTTAAGGGGTTCATTTTAACGATAAGGTAAATGACTACGGCGCAGACGACGAGAGCGCATCCGATGGAGGCGAGTCTTATGAGCCATGCCTTCCAGGTGGGTATGGTGTTGCGCTTTGTAATACGGACGAAGGGTTCCTTATGGCTTTTTTCGGTGCTCATCAATCGTCCGCCTCCTTTTTAAGGTTGGTCATCATCAGGCCTACTTCCTCTTTGCTGGTGCTTCTACCGTCAACAATGCCGTTCAGCTTCCCTGCGCAAAGCACCATTATGCGGTCACACAGCTCCAGCAGCACATCCAGATCCTCTCCGACAAATATGACCGCGACGCCATTATCCTTCTGCTCATTCAAAAGGCGGTAGATCGTGTAGGAGGTGTTGATATCAAGTCCGCGCACGGCGTAGGCGGTCATAAGCACGGTGGGGCTTAAGGATATTTCGCGGCCCACCAGCACCTTTTGAACGTTGCCGCCGGACAGCTTGCTTACAGGAGTGGAAAGGCTGGGGGTGACGACCTCAAGCTCACTCACAACCGTATTGGCCAGCTTTTTGGGCGGCTTGCGGTTGGTAAAAGGCGAGGAGCCGGAGCTGTAGCTTTTTAGCATCATGTTGTCGGTTATGTCCATACTGCCGACAAGGCCCATACCGAGCCGGTCTTCCGGGACAAAGGAGAGGAGTACACCCGCGTTTTTTATCGCAAGGGGCGTTTTGCCGACAAGCTCCTCCGATTCCGTTTTGCCCTTGGCGAAATATTGTATGCTGCCCGTAACGGGCTGTAACCCGGCGATACCCTCCAGCAGCTCCTTCTGTCCGCAGCCGGAGATACCCGCTATGCCCAGTATCTCGCCGCCGAAAGCAGAGAAAGAGACGTTGTCGAGTACCTTTACGCCGTCCTCATTTATAAAGGTGAGACCGGAAACGCGCAAACGCTCAATAGTGTCATGCGGCACGGGCCTGTCTATATTCAGCGTGACGGAGCGGCCCACCATCATATCTGTAAGCTGCTGCGGGTCGGTGTCGGCTGTGGCCACGTCGCCTATGTACTGTCCCTTGCGGAGCACGGCCACCCGGTCCGACACATCCATGACCTCATGCAGTTTATGAGTTATTATTACTATCGCTTTGCCGTCATCTTTCATATTGCGCATAACGGTAAAAAGCTTCTGTGTTTCCTGTGGGGTGAGCACGGCCGTGGGCTCATCCAATATAAGAATGTCGGCTCCGCGATAAAGCACCTTGACTATTTCAAGGGTCTGCTTTTGTGATACCGACATGTCGAATACTTTTTGATCGGGGTCTATCTGGAAACCGTATTTATCGCAGATGGCGTTGATTTTTTCAGAGGCGGCGCGCAGATCCAGCCTGATGCCGCCTTCCTCAAGGCCGAGCACCACGTTTTCGGCCGCCGTAAATACATCCACCAGCTTGAAGTGTTGGTGTATCATGCCGATACCAAGCTCATACGCATCCTTAGGAGAACGGATAACTTCCTCTTTTCCCGATATGAAGATCTGGCCCTCGTCGGGAAAATATATGCCTGACAACATGTTCATAAGGGTGGTCTTCCCGCTGCCGTTTTCACCCAACAGGGAAAGGATCTCCCCACGGTTGATGGTGAGGTTCACCTTGTTGTTAGCGACTACGGGACCGAATTTTTTAGTTATGTTTTTCATTTGGACGGCGGCTGCCAGTTCCAATAAGATCACCCTTCCCGCAATTAATATACAATATAATATAACACCTTTCAAATAAAATGGGAAGCCGTTTTCGCGGCTTCCCATAAATCTGATTTAAAGATTTAGTTCAGCTCGGTGATGCCGTCTATGCGGATATCAAAGAGCGGAGCGGAGATGACTTCGGACTCGTGGAAATAACCGTCCCAGATGAGCTGTACTCCGGCAAAGCCGAAGGACTGATCGTAGGAATCCAGGGCCTTGTCGCCGACGGTCCAGGTGCTGCAATCGAAAACGTGGAGAGTGCCATCCTGTATAGCCTTGATGGTTTCTTCAACTTTTTCAGCGGTGCCGGGAGCGCAGGATTCGCCAAGAGCGGAGATCTGTACGCCTTCGTTTGTGTAACCGGCGGAGCAGTTTTTGGCAACTTTCTCGCCCTTCATGGCTTTACCAAGTATCTCGGTATAAAGGGTGCCCCAGCAGTTCTGAGCGGAGGTGAGGGCGGCGGTAGGAGCAACGCTGAGCATGTCCACGTTGTAGCCCACGGAGTAGACGGTGAGGTTGCCCTTGTCGTGGGCGGCCTGCACGGCGGAGGGAGCGCCGGTGGAGTCGGCGTGCTGGCCGATGATGACGCAGCCGTCGGCGATCAGGGAGTTGGCGGCCTCAGCCTCGGCGGTGATGTCGAACCAGGAGTTGGTGTAGGTCACTTCCATGTAGGCTTCAGGAACGATGGAGCGGATGCCGAGGAAGAAGGCGGTGTAACCGGAGACGACCTCCGCGTACGGATAAGCGCCGACGTAGCCGACCTTGGGATCGGTGACGGTGCCGTCATCCATAAGCTGTTTGAGCTTCATACCGGCAACGACGCCGGCAACATAGCGGGACTCATAAACGCCGGGGAAGTAGTTGATGACGTTGGGAAGATCGCAGGTGGCTGCCTGTTGGCCGGTGGCGGGCAGGAAGATGATGTCCGGATACTCGGCGGCGGCCTGAATCATATAGGTCTCGTGAGAGAAGCTGTTGGAGAAGATGATGGAGCAGCCCTGCTCAGCCAAATCGACAGCGGTGTCGTAGCAGGTCTCGTCTTCAGGGATGCTGTATTTGTAGATGACCTGATCATCGGTGAGACCGAGGTTTTTCTTTGCTTCCTCAATGCCTTCGATGTGGGCGTAGGTGTAACCTTCGTTTTCGTCGCCGACAAGGATGACGCCAACTTTAAAGGTTCCGGCGGAAACGGCTTCGGCAACTTTCGTGGTGTCAACAGGGTTTTCCGCGGCGGCCGCGACTTTTTCAGCAACGGTGGGGCCTTCGGCTTCGGATTCGGACGGAGCGGCGGTATTGCCGCAGGCGGCGAGGCTCATAACAAGGATCAGCGCAAGGATCATGCATAGAAACTTTTTCATGTTCTTCCTCCTTAAATTACACCTAATGGTTTACGATTTAAAAATAAAAAAGTACACCTGCGTGCACTTAATTATACTCACTTGGAGTCCCAGGGATCATCACGGAAAGCGATTTTTCCTGTTTCCGCGTCAAGGACATCCACTATGGCGAGGGATTCAAGGCGTATGCCTCTTTTGCGGATAAGCTCGCCGCCGACCTGAAACCCTTTTTCTATAGCTATGCCGATACCTTCAACCGTGGCGCCGGAGGCACCGATTATCTCCAGCAGGCCTTCGAGAGATTTGCCGTTTGCAAGAAAATCGTCAATTATAAGCACGTGGTCCTCAGGTCCTAAAAATTTCTGGCTGACAAAGACGTCGTAAACGCGCTTGTGGGTATAGGATTCGATTTTGGTCGAATAAATGGCGCCATCCACATTTATGCTCTGCGCTTTTTTGGCGAACACCACCGGGATATTTCCGAAAAACAGAGAGGCTATGCAAGCTATTCCGATGCCGGAAGTCTCTATTGTAACTATTTTATTGATGTCAAGGTCGGCAAAGCGACGCTTGAACTCGCGCCCAAGATCCATAAAAAGAGAAATGTCCATCTGGTGATTAAGAAAACAATCCACCTTCAGGACATTGCCGGGCCGAACCGCGCCCTCCGCCAGGAT
>CAYONL010000050.1:0-12333 GCA_964405305.1 uncultured Oscillospiraceae bacterium | reverse complement strand
TGAGGAACTCGAATCCCCGACCTTCCGCACGTCAAGCGGAAGCTCTACCAGCTGAGCTAATCGTCCATATCAGCGGCGCGAGTTTTATTATAACAAAGGCTTGGAAAAAAAGCAAGCCCTCCGGCCAAACTTTTTCAAAAAAACCGTTTTTCGCCGCGCCGCACGTTTTTTGCGCCCAATTTAATTTACTGCCCGGCCTTGATCCGCAATTTGCTGTAAAAATTCACAAATTAGTTGTATAATATTTATGTATATAATTTTCCGGAAGGAGGCTTTTTATGGAGAACCCGGGGCTTGACGCCGATATTCGCTACCTCAAGGGCGTGGGCGAGCGCCGCGCCGCGCTTTACGCCAAACTCGGCGTTTTCACCGTAGGCCAGCTTCTGGAGCACTACCCGAGGGACTACATCGACCTCTCCGCGCCCGTCACGATAGCCGAGCTTCCGGACGACGCGCCCTGCGCGGTAAGGGCGTCCGTCATCGCCAAGTCCGGCGAACAGCCGGGCCGGCGGCGCGGCCTCTCCCTTTTTAAAGTCATCGCCGCCGACCGCACCGGCGACATGAGGATAACCTTCTTCAACGCGAAATACACGGTGGACGCCCTTGAAGCGGGGCATGAATATATCTTTTACGGCCGGGTCGAGCACACCCTGCTGGGCACGGAAATGGCCGCGCCCCAGGTGTTTCCGGCCACGGAGACGGGCTTTATCCCCCAGTACCCGCTGACGGAGGGCCTGTCCTCCAAAATCGTATCCAAACATGTGCTGGCGGCGCTGGAGGCGGCTGGCGGCTCTATACCCGAAACGCTCTCCCCCGACGCGATGAAAAAATACGCCCTGTGCTCCCGGGCCGAGGCCGTAAGACAGGTACATTTTCCGCAAAACGGCGCCGAGCTTTCCGCCGCCCGCCGCCGGATAATTTTCGAGGAGCTTATGACCTTCGCCCTCGGGATGTCGCTTACCCGCGGCCTCAACCGCAGAGAAAACGGCATGCCCATGCCCTTGCCGGACATGGAACCGTTTTATACGGCCATCGGCTTCGAGCTTACCGGCGCACAGAAACGCGCCATAGAGCAGTGCTCCACCGACATGGCGGGCTCGGCGCCCATGAGCCGGCTGATACAGGGCGATGTGGGCTCCGGAAAAACGGCGGTGGCGGCGGCCTGCATGTACATCGCCTGCAAAAACGGCTACCAGTGCGCCATGATGGCCCCCACAGAGGTTTTGGCCGCCCAGCACCTCAAAACTCTGGAACGCCTTTTTTCCGGCCTGGGCCTAAACGTGGCGCTGCTCACCGGCTCCATGACCGCCCGACAGAAACAGGCCGTCAAAGAGTCGCTCCTCTCCGGCGAAACAGACATTTGCGTGGGCACTCACGCGCTGATAGAGGAGAACGTAGCTTTTCGCGCGCTGGGCCTGATAATCACGGATGAGCAGCACCGTTTTGGCGTCAGGCAGCGGCTGGCCCTTACCATGAAGGGCCGCAGACCCCACGCGCTCATCATGTCCGCCACGCCCATACCGCGGACGCTGGCCTTTGCCATGTATGGGGATCTGGATGTCTCCGTCATGGACGAAATGCCGCGGGACCGCCTGCCGATAAAGACCTTTGTGATCGACCCGTCGAAGCGCGAGCGCGCCATGGCCTTCCTCCGCAAATACGCCGACCGTGGCTTCCAAAGCTACATCGTCTGCCCGCTTGTGGAGCAGGAGGAGGACAGCCTGCCGGGGCTTGCCGCCGCCGCCGATTATGCCGACGAGCTGACCGACGGCCTGTTTCGCGGCTACAGCGTGGGGCTGCTCCACGGCAAAATGCGCCCGGCGGAAAAGGAGCGCGTTATGTCCGCCTTCGCGGAGGGCCGGATACAGATACTCGTCTCCACCACCGTTATCGAGGTGGGCGTGGACGTGCCCAACGCCGTCGTCATGCTCATAGAAAACGCCGAGCGGTTCGGCCTGTCTCAGCTCCACCAGCTTCGCGGCCGGGTCGGGCGCGGGCAGGAGCAGAGCTTCTGCATTTTGATAAGCGGCAGCCGGTCGCCCGACGCCGCCGAACGCCTGCGCATAATGGCCGGCACCACCGACGGCTTCAAAATAGCGGAGCAGGACCTGCTGCTGCGCGGGCCGGGCGACTTTTTCGGCTTTCGCCAGCACGGGCTGCCCATGCTCAAAATGGCGGACATGCTCACGGATGTGAAGCTGCTGGAGCTTTCCCGCCAGTGCGCCGCCGAGCTGCTCGGCGATGCCCCGCTTATGGAAAAGCCCGCGCACCAGGCGCTGCGCAGGGCCATAGACGCCATGCTGACAGCCGCCTGCGCTTAAAGATTCCTTAAAATCTTGCGCCGGGGCTTTATCCAGAGTATAATAATATAATATCCTGCGGCGCGCCGCAAAAGAGGTGTTTTATTTGGACAAAAACTCGTCCGCCAGATCGCTTGCTGAAACAGGGCTTTTCGTAGCCATAATAATACTGCTCTCCGTCGTTCCCTTTTTGGGCTATATCCCGCTTGGCCCCATAAACGCCACCACGATACACATTCCCGTCATAGTCGGTTCCATACTTTTCGGATGGAAGCGCGGCGCTTTTTTAGGCGGCGTGTTCGGCCTTACAAGCCTTATAAAAAATACTTTCCAGCCCAACGCCTCCTCCTTCGTGTTCTCGCCCTTCATCCCGGTGCTGGGCAGCGAGAGCGGGAGCCTGTGGGCGCTGGCGGTGGTCATGGTCCCGCGCATTATGATTGGCATAGTAGCCGCGCTGGTGTTCTCGTTCTTTGCGAACAAAAGCGCGAAAATGCAGACGCTGGGCTGCGCGCTGGCCGGCTTCGCGGGAAGCCTTACGAACACCCTGCTCGTCATGGGCGGGATATACGCCTTTTTTGGCCACAGCTACGCCGAGGTGCGCGGGATAGCGTATGAGGCGCTGCTGGCCTCCATATCCGCCATCGTCACTGGAAGCGGACTTGTGGAGGCGCTTGTTGCCGCCGTGCTCTCCGCGATAATCGGGGCCGCCTTGCTGCGCTATATGAAGACCCGCCGCCCCTCCGACTGACCGCGCCTTTTGCGCAGCTTTTTTCAGGAGATGAAGAATTTGCCGAACGAAAAGACCGAGTTTGAACTCGCGCGCAGAAAACGCCGCCGGCGGCTTGGCTTTGAACGGCTGGGGCGTCTTGTTCTGGCGCTTGCTGCGGCGGCCATCGTAATTTTCGCAATATATAAAGCGATAGACTCCGACCTTATCGGTATGCTGTCCGACCGCGCCACCGCCGCCGCCACAAACGGCACCGGCCTGCCCATGGAATTTGCCGGCAACACCGTCCGCCAGACCTTTGAGTGCAACGGCGCCATCGGCCTTGTCACCGACACGGCGTACTATCTTTACGGCACCAACGGCAGCCAGCTTTTGTATGAGCAGCACGGCATGAGCGAACCCGCAGCCTGCTCCTCCGGCCGCCGATTCATGGTATATGACCGCGGCGGCACAAAGCTTGTGATCCGCACCAGGGACAGCGTACTTTTTGAGCACGAGTTTCCGTTTTCCATCGTGGACGCCGAACTTTCCAAAAACGGCTGGCTTACGGTGGTGACGGGGGCGCAGCGCTACGCCTCACAGGTCGCGGTATACGGCCCCGAGTATAAAGAGACGGCTTTCACCTGGGAGTCCTCCGGCGAGTACGTGCTTTCCGCCGCCGTGGGGCCGGACAACCGCACAATAGCCGCTGTCTCCGTCGGCGCTTCCGGCGGTGAAATATACTCCAACCTCCATGTCTTCGAGGTCGATGCGCCCGAGGAGCTGGCGAGCAGCAAGTTCGAGGGCTCCACCATACTGGACGTGTGCTTTTCCGCCACCGGCGACATAAAGCTCATATTTGACAACATGGCAGTAATGGCGGCACGGGATGGCAAAACTGTGGGTCAGTACAAATATTCCGGCTCCCTGCTGGCGTATTCCTCCGCGAAAAACGAGGACGACGCGGCGCTTGTCTTTGACAAGTACAAGGAGCTGCGCTCCTGCCAGCTCGTCATTCTCGGCGACCGGTGCGAGGTTCTGTCCGACACCAGCATAGACGGCCTTGTAAGCGGAGCTGTTGCGGACGACTCCGGAACCGCCGTATACACTCCCAACGGCATATACTCTTTCGGCACGGACGGGGCCCTGCGCGCCGTCTCCACCCAAAACACCGAGGCGCTTAAGCTGCTTTTTGTCGGGAACGATATATACGCCGTGGGCCGCGGCGAGTTATATGCGCCCGAATTTAAGGCCGCGCCCGCCGGTAACTGATATGGAAAATATAAACTGGGCGGCGCTCTGTTACGACGCGGTCATCCTTGCCGTTGTGCTGGGCATGATAAACCGCGGCACAAAAACAGGGTTCACCCGCTCCTTCATACGCACCGCCGGCTACGCCCTTTCCGCCGCCACCGCCGTAGTCGTCAGCCGGATAGGCTCGGTGCTCGTCTACCACTCGTTCATGGAGCCGAAATTTGTAGAGATGATCGAGGGCTCGATAAACTCCACAGGCTCCGCCGGCGGAATGTTGACCGATCTAAAGGAAGCGCTCGCCTCCCTGCCGGCCATTTCGTTCGTTCTTTTCGATCTGGCGGATACCGCCGACGGCGCCCTTGAAAAAATAGCCGACCAAAGCGCGGAGACCATAGCCGGCGCGGTGGTCAACGAGGTCGTCTCGCCCGTGGTCTATCCCATACTGCGCAGCCTGATATTCGCGGCGGTGTTTCTGCTTGGCTGTTTCATAGTCCGCGCCGTGGCCAAAGGTTCGGGCGCCGTGCGGAGGATACCGGTGGTGGGAACCATGGATCGTTTTCTGGGCGGGCTTTTCGGCGTGGTCGAGGGGCTCATCGTCGCCGCCGTCATCTGTGTGTTCGTATATGTATGCCTTTCGCTGTGGGACGGGCGCTGGAGCTGGTTCTCGCGCAGCGTCATATCCGAAAGCTACATCTTTAAATGGATATACTCGCTTGTCACCGGCGACAGTCTGGTTTGACGGCGTGATTTTGACCCATGGAGGAATATATGGACAGAAAATCTCTCAACATTCCCAACCTGCTTTCCCTCCTGCGCATACTGCTGATACCCGCCTTCGCCACAACTTACCTTAGCGCCGCGGGACAGGAGGACTACTCGCTGGCGGCATCGATACTGCTGTTTTCGGGCATTACCGACCTGGTGGATGGCTTTGTCGCCCGCCGGTTCAACATGGTCACGAACCTTGGCAAGGTGCTGGACCCGCTGGCGGACAAGCTGACCCAGGCCACCGTGTGCGTCTGTCTCGCCGTGCGCCACCCGCACCTGACCTTCCTGCTCATCATTTTCATCGTCAAGGAAGTGCTTATTTTCTGCGGCGGCATCCATCTTTACAAGAAAAGCAGCCACGTCGTCACCGCCCTGTGGTTCGGCAAGCTCTACACCGCGGTGTTTTTTGCCGTGATGGTGGGCATAGTGCTGCTGCCCCAGCTTTCGGAAAAAACGCTTTTCTGGATACTGGGCTCGTTCTTGCTGCTGACTGTTTTCGTTTTTTATCAGTATTTGAAGGAGTTCCTTCGCATTAACAAAAATAAAAATAACGGTTAGGACATAAAGTGTTAATATGCCGGCCGTATAATGAAATTGCCGGAAGGACCGGCTGAAAAGAAAGTTCTAACTTTTGAGGTATCCAAATGAATATGCTTTGTTCCAGATGTAAAAAAAGAATAGCGGTGGTGTTTATCACCCGCACCGACGGCGGCGAGCCTGTAAACGACGGGCTTTGTTTGCAGTGCGCGCGCGAGCTGGGCATCAAGCCCGTGGACGACCTGATGCAGAAGATGGGCATCACCGGCGACGAGCTGGACGCGATAAACGACCAGATGATGGAGGTCATGCAGCAGGGCGGCGACGACGGCTTTGAACCCGGCGGCGCTCAGGCCTTCCCGTTCCTCAGCGGCCTTTTCGGAAACGAGAACGGCGCGGCCGCCGGCGGCACCGCCGACCCGAACGCGGCCAAGAAGCCACCCCGCCAGAAAAAGAAAAAAGAGGAGCCGCCGCAAAAGAAGTATCTGACCGCCTATTGCGAGGACCTGACCGAAAAGGCGCGCTCCGGCAAGCTGGACCCCATAGTCGGGCGCGACCGCGAGATATACCGCGTGACCCAGATACTGAACCGCCGCACAAAAAACAACCCCTGTCTCATCGGCGAGCCGGGCGTGGGCAAGACCGCCATAGCCGAGGGCATAGCCCAGCGCATAGCCTCCGGAAACGTTCCGGCAAAGCTCATATCCAAGGAGATATGGCTGCTTGACCTGACCTCCCTTGTGGCGGGCACCCAGTTCCGCGGCCAGTTTGAGGCGCGGATGAAGGGCCTTGTGGATGAGATAAAGCGCGAGGGCAACATCATCCTGTTTATAGACGAGGTGCATAACCTTGTGGGCGCCGGCGACGCCGAGGGCAGCATGAACGCCGCCAACATTTTAAAGCCCGCCCTCTCCCGCGGAGAGATACAGGTGATAGGCGCGACCACCTTTAACGAGTACCGCCAGAACATAGAGAAGGACGCCGCCCTGGAGCGCCGTTTCCAGCCCGTTACGGTGGAGGAGCCTTCCCTTGCCGACGCGCTGACCATACTGCGCGGCGTGGCGCCAAACTATGAGAAATTCCACCACGTGGCGGTGGCGGACGCCCTGCTTGAAAGCTGCGTGCGCCTGTCGGAGAGGTATATAACCGACCGCTTCCTGCCCGACAAGGCGATAGACCTGCTGGATGAGGCCTGTTCCTGCGCCGCCCTGCGGAACAAGGAGCTGGCCGAATACGAGATCTCCGGAAAGAAGCTCCGCGCCGCCCAGGATAAGGTGGAGGAGCTGGAGGCCGATGAGGAGATAGATTACGAGGCCCTTGCCAAGGCCCGCGCCGAACAGATGCAGTTCGAGCAGGAGCATAACAGGCTGGAGCCCGCCGCCATGGCCGCCGCTGTGGAGCCGTCGGACATCGCCACGGTCATCGAGCTTTGGACCGGCATACCCGCCAGCAAGGTGCAGGAGAGCGACCTTAAAAAGCTTGCTGGGCTGGAGCCGGAGCTTAAACGCCACGTGATAGGTCAGGACGAGGCCTGTCGTCTGGTCTCCGCCGCCGTCCGCCGCTCAAGGGTGCAGATAGACGCCCGCCGCCGCCCGGCCTCCTTCATATTTGTCGGGCCCACGGGCGTGGGCAAGACGGAGCTTGTCAAGGTTTTGGCGAAGGAGCTGTTCAGCACCACCGACCCGCTTATCCGCCTTGATATGAGCGAGTTTATGGAGAAATTCGCCGTGTCCCGCATAGTGGGTTCTCCTCCCGGTTACGTCGGCTACGATGAGGCGGGCCAGCTCACCGAAAAGGTGCGCCGCAAGCCCTACTCCGTCGTCCTGTTTGACGAGATCGAGAAGGCGCACCCCGACGTTATGAACATCCTGCTGCAAATACTGGACGAGGGCAAGATAGCCGACGCCCACGGCAGAGTTGTCGATTTTTCCAACACGGTAATAGTCATGACCTCCAACGCCGGCAGCGAGCGGCGTGAAGGTTCCCTCGGCTTTACGAACGAGCCGGAAAAGCTGGCTCAGGACAAGGCTTACAAGGCGCTTTCAGAGTTCCTGCGCCCGGAATTTTTGGGCCGCGTGGACGAGATAGTCGTCTTCCGCCCGCTTTCCAAAGAGGATTACGAGCGCATTGCCGCACTCCAGCTTGAGGAGCTGCGCGCCCCGCTGTCCGAAAAGAACATCGCCCTCTCCTACGACGACGCCGCGCTGAAAGCCATCGCGGAAAAGAGCCATGGCAAAAAGTCCGGCGCAAGGGACCTTGTTCGCGTGATACGGCGCGATGTGGAGGACAAAATCTGCAACCTTCTGGTGGAGCACGCCGATGCGTTCCCGGAGGCTATTGCTGTCTCCGCTGAAAACGGCGAAATAACCGTCTCGGTCGCCAAGCTGCGGCTTGAGATACCGGCCGAGGTCGTAAAAACAGACTGATAAATTTGACCCCGGGCGCTTTCGGTATTTTCCGACGGCGTTCGGGGTCTGCGCAAATATAATTACACAGAGAGGATGCCGGCAAAGTGTTTAAGTCAAGGAACGAGGCGGCCCCCGAGGTGGAGAAGACGGAGCTTGCGGCCACATACGCCGAACAATGTACGCTTGCGCTGGACTATATGTTCGGGCAAAAGCGCGCCCACGGCGTCGCCATGATGCTGTACATAGAAAATTTCCGGCTGTTCAACGAGTCCTTCGGTTACGCCGCGGCCGAAAGCTTCCTTGGCGAGGTGCTGTCCTTTCTGCGCTCACTGCCGGACGCCAGGGTGCTGCGCCACAGCGGGACGGAGTTCGTGATAGTATTTGAAAAATACTCCATGACAAAGGCGCTGGAGGCTGCCGACGTGATATGCGGCCGCTTTGAGGAGCCATGGCGGGTGGAGGGGCTGGACTACATGTGCCTTATGACCCTCAGCCTTGCGGAGTTCCCGCTGCACGCCATGAGCTCGACCGAGCTGCTCGACGCGCTCACCATCGCCATCGGCGAAACCGAGTTCCGCGGCCGCAACCAGCCGGTGGTCTTTGACTCCGACCTTGAGCAGGGCATACAGCGCACCCGCGGTATAGCAAAGCTCCTGCGGGACAACCTGGGCGGGCTGGACGAGCTTATCGAGGTCAAGTACCGCCCCACCTGCCGTACCGTGGACGGTACCTTTACCCGCGCCGACTGCTACCCGCGCATACTCTCCGTGGATTTCGGCCTCATCTGCGCGCCCGAGTTCATGGGCATTGCGGAGGATTCCGGCCTTATCGGCCCGATAAACATGTATATAATCCGCAGAGCCTGCGCCGAGATACGCGCACTTATTGACGCCGGTGTGACGTTTGAGTCCATCGCCGCGCCCGTGGCGCCGCTCATGTTCCTGCAAAAGAGCTTTACCGATGACGTGCGCGGCCTGATGGCCGAGTATAAGATACCCGAAAAAAAGCTGGCGCTGGAGTTTTCCGAAAGCGCCTTCATCAACCTTTTCTCCCGCGTCAATGTGGCGATGCAGGAGCTTTCGGAGATGGGCGCGGAGCTTGTGCTCAACGAGTTTGGCACGGGCTACTCCGGCATAACCAACATGATCGACCTGCCGGTGGACGCGGTGAAGCTGGAGCGCATGTTCATCTGGCAGCTTGAAACGAACCCGCGCAGCGCCGTACTTGTAAAAGGCCTCATTCAAATAGCCAACGAGCTTGGGCTGAAGCTGATAGCCGAGGGCGTTGAGACGGAAAACCAGCTTTCCCTCCTCTCCGAATACGGCTGCCCGTACGAGCAGGGCTTTTACTATTCCGCCACGGTGGACGCGCCGGAGCTGGCCCATATGCTGGGGCACAAAAAAGCGGAATAAAACAGGGAAAACACCGCTGCTCTCCGCGTTTTGATACGGAGAGCATTTTTTAGCTGCAAATTCGCCGGAAAAGCTCCGCGCCCCAACATTTCGCGTGCCGCCGCCGCTTTTTTCCTTGACCTTTTCCCGGCGCGGACATAAAATACAGGTCATAACGCCCAACTAAGAAAGGAACCACGCTTATGAGACCATTTACCGAGATAGATGCGGACACCGCCCGCCGCCTGCAATACGTGCTCTGCGACATAGACGACACCATCACGAACTCCGGCAAGCTCACCGCCGAGGCTTACTCCGCGCTTTGGGCTCTGCATGACGCCGGCATAGGTGTTGTGCCCGTAACAGGAAGATCCGCCGGCTGGTGCGACCTCATAGTCCGGGAGTGGCCGGTGGAGGCCGTGATCGGTGAAAACGGCGCCTTCGTATACTATTTTCGCGACGGGCACAAGCAGGTGTTCACCCACCCCAACACCGTGGAAAACGTTCAGGAGAAGCTTTTGGCCGTCCTTGACCGCGTCATGCGCGAGGTGCCCGGCAGCAGACCCAGCCGCGACCAGTTTTCCCGCATATACGACCTTGCCATCGACTTTCGGGAGGACCCGCCCTACCTCGATTTTGATGACGCCGAAAAGATAAAGTCCATCTGCGAATCCATGGGCGCGGTGGCGAAGGTCAGCTCCATCCATGTGAACGTCTGGTTCGGCGACTACACGAAAAGGGATATGGCGCGGCTGTTCTTTGAGCAGGTGCTGCGGGTGGAGGACATAGAGCGGCGCGCAATCTTTTTTGGCGACTCGCCCAACGACGAGCCGATGTTCGAGTTCTTTCCTGTCACCTGCGGCGTGGCGAACGTGGCCGAGTTTCCAGATATGGGGCATAAGCCCGCCTTCATCGCGTCAAAAGAGGGTGGCTATGGCTTTGCGGAGGCGGCGGCGCACATTTTGGAGCTGAGAAAATAAAATACGGGCGGCAAAACGCGGAGCCTCTTACAGCTCTGCGCTCTACCGCCCTTTTTGTTGTCGCGCTCACGCTTCGCCGGCGTCCGGCCTTTTACAGCGTTATACGGCGCGCCTCAAGGTAGAACCGCTTGTCCGCCGCCGCGCCCAGGGAGAAGGCCTTGCGTGGCAGCGAGCCGTCCCTCACCACCATGGGTATCAGCGATGACTTTTCCATGGCCGGCAGCAGGAAGGCCGCGCAGCCCTCACCGGCGCCCAGCCTTTCGGCCGTTTCGTCTCCGTGTATGTAATCGACTCTGCCGCCGTTTTGCGCCGTATAGCGGTCAAGGAAGGCCTGCAGCGCGCCCACATCCCGCCTGTCCACCTGTGCTTTATCCAGCTCGCGCAGCAGCTTTTCCCTGTCCACGCCGAAAACCACCCTGTGTATGGGCTGGAAGGTCAGCGCCGGGTCGTGCAGGTTCACAAGCTCCGCCAGCGCGTAACGGGCAGGGTGGCGCTCCCTCTGTTCCGACGTAAGGCCCGGTTTTATCGCCTCCCAGCAGAGCTTGGCCGCCGCCAGCGAATGGTTGCCATCGCCCATGGCTATCACCGGACGACCCTCTGCGCGGGCAGCCTTTTCCAGTTTGCCCAAAGCCGCCAGCGCGTTGGCCTTTTCATCCGGACAAAGCTCTGTTCCACGCAGCCCGCCGCCGCCCTCCATCAGCTCGAAGTCATAAAGCGGCGACCGGGCTCCCGTTCCTTTATAAAGCGGCTCCACCACCGAGCACGCCGGGTCGTCTATGAGCACCATGATATGCGGCAGCTCTAAAGCCGCGTGCTCACGCACCTTTACACGGACGGGAAGCCGCGCCTCCACCGTCCTTTCCGTGGCGCGTATGGCCGAGGAGGAACCGAGCCTGAAGTCGTACTCCTCCAGATCCAGCGCCCCCACCAGCCCATGACGCACAGCGCCCGTGCTCAGCGTGCGCTCCACATATATCATGGCGTCCCGGTGCTCATCAAATATGCCGTCCGCCAGATACTTCTCCATGGTGGCGTCGGCTCCGCCTATGGCAAACTCCGGGTCCAGCGAAAGGGCCGCCTCCGGCACGATCATATTTAGTGTGGATGGCGCGTTTCCAACGAACCCGGCCACTCTTTCCCAATATTCCGGCTCCGAGGTGTACTGGTCGCAGGCCACCACGCTCCACTTTTTCATGTCCACGCCCACCGGCAGAAGTATATCCGCCGGGCCAAATATCCCGTTCATCGCGCCGCCCCCAATCTTTATTTCAATATTATAGCATGTACCGGCGTCCCGGAAAAGCCCTGTATGCAATTTTTTGATTTTTCCCTTGCATAATGCGGCGGAGCATGGTATATTTTTTCATATAACTGAAACAGGGAGGGGATACCATGTCCCGTGTCTATAATTTTTCCGCCGGCCCGTCCGAGCTGCCGGAGCCAGTTTTGCGCCGCGCGGCCGCCGAATTGCCCGAATTTGGCGAAAGCGGCCAGTCGGTCATGGAGATGAGCCACCGCTCCAAGGAGTATCAGGCCATTTTTGACGGCGTGGAAGCCGGATTCAGAGAGACGCTCCGTATACCGGACAGCTATAAGGTGCTGTTTTTACAGGGCGGCGCGTCGTCCCAGTTCGCCATGGTTCCGCTGAACCTGATGCGGCGCGGAAAAGCCGACTACATCATCACCGGTATGTGGGCGAAAAAGGCCTTTGCGGAGGGCAGCCGTTACGGCGCGTGCCGGGCAGTGGCCTCCAGCGCCGACAAAAATTTCTCCTACATTCCCAAAACCGCCGCCGCCGACTTCGACACCGAGGCCGACTACGCGCACATCTGCCTTAATAACACCATCTACGGCACCCGGTTCACAGAGCTGCCGCCCGTTGGCAACACGCCCCTTGTGGCGGACTGCTCCTCCTGCATCCTCAGCGGGCCGATGGACGTTGAAAAGTTCGGCCTGATCTACGCGGGCGCGCAGAAAAACATGGGCCCC
>CAYONL010000049.1:0-12538 GCA_964405305.1 uncultured Oscillospiraceae bacterium | reverse complement strand
CGCGTGGATTACGGCGAGGCGGTGGAGCTTTGCGTAAAGGTTCAGGACCGCTTTGAGTACCCGGTCTACTGGGGCTGCGACCTCCAGACGGAGCATGAGCGCTATCTGACCGAGGAGGTGTTTGGCGCGCCCATCTTCGTCACCAACTATCCCAAAGAGATAAAATCCTTCTACATGCGCCAAAACGACGACGGAAAGACCGTTGCTGCGGCCGACCTGCTCGTTCCCGGCGTGGGAGAGATTGTCGGCGGAAGCCAGCGCGAGGAGAGGCTGGACGTGCTTGAGGCCCGCATGGAGGAGCTGGGCATGAGGCTCTCCGACTACGACTGGTATCTCGATCGCACGCGGGCTACGGCCTTGGGTTCGAGCGGATAATCATGTACCTTACCGGCATCACGAACATCCGCGACGTGCTCCCCTTCCCCCGCACGACCGGCACGGCGGATTTTTAAAAGACACATGGCATAAAATATTGACCGGGGGCCTTCGGGCTTCCGGTCGTTTTTATTGTGGAAAGTCACCAAAATCATTTTTGCAGGATTGATAAGTTGTACTTGCAAAGTTTCACTTTATATATTATAATGAACCCGATTTATTTTGGCCGCCCGAAAGGAGAACAACACCATGAGCAAGGCATACGGCTCCATGACCAGCGAGGAGCTTTTAGCTCTGAAAGACCAACTGGAAAAGCGCTACGTGGACGAAAGATCACGAGGCTTGAAACTTGATATGAGCCGCGGAAAGCCCGGCCCCGACCAGCTTGCGCTCTCCCTGCCCATGTTCGGCGGGCTGATGCCCGATTCCGATTTTTCCACCGCCTCAGGCGTAGACTGCCGAAATTACGGCGCGCTGGAGGGTATTACCGAGTGTCGGGAGCTGTTCTCCCGCATAGTTCAGGTCTCGCCGGAGCAGATAATCGTCGGCGGAAACAGCAGCCTGAACCTCATGTACGACGCCATAGCCCGCGCCATGACCCACGGCGTGCTGGGCAGCGAAAAACCCTGGGCCTTTGTTGAGGGCCGCAAATTTCTCTGTCCCTCGCCCGGCTACGACAGGCATTTTGCAATAACTGAATTTTTCGGCTTCGATTTGGTCACTGTGCCCATGACTCCCACCGGCCCGGATATGGATGTGGTGGAGGACTATGTGAACAACGACCCGCTTGTAAAGGGCATCTGGTGCGTGCCAAAGTACTCCAACCCCCAGGGCATCACCTATTCCGACGAGACGGTTCGCCGTTTTGCCGCCCTCACCCCCGCCGCGCCCGATTTCCGCATCTTTTGGGACGACGCCTACGCCGTCCACGACCTCTGCGACGAGCACCCGGATCACCTCATCAGCCTTATGAACGAGTGCCGCAAGGTGGGCAGCGAAAACATGTGCTACATCTTCGGCTCCACCTCCAAAATAACGTTTCCGTCCTCGGGCGTGGCCGTTTTCGCCGCCTCCGCCGACAACATAAAGTTTGTCAAAAAGCAGATGTCCATACAGACCATAGGCCCGGATAAGATAAACCAGCTCCGCCATTACCGCTATTTCCGCGACATAGACGGCATACGCGCCCACATGAAAAAGCAGGCCGATGTCCTTCGCCCGCGCTTTGAAACGGTGCTGGGCAAGCTTGAAAGCGAGCTTGCCGGCCTCGGCATAGCCGACTGGAACAGCCCGAACGGCGGCTACTTTGTCGCGGTAAGGCTGACCGACGGAACGGCAAAGCGCACCGTGGCCCTCTGCAAGGAGGCGGGTGTGGCGCTGACTCCGGCTGGCGCCGTTTTCCCTTACGGCAAGGACCCCGACGACAGCTGGATAAGGATAGCGCCCACCTTCCCGTCTGTGGAGGAGCTTTCCAAGGCCATGGACCTTTTCTGCCTGTGCGCAAAGCTTGCCGCGGTGGAAAAGCTGCTGGGTGAGTGAGCCATGTATGTGCTGGCTTCCCAGTCACCCAGGCGGCGGGAGCTGCTTTCGCTCATTCTGCCCAAGTATGAGTGCACCGTGTCGGGCGTGGTGGAAACCGTTCCGTTCGGCACACCGTGGGGCGAAATTCCCGTTGAGCTTGCAAAACAGAAAGCATCGGCGGTATCCGCACTAAGGCCCGGCGACACGGTCATAGGCGCGGACACGGTGGTCGTGCTAAATGGCGACGTGCTGGGCAAGCCGAAGGACGACGCCGACGCCGCCGCCATGCTTAAAAGGCTCTCCGGCACAAGGCATCTGGTGCTCACCGGCGTGGCGATAGCTCAAAACGGCATGCTCAACACCTTTTGCGAGTCCACGGAGGTGGAGTTTTACCCCCTCTCCGACGAGCTGATAGCCTGGTATGTCGCAACTGGCGAACCGCGCGACAAGGCCGGCGCCTACGGAATACAGGGCTTCGGCTGCGTGCTCGTCAAAGGCATAACGGGCGATTACTTCAACGTCATGGGGCTGCCCGTTTCAAGGCTTGCGCGGGAGCTGGGCGTTGTAAGGTAAGCCGCGCCATCTGCGCTTTATGGGGTTTTGCGCCCGGCGGTTTCCGGATGTGCGCCGCACCCCGCCAAACGACCAAACTTTCGCCGGAACCGCCGAACCCACAACATAATTATGACCATACAAAAAGGACGGACGCCAAACCGAACGGCGACCATCCTTTTTTCGTTTTTTTATTGCGGAGTTCTCTCCCGCGGTACATCGAAAAGACCCTTTTGCGCAGACCGGCCGATCAAAAAGCTCTCTTTCCGGCTGCCGCAAAATCCCGGTTTCAAAACTGCCCGGCGATTTGACACGCCGCCGCTTTTACTATATCAGCACCGCCTCTCTCAGAGAAGCTCATAAAGTGTTTTATAAAGCAGGTCAGGCTCTATGGGCTTGGAAAGATGCGCGTTCATACCCGCGTCCATAGACTTTTGTATGTCGTCGTCAAAGGCGTTGGCCGTCATGGCGATTATGGGCACTGTGGCCGCATCGTGACGATCCAGCCGTCGAACAGCTTCGGCTGCCTGCAGTCCGTCCATCACCGGCATCCTGATATCCATCAGCACCACGTCATAATACCCGTCCGGCGAACTCTCAAACATACGCAGTCCATCGCAGCCGTTTTCCGCCATATCCACAACAAAGCCCTTCCGGGTAAGGAGCTTGCCGGCTATTTCCCGGTTCAGCGGATGATCCTCACACAAAAGCACCCGTTTTCCCGCCAGGTCAAACTCCGCCGCGGCACCGGCGAAGCCCGCGCTTTTCACGGCGGCCTGATCCACCAGCTCGGTGGTAAAATTCAGCGTCACCTCAGTGCCCACCCCTTCGGTACTGTCTATCTCTATGGTGCCGCCCATCAGGTCCACCAGCCTTTTTACTATGGCGAGACCCAGGCCTGTACCGCTCTGATCCGGGTAGGTGTTTTTCCGCTCCTGCTCAAAGGGCAAAAACACTTTTCCCAAAAACTCCCGGCTCATGCCGCAGCCGTTGTCCCGTATGATGGCGCGGTCCTGGGCGTATTTCCCGTCAAAACTGAGCGTGTCTATGATAAACTCCACTCTGCCGCCGCGTGGTGTAAATTTTGCCGCGTTGGAGAGCAGGTTGACAAATATCTGCTGTAAATGCAGCTTGTCCACTATCGCCGCTTTTCCGCTGATAAGATTGTGCGGCTCAAAGAGGAAGGTGATCTCTTTTTTCTCCATCATGGGCGTTACGGAGGATATGATGCTTCCGAACAGCGCCTGCGCGTCCACCGCCTCCGGCCTCAGATCCATCTTCTTATTTTCTATCTTCGCCATATCCAGCACGTCGTTTATCAGGTTCAGCAGATAGCGGCCGGATTCGTTTATCCTTTTCATATAGGCTTCCATGACGTCCCTGTCGGCGCGCTCCTCCAGCGCCATCTGCGAAAAGCCGAGAATGGCGTTCATGGGCGTGCGCATGTCATGGCTCATGTTGGAGAGAAACTCGGATTTTGAGGCGCTCGCTTTTTTGGCCAGCTCAAGGGCATCGGCAAGCTTTGCCGTTTTTTCCTGCTCGGCCTGCAGCAGCTCCGTAATGTCCTCCGCCGTGACCAGCACCTGCCCCGTGCTCTCGTTGAGATAAGAATAGGACAGACGCTTTACCCTAATCTCTTTGTTCCTGTCAAGTACGGAAAGCATGACCATGTACTTGCCGCCGTCTTTAAGACCGCTTGTAATCGTCTCGATGGACAACTGCTTTTCGCAGCTCTCCCGCTGCTCCTCCGCTATGTACTTTTTGCAAAACCGCCCCGTCTCTTTCGCGTAGTTCGGATAAAACCTTGGCGCTCTCTTGGCCTTGTCGTAGGGGCTGGAGATCATCCTTGCGGTATTTTCCGCTATATTCAAAATCAGGATAAACTCAAAGTGATCCATCGACACCTTGTCCATAACGGCTTCCATTGTCCGCTGCTTGTCCACATCCACCATATAGGTGTAGCCTATGATGTCCCCAGTATACGGGCTCTTGGTCAGGCGGATATGCATCTGCAAAATGCGGCATTCGTTTTTCCGGTACTGACAGCGCGCCTCCACAAACTGCTCGGTTCGGCCCACCGCGTAGGCATAAAGCAGGTTTTCCCGGTTGAACATGGCACTGTATGCCGCACGCTGCGTTTCGTCCGGTATGCGCAGACTGACTTTTTCAAACAACGACGTCATGTTGCTGTCGTTTATCCCCTGCATGACCTCAATTTTGGAATAGACCGCCTCGACCCTGTCTTTCGATATGTTCAGCATGATGCCGTTGGCGATCTCGGAGCGCAGACTTTCTATCTCGCCAAAGCTCTCCTCAAGATTCTTCTGGTCGGTCACATCCATTGATGTGCCGATCGACTTTACATGCCGTCCGCCCTCACCAATTATGGGAATGTAAGTGATGCGCGCCCACCTGTAGTCGCTCCTGTCCGCGTTTTGAAGCAGCACGTCCCGCTGCGCTCTTTCCTTTCCGGCCGCCGCCTCCCGGTAAAGCTCGCGGAAATCTTCCACGCTCTGCGGATGCACAAATCCACTTTCGATCATGGAATCCGGCACATTTAATACGGTCGTTCCGAACCCGTGCACATCCTTGAAATTAAACGACTGCACGATCTCATGCTTTAAAACATCGTATTCCCAGACCGTGACGTTGGTGTTGTGCAGGGCCGCCGTCAACAGCCCCTGCGTCTCTTTAAGCTTTTCCTTGGCAAGATTCTGCGCCGTAATGTCCATCATATATTCCACATGGGCCTTTACTCCGCACCAGTCCACAAGCTTGCCCTTCAAATGGTAGTAGCGATCGTTGGTTGGCGAGTGAAATATCCGTTCCAAAAAACACCTGTCGCTCATCTTTCCTATCTTGCAGAAGGGGCAGGGCTCCGTCCTTCCAAAAATATACTCATAGCATTTCCTGCCGCTGTAGCTCTTGCCCTCCGTGCGCAGGATATGAGCGGCCGTATCGTTGAGATACAGAAGCTCGTAGCTGTCCACATCGCTGACATATATGGCGTTTTGCGACTGGTTGACCAGCAGGTCATACAGACGGTCCTGCCTGGACACGCTTTGCAAAACCGCGTGAATTATGGGTATGCCGCGCTCCTTTAAAATAACCGTCGCGTTCATACGCACCCAGACAAGCCCGCCGTTTTTATGGCAGATACGACACACAAGGTCAATGGCGCGCCCGTTTTCAAGCGCTTCGTTCACCGTAAGATACAGCCGTTCCCGGTCGGCCTCACACACGATGCCTTCGGCGGAATTTTTGACAATCTGCTCATATTCTTCCCGCGTATGGCCGCTGAGCGCCGCCACGCCATCGGTAAAAAACAGCGTCTCCACGTGCTCGCCCATCCGGTACACCGCTATGCCGCCCGGAATGTTGTTCAGCAGATCATCCATCTCCACCCGCGCCGTTTGCGCCGGCTCCACCGTGCTTTTCTCTCCCGCGCCGCCGTGTTTCCCAAGCGCGTTGTTCACGCGGGCGCGGATAACGGCATCGTCGGACGGCCACAGGATAAAGTCCCGGGCGCCGTTTTCAAGGGCCTCCGGCTCATATGCCGGCTCCTCGGCAAACGCGACCACGGGTATGGCCTTATACTCCCGCTCTGCCATCCACTTCAAAACCTCTGTCCCGTTCATGCGCGGCATGGCGATCTCCAGCAGTATCATCACAAGTCTGTCAGCGTATTCCCGGATCTTTTCAGTCGCCTCCGCACCATCGCAGGCCCAGACAATAGCATATTCCTCCTGAAAACGCTCTTTAAGCCGCTGCCTGTTTTCTTCCCGACAGCCCGCGATAAGCATGAGCTTCTTCTCCATATCCAATGCCTCCTATTTCTTAGCCGCCACGATCAAATAAACAGTATCCAGATACCTCTGAAGTTCCTTTTCCACATCTACGCGACCACTGAATTCCGTATTCAGCTTCACCTGCGCCAGCTGCTGGAGAAAGGCCTGAAACGCCGGAACAAGCATGGAGAGCGTGCCGTCCATGTCCAGACCGGAGCGGACGCTTCCGTCCGAAATGCCGCGCTCAAGGGCTCTTTTAACCACCTCGTATATGTAATCTACGCTTTCCATGTAGACCAGTGTTATCTCCCGGCCCGCCCCGCTTCTCGCAAGCATCACCTTGACTTCGCTGAGCAGCAGCAGCTGTTGCGGATTTCTTTGCAGCACGCCGGAGCGCGCCTTCTGCAAAAACATAACCTGCTCAAGGCCGTTCAGCGCAAGGTACTCCTCGCGCGACGTCAGCTCGTCAATATGGACTTTCACCGCGCCGGACACAAAGGCCATGGCTTCGGACACGAGCTTTTCCTTTGTACCGAAAATATTCAGCACCGTTTTATCCACCACATGGGAAGCCCTGGCTATCTGCGCAATGGTCGTCGTTAAAACGCCATGTTCCGTAAAAAGCACTGCGGCCTCCTGCAATATCCTCATACGGTTTTGCTCTCTGCGTTCCTCCGGATCCACTGTTTCACCTTCCTTGTAATTACACTTATAGTGTAAGTCAAAACCAACAAAAAGCACTCGACCCGGAGTGCCTCTGTGACCATCTTGATTTTACATCTTTCCATAAAATAACTCAATACATTCCGTCCAGATATTGGATACCGCAGCAAATTACTTTTGTCGCCTGCAGGGGCAGTCCCTCCGCAATCTGTACGAATTACAAAGGCCGCCCCGCGCCGTATATCGCAAAAAAAAGCGGAACTATTGTCCGCTTTATCGCAGCCAGCAGTTCCGCAGTTTTTATTAATCGTCGTCGTGGTCGTCATCGTGGTCGTCGTGGTCGTCGTGGTCATCGTGGTCATCGTGGTCATCGTGGTCATCGTGGTCGTCGTGGTCGTCGTCGTCGTGGTCATCGTGGTCGTCGTGATCGTCATCGTGGTCATCCGGATCGTCGTGGTCATCGTGATCGTCATCGTGGTCATCCGGATCGTCGTGGTCATCATGGCCGGCCCTGTCCTCCAGCGCGTCCAGCTCCGGCTCCATGCCATCCTCCTGCGCCTCAAGGGCCGCCTCCTGCTCCATATACTCCTGCTGCGTTATGGCTCCGCTGCGGTATTCCGCCTCCAGCGCGTCCTCCTTCTGCTCCAGCGTCTGCTCCTCCTGAAGCAGTTCCTCCATACGCTTCTGCTCCTGCTCGGTCAGCGGGCTTCTGTCCGCCGATGCGCCGCCCGGCAGCGTTCCAACCACCGTAGCCCCGCCCAGCCTCTTGGAGCTGTGCTCATCCTCAAACGCCTCGGTCAGATCTTGTCCGGCCTGCGCTCCATGATGCTGTCCGTCTTGGAACAGCCCGGTCACATCGTAAACCGTTCCGTCTATGGAGACATAGGCTTTATTGCCGTTTTTGCCGTCGTAGGCGGCCAGCTCCTGCTCGGTAAAGGTCTTTGCCGGCTGCACGGCCGTGTCGGCGGCGGGAGCCTTTTGTGTGGCGCCGCTTACCGCGTCCGCCGTCTTACTTCCGGGCAGCGCCGCCGCGGAGACCGTTCCCGCGGCCATAGAAAGTGTCAGAACCATGGCTACCGCGAACATTCCTTTTTTCATCTCGTATATCCTCCATAGCAAATATTGTTTTATTGTCTGCCTGTGATACCCACTATACGGAGGGATGATGAAAAGAACATGAAAATGGAAAAGTAATTTTTCACCTTGTTTTCATCCGGTTTTCATCATGCTATAATACTGTTGAAGTACAAATTTATAAGCCATGAGGGGTTGATCTCTTTGCGCCTGTTGATCGTTGAGGATGAGAGCGCGCTGCGCGGCGTGCTGGTCGAGCGCCTGAAAAAAGAGGGCTACAGTGTGGACTCCTGCGCCACCGGCACCGACGCCCGGCACTACCTGTCCGGCGCGCCCTATGACATAGTTCTGCTTGACATAATGCTGCCCGGCGTGGACGGGCTGACCCTGCTGCGCGAAGCGAGAGAAAGAGGTCAGGACACACCCATACTTCTGCTTACCGCCCGGGACAGCATAGAGGACCGAGTCAAGGGCCTTGACGCCGGCGCGGACGACTATCTTACAAAGCCGTTTTCCCACGACGAGCTGATGGCGCGCATAAGAGTGCTTACCCGCCGCAAATATAAGAATACTACAAATCAGCTTTCGCTGGCCGACCTCACCATGGATCTGGCCGCCCGAACCGTGACCCGCGGAGGGACGGAGCTGCGCCTGTCCGCCAAGGAATACGCCCTGCTGGAATACCTGCTGCAAAACAAGGGCCTCGTCCTCACCCGCGAGCAGATCGAAAACCACGTGTGGAACTACGATTATGAGGGCGGCTCCAACGTGGTCGACGCCTTCATCAGGCTTCTGCGCAAAAAGGTGGACGACCCCTTTCCCAAAAAGCTCATACATACGCTGCGCGGGCACGGATACGTGCTGCAGGAGGACGCGCCGTGAAAATAAAGACGAAGCTGATCCTGTGGTACACGCTGCTGGTGGCCGTACTGCTGGCCGTGGTGCTGGCCTTTTTGCTCACCGCCGGCGGAAAAATACTGTTTACCGGCGCCGAAAATGTGCTGCGCGCCCAGACGCAGGAGATGTCGGAGGAGATAGAGCTGGAGGACGGCCGTCTGGAACTGGACGACGATTTTCGCCTGATCTCCAAGGGCGTACAGATGGCGGTCTATCAGGGCGGGCTTTTGGCGGCGGGCCAGCCTCCCGCGGATTTTCCGGACGACGAACCCCTTCAGGCCGGCGTACTGCGCCGTGTCGGAAACTACCTTGTCTACGATCTGCCGGTGACGGGAGATGTGGTGCTGCGGGGCTGCTACTCCACCGAAACGCTCACCGATTCCAGCCGCGGCGTACTGCTTCTGGCGCTGATCGCAGCACCGCTTTTACTGCTGGTGGCCGCGCTGGGCGGACGGTGGATAACCGCCCGGGCCTTCGCTCCGCTGGACCTGATCTCGCGCGCCGCGGCCAACATACAAAGCGGCGGCGATTTGAAGGCCCGCATCTCGCTGCACGACAACGGCGACGAGGTCTCGGCTCTGGGCAAAGCCTTTGATGGCATGCTGGACCGGCTTGAGGAATCCTTTCAGGCGGAAAAGCAGTTTTCCTCCGATGTCTCCCATGAGCTGCGCACCCCGCTCGCCGTAATCCAAAGCCAGTGCGAATACGCGCTCTCCGGCGTGGATGAGACGGCGGCCCGGGGCGCGCTCACGGTAATTGAGGCAAAGACCAGGGATATGTCCTCGCTGGTGGCCCGGCTGCTGGAGCTCTCCAGAGCTGAGCACGGCGCGTCGTCCATACAGCTGCAGCCGGCGGATCTCTCCGAGCTTATGGAGATCGTGTCGGAGGAGCTGGGCGACGAGGCGGCAAAAAAACAGATAACCATCACCGTTGACGCGCCGGAAGGAACGATGGTGAACGGCGAGCAGACGCTGCTGTTGCGGCTGCTGCTCAACCTCACCGGCAACGCGGTCAAATATACGCCAAACGGCGGCCATGTCCGGCTGAGCGCGCAGCGGACGGCTGACAGTGTGGTTTTTCGGGTAAAAGACGACGGTGCGGGCATCGCTCCGGAGCACCTGGATAAGATATTCCGGCGGTTTTACCGGGTGGACGCCGCCCGCAGCAGAGAGGAGCAGTCCTCCAGCGAGGGGTACGGTCTGGGGCTGGCGTTCTGCAAATGGATCGCGGATGTGCACCACGCCTCCATCACAGCCGAAAGCGCGCCCGGACGCGGCAGTGTATTTACCGTATGCTTTCCCGCCGTCTGTCCGGCATCGGGCGGGCCGCGCCTTGGCCCACGGTAATGCGCCGTCAGCTGCCCGCGGGCAAAAACGGCTCCGTTTACAAAAGCATTTAGATGACCGCGACGGGAAGTTCCCTCGCGGCCGTCTTTTTTGCGCCGCCAAACGCCCTTCGAACTTATATAAAAAAACCGGGAGGGCTTCCTTCAAGGAAAACCTCCCGGTTCGCGGACATGACCGCAATATACGGGTTTTCGCGCCGCCAAAGCACGGCGGCGCAAAACACTTTTTGTGGCCGGAGCCGCCGTCAGTTTTTCGCGGCCTTTTTTAAGGACACCAGCAGCAGGACAAGCCCTGTGCCGATCAGTATATGTCCCACTCCGGCTATGCCCGATATGGCCGCGTCGGCTCCGGCGGAGAGCGCGATATTCAGCACCTGAGGAACTCCGCGCACGACAAGCATTACGGCCGTCAGCGGCAGCCCGATGTTATAAAGGCACATAAACACCCGGAAGGTCTTTTGTTTGGCCGGGTCGCCGTGGGCCGCAAACAGCGCCACCAGAAGGAACAGCATCATGCCCAGCATGAACAGGTGAACATGCACCTTGCCGAGCGAGGTCACTCCCTCAAAGCCATTCCATTTTGTGAACTCGCGGTAAAACACGCCGCCGACCATAGCTGCAATCGCATAGGCCAGAGAATAGTTTAAGTACTTTTTCATTGCTTTATGCTTCCTTTCATTGCCGAGTAACCTATCCATACCGTCCAGACGTAGGCGCAGGTCTTGGGAATCATCAAAATGCCCACCGGCGGAACCGTATCCGCAAACAGCACCACCGGAATATAGCAGGCAAAGCTCAGGACGACCGTCAGCCACAAAAACCGGAAAGGACGGTCATTTTGCTCTTTCGCGCTGCGATAAAACAGCACCACGACCAAAAGGCCCAGCAGCGCGAACGGAATGTTGCGGTAAATTCCCCAGGAGAGTGGGGCGTCGGCGCTGGTCCAGGCGTTTTGCGGCATCAGGCAGAGCGCGACGCGGGACAGCGACAGCACCCAGACAGCCGCGGTGACGCCCTCTTTATCCATAACCTTATAGCGCGCCCGCCACACATAGTAAAGCAGCACATAGAAAACGGTCATGGTAACGGAGGTGACGAGCTTGCCTATGCCCAGAGCCGCCGTGTAGTCGGCAAGCCCTGTGGTGCAGAGTGCAATGGCCCGCGGCACCAGATGGAACGCGTCTCCGCAGCCGAGCGTTACCGCCATGATGCCGTACAGCAGGTATTGCTTTTCTCCCTTGCTTTTTCGTATCATGATAACGCCCAGGGTGATGACGGTCGTCAGATAGACGATGTCAAAAAGAGTTTCAAAAACAGCTTGCATAGGATCAGTCCCTTTCATTTTGAACATTGTTCATGTTTAAGTCTGTGAAAACCCACCGTCCGGCGGGCGCTCAATCTGAATAAATCGTTCGGCGAATGACCGCAAGGAGCACGCCACAGCTCTCTTTCCTCTGCACCAGCAGCGTGAGGATATTTGTCAGAACAAACTCCACAAAGTCCGCCTCGCTGAAATAATCCGCAAAGGCGTCGGGCCGCACCGCCCCATCCGCGTGCAAAGTCTGCGTCATGCCCATCTTCATGTGCTCAAAATACCGCCCCATAAATCCCTTCGCCCTGCTCTTTCCGCCGCTGGCAAAACTCAGCGAATGGGCCGTAAAAAAGTTTGGGTATTCCCGCGCTCCGTTTTGTACGCTTTCAAATATCCATAAAACGTACCCTGTAAACGACAGGCCCGTCTGACAGGCCTCATCCATATGGAAAATATCCTGCCACACGCTCTCGATCACGGCCAGCACCAGCTCGTCTTTATTTGGGAAGTAATTATAAAGCGAACCCAGCGCCACATGGCAGGCCTCCGCCACAGAACGCATGTTGAGCGCCGAAAGTCCTCTTTCGGACACAAGCTCCCGACAGACCTTGAGTATGGCCTCTTTCGATGTAACGATCGTGTTTATATGATCGCCTCCTCAAAATGAACAATGTTCATTATAGCCTGTTTTTTCCCTTTGTCAATATCCCGCGGTGCGTTTTTTACTTGCTTTTCGCTTTTTTTGCGCCGCCAGATGGTTAAGGCTCCATGACGCGCCCTGCGAACTTCGGCATACCTTTGTAAGCCTTGCGAAGACTCTGCCTGAAGGGCTTAGTCAAGGGGTTAGTTGGTCATTCCTCAGACATGGACACCTTCGGCGTGTACGGCCACGCCGTTGCCGGTGACGATGACCTGATTGCAAACAGTCTGCAGGAGCGCATAAACAAAGTTTTAGGTCGATAAGGTACAATAAGTTGCGCAAATTCAAAAGAGGATAAAAATAGACAAGGT
>CAYONL010000048.1:0-12631 GCA_964405305.1 uncultured Oscillospiraceae bacterium | reverse complement strand
ACGAGCGCTTTATATAAAACAAAACGCTATTATATATTAATACAATTTTATATCATAAGATGTTCTGCTGTTTATGGTGTGTTTGTCTGATTTTTCATCCTGTTATTTATATTATCTGTGCTTTTTTTCACTTGACGTTCCGCGCCATTAAGGATAGGCTAAACATATTCGCACAGTGAGAGGAATTTTGCATGTCTGTATTTTTCAAAAACAATAACGAGACCACCAATATGACCGAAGGGCCTATCTGGAAAAAGATAGCGCTTTTTGCTCTGCCGATTTTTTGGGGCAACCTCTTTCAGCAGCTTTACAACGTGGTCGATTCCCTTGTTGTGGGCAACTTTCTGGGTGGGGACGCGCTGGCCGCCGTAACCTCCTCCAGCCGCCTGATAATGCTCATGGTGGGGCTTTTTAACGGCATATTTGTCGGCGCCGGCGTAGTTATATCGCGCTATTTTGGAAAAAATGATATAAAGAAAATGCACGTCTCAATACACACCTCCGTCGCTTTCGGGCTTGTTACCGGTCTCGTGCTCGCGGTGGCCGGCGTGCTGCTCTCTCCGCAGATAATGGTGTGGATGAACACGCCGCCCTCCGTGCTTTCAGATGCCGTTGATTATCTTCGCATCTATTTTGGCGGCGTCATCTTTGTTGTGCTTTACAACACCGCCAGCGGCATCTTTCAGGCCGTGGGCGACAGCCGCCACCCGCTTTATTATCTGCTCGTCTCCTCCGTCATCAACGTGGTGCTCGACCTGCTGTTTGTGGCCGTTTTTAATTTCGGCGTGGCCGGCGCCGCCTGGGCGACAATAATTTCCCAGGCGGTGAGCGCGTTTTTCGGCTTTTTCCGTCTGTCCCGCGTTACCGGAGATTACCGGGTGGTCTTTAAAGACATCCGCTGCGATTTCAGCATGTTGGGCAACATACTGAAAATGGGCATACCCGCCGGAATGCAAAACTCCATAATCAGCTTTGCCAACGTAGTTGTTCAGTCGTATATCAACGCTTTTGGCGCGCTGGCCGTTGCCGGCTGCGGCGCAAGCAACAAGGTGGATGCTTTCGGTTCCCTGCCTATTACAAGCTTTTCGCTGGCCATGACCACTTTCATCAGTCAAAACCTGGGTGCAAAGCAGTACGACCGGGCAAAGGAGGGCGCAAAGTTCGGCCTGATAGCCTGCATGGTCATGTCTGAGGTCATCGGCGCGCTGCTTTACCTCACGGCGGACGTGTGCGTGGCTGCTTTCAACGCCGACCCGGAGGTCATCGCCTACGGCGCGCTGCAGACGCGGGTGGAGTCGCTTTTCTATTTTCTGCTGGCGTTTTCACACTGTTCGGCCGGGATTTTACGCGGCGCCGGGCGCTCGGTCGTTCCTATGGGCATAATGGTCGCTTTCTGGTGCGTCTTCCGCGTGACCTACCTGGCCGTCATGACAAACATATTGCCCACTATCGACGTGATCTTCTGGGTTTATCCGCTTACCTGGGCCATGACCGCGGGCACGCTGCTGCTGTACCTCCTGAAATCCGACTGGCTGCATTATTATGACTCGCAGCAGCGCGGCGTCAGCGACTTTCTTGCCTGACATGATTTTTTCATAAATTGCCATTCATATTGCTTTAGCGCCTGAGAAAAATACTACTGCAAACGCAAACAAAACGAATGCAAGGAGTGTAGATTATGTCCAACAAGAAGGCCAAAGAGGCTTTCGAGCGCTTTAAAATGGAGGCTGCCAGCGAAGTCGGCGTCAACCTGAAGCAGGGTTACAACGGCGACCTCACTTCCAAGCAGGCTGGTTCCGTCGGCGGACAGATGGTCAAGAAGATGATCGAGTCCTACGAAAACGGCATGAAATAAGCCTTTCCCGGCAAGAGCTAACGGTTTTTCAGCGTGAGCTGATGAGGAAGCACTATTCCAAAATTACCGGTATGGCTTAACAAGGCGACCCCAAACAGCAATGCAATATCTTTCACCAAACGGCAACGAGGGCTTGTTGCCTGCAAGTAGCAGGCTGCAAGCCCTTTAACTTTGGCTTTAAAGCTTATATTGGCGGACGGCCCGCGCATATCTGTAAACACAATGAAACAGCGGCGGCAAAACGCGAAGAATTGCCGTTCACCGAATAAAACCGCCCTATTCCAAATAGTAATTGTGTGAGGGCGGTGATATATTATGAAACAGGGCGGTATAAAATTTTCGGGACAGGCGCGGTCGACCTTTGGCTGGGCTGTGGCGGAGAGCGTCTACCGCAGACTGTATGAGGATGGCCTGATAACTGAGGTCCAGCTTGCGTCCCTGTTGGAGGACGACACGGAAGAACGCCTTTTTGCCCACGGATGGGACGACACGCCGGGCGCCCCTTTGCTGGAAACGCGGGAAGGGCCGGATGTGTTTTGATCGGTTTTATTTGACTGTGCGGCGGCGGCGTTATATACTGTAAACGGAAATACGCCGCAAGAGCGTGACGAAGGAGAAGACAAAATGCAGGATTTTGAGTATAAAAAGGCGATCGTTGACGTTGGCAAAATGATGAGCGATAAAGGGCTTGTCGGAACATATGAGGGGAACATCTCTTACCGCTGCGGTGACAGGATATTTCTGACACCGACAACACAGAGCAAGGCTCTGCTGACGGAGGGCAAGATAATCACGGTGGACATGGATGGCAAGCTCATAGAAGGGTGCCTTGCGCCGACCTCCGAAACGCCGATGCACGCCGCCATATATAAGATGCGGCCGGACGTCGGCGCCATAGTCCACTGCCACGCCCCATACTGCACGGCTTACGCGCTTTGCAACAGAGAGATAGTCAGCAAGGCAAGCCCCGAGTTCATGATAGTTTTTGGAAAAGTGCCGGTAGTGCCCTACGGTACGCCGGGAACGGATGACATATATAAGGGCATGGAGCAGTATCTGCGGGATTACGACGTGCTGCTGCTGGCAAACCATGGCATGGTGGCGGTGGGCCGGGACCCGATGGAGGCATACTCCAAGTGCATATCTCTCGAGATGGTGGTCAAGACGCTGGCCATAGCCGCCACCATACCGGGCGGCCCGGTGGACCTGCCTGATGAGGAGTGCGCCAAGCTTATAAAGATGGGCGAAACCCGCCACGGAGCGCCGAAAAGACCCAGCTGATGGAAAGCGCGGCAGTAAGAGCGCATAAAACCTCTCCGCATTTATAAATTCACCCCGTTTGTAAGACAGGCGAACCGCCTAGATTAACGAACGGGGTTTTATTTTGCGCATAGGCCGCCGCCGGACAGCATGAGCATGCAACGGCCTTAATGAACGCAGACCGTAAAACTGTGCCAAACTCCCGCAAAAAATCCGCCATGTTTGTTGCGACCGCGCCGGTCAATATGGCTTTCACATATGCTCGGGCAAAATTGCCGCGCTATTCACAAATCAAAAAAAAGGCTGCGGACGTCGCAAATTATTAAACCAGAGAAACAAGGCCGTGTCTTTTGCCATGACAGGTTTGTGGGCCCGGTTACTCCGGTGCTCACGCCTGTCCGATACGGCTTACGCTAAACAGAAACAGGTTCTCATTCTTGCGCGTGCGGCCTTGGCGACCGCATCACAAAAAACGATCCGGCCCCTGTTGAGCACAGGAACCGAACCGTTCAGCCCGCTTTTTTAGTCTCCGTGGCCCAGTTTACATGGCCCCGGGGGCTTTTTCATTCAAAACACATACATTCCACATATTTGTCCATAAAGTACGGGCTGGTGGAAAGCTCCACCGTCTTTGAGCACGCGGCCATGTCCTCCGCCTCCCGCACAGCTTTGCCGCTGAGCAGCATCATCGAGGCGCCAGCACCCGCCGCGTTTCCAATAGCTCGCGCTTTTTCCGCGCACTCCGGCTGTATAAGCCCTATCCGCGCCGAGCTTGCTATATCTATGGCGCTGCCGAACCCGCCGGCAATATAAAATGCGTCCAGCTCGGAGGGCTCCATGCCCGCCTCGTGCAGCAGCGTCTCCGCTCCCGCCCTTATGGCCGCCTTTGCAAGCTGAAGCTGGCGTATATCCTTCTGCGTTATGGCGACCCCATCGCAGAGCTTTATTTTCTCCTCGCCATCGCCATCGTCAAACCGGCCAAGCTCCACGGCGCGCTCCTCGTCAATGCGGCCCGTCTCGTCGAAAAGCCCCAGCTCCAACATGGCGGCGGCGGCATCGATAAGTCCCGCGCCGCATATGCCATCCGCCCTAACTGAGCCTATGACCTCGCAGCGCAGACCGCCGTGCTCAACCGCCACATGGCTCACCGCGCCGTTTCTTGCGGGACAGCCGCAGCTTATGCCCACCCCTTCAAACGCCGGGCCCGCCGCCGTTGAGCAGCAAAGCAGCCTCCGCCCGTCGAAAACAGCCATCTCTCCATTTGTGCCTATATCCACCAGAAACGTCTTTTTTCCCGGTTCGCACATGCCCGACGAAAGAGCCGCCGCCGTTATGTCCGCGCCCACGTATGCCGACATGGAGCGGCCCAAATACACGCTCTCAAGCCCCTCAAATCCCGCCAATCCGGCGGTCTGGGCCGAAACGCGCCCGCCAAAAAGCGTATCCGGCACAAAAGGAGCAGCGGCTATCGGCGACGGGTCCCGCCCGCAGAGCAGATAAAGCATGGCCGTATTGCCGACGAGCACCGCTTTTTTAAGCCTCGATGTATCCAACCCCGCCGTTTTGAGCAGCTCTTTTGCCAGCTTTCCTATGGCCGCCCGTATAAGCATGCTCAAATTTTCGCCGTCGCCCGCCATGGCCCGGCCCACACGCGATATAACGTCCGCGCCATAGACGGATTGAGGGTTCGGCACGCCGTTTTTCGCCAAAAGCGTTCCATCAAACCCATACAGATACGCCGCCACCGTCGTGGTTCCTATGTCCACCGCAAGGCCCGCGCCCTCTCCGCCGTCCGCCGCAAAATCGCCCGGCAGTTCACTGCGAAGCAGCACATTAGTCCCGCCCTTTTGCGGAATAATAATTACCGCGTCGCCCGTTACCGTCGTCCGGCAGGCAAGTCTCTCTCCGGCGGCAAGCTCTTTTTCACTTAACAGCTTTTTCTCCGCATCCGTTACCTCTGAAAGGCCGCCCGTTGCCACGACGCGGCATTTTCCGCACCTGCCCTCGCCCGAACAGGGCATATCCAGCGGAAAACCCGCCTCCATCAACAGGCTGTCAACTCTCGCCGGCTCCGCGAGTTCAACTGTTTTTGTTCTGTCGCCGCCTTTTATCTCAATACGCACTTGTTTCGCCTCCATTACGTTTAAATTATACCATCCCGTCCACATCCGTCAACCGCGTTTTCGGCTATATTTGGTCACATTTTGTTGACATGGCCATCCCATTTTGTTAATATTAAAGTTTGAAGGGAGAGATGAAAATGAGTACACCTACCCCACACAATGAGGCGCGTCACGGCGATATTGCCAAGACCGTGCTCATGCCCGGCGACCCTCTGCGCGCGCAGGTGGTGGCCGAAAAATACCTTACAAACGTCACCTGTTTTAACCATGTCCGCGGCATGCTGGGTTTTACCGGCGAATACAACGGCCGCCCCGTCTCCGTAATGGGCAGCGGCATGGGCATGCCCTCCATAGGCATATATTCCTACGAGCTTTTCAAATTCTACGATGCGGAGAACATCATCCGCATAGGCACGGCGGGCGGCCTCGCTCCCGGTATGAAGCTGGGCGATATAGCCATCGGCATCAGCGCCTGCACCAACTCCAACTACTCCGCGATGCTGGAGTTTCCCGGCACCTTTGCGCCGACGGCGGATTTTGAGCTGGCGCGGAAAGCCGTGGAGGCCTGCGAGCGGTTCGGCTTCGACTACCGGGTGGGAAGCCTCTTTTCCAGCGACACATTTTACGGCGGCCCGTCGGACGCCATGACGAAGCTCCGCGACGCAGGTATTCTTGCCGTTGAGATGGAGGCCGCGGCCCTTTTCACGAACGCCACAGCCACCGGCAAGCGCGCGCTGGCCATCGTGACCATCAGCGACCTGCCTTTGACCGGCGAAACCACCACCAGCGAGGAACGTCAAAACGCCTTTACCAACATGATGCGGGCGGCGCTGGAGCTGGCGTGATGGATGAAAAAGAGCTGGTGTCCGAAGCCCTGGTGGCGAGAGGATCCGCCTATTGTCCCTACTCCGGGTTTGCTGTGGGCGCCGCGCTGCTGACGGCGGACGAGCAGATATTCCGCGGCTGCAACATAGAAAACGCCGCCTACTCCCCCACCAACTGCGCCGAAAGAACGGCCTTCTTTAAGGCGATCAGCGAGGGACACCGCGATTTTTTGGCCATAGCCATAGTCGGAGGCAATGCGGGCGATGAGCCCTCCGCGCTTTGCTGGCCCTGCGGCGTCTGTCGTCAGGTTATGGCGGAATTTTGCCGGCCGGACAGTTTTGTTATCATTTCAGCCGTCAGCGCTGAAAAATACGAGCGGAAACTGCTGCGGGAGCTGCTGCCCTGCTCTTTTGGCCCAAAGGAGCTTTCGCGCTGACATTTAACTTTACGGGAGGACGCTTAATGAAAAAGCTGCTTGCAATCTTACTTGCCGCCGTGTTCGTTTCAGTCACCGGCTGCGCGTCGTCCCTTGATCTGGGCGGCGGGAAATATGAGGTCGCGCTGATAACCGACGTTGGCACCATAGACGACCACTCGTTCAATCAGGGGGCCTGGGAGGGCATGGCCGCCTATTGCGACGAGCACGATATCGCGTATAAATACTACCAGCCCGCCGAAAAGACCGACACCGCCTACCTTGACAGCATGAAAGAGGCCGTGGGTGGCGGCGCAAAGCTGATAATCTGTCCCGGCTTCCTGTTTGAAAGCGCGGTATACACCGCCCAAAGCCTGTATCCCGACGTCAGCTTTATCCTTTTGGACGGCGTGCCCCACTCCGCAGATTACAAGGAGACAGGCCCCGCCGACAACGTTTATTCGGTACAGTTCGCGGAGGATCAGGCCGGTTTTCTTGCCGGCTACTCCGCGGTAAAAGACGGCTACACCGCGCTGGGCTTTGTGGGTGGAATGTCCATCCCCTCCGTCATAAGGTTCGGCTACGGCTTTGTAATGGGGGCCGAATACGCCGCCGAGGAGGACGGCATAGAGGAGCTATCCATAAAATACCACTACACGGGCGATTTTGACGATACGCCCGAGACCCGCATATTGTCCTCCTCCTGGTACGAGTCCGGCACGGAGATAATTTTCGCGTGCGGCGGCTCGGTAAGCAAATCCGTGCTGGCGTCCGCCGAGGCCAACGGCGGGAAAATAATAGGCGTTGATGTGGATCAGTCCTCCCAATCCGAAAGCGTCGTCACCTCCGCCATGAAAATGCTCAGCGACTCCATATACGATGGCCTGGACAGCTTTTACAGCGGTAATTTCAAGGGTGGGCAGAGCGTCACGCTGGACGCCGCCTCCGATGGAGTGGGGCTTCCTATGGATACCTCCCGTTTCACCTCTTTCACAAAGGCTCAATATGATGTAATATATCAAAAGCTTGTGAACGGCGATATCCCCCGTATATACGACAGCGACTACCCCACCGCCAGCGATCTGCCGCTTTCGGCGGTGAAGCTGATAATATTTAAATAAATTGCAACGGGACGCCTTCTGATACGAGGGCGCCCCATTTTACAGGCACATTTTATCCGCACTGACATAAAATAATAGTGAGTATGCGCCGGGTGTTATAGAATACCGGTACAGCTTTCAAATTCATGTTAGGGGGATATCATATGGCAGAACAGAAATCTGTTTCGTCTGCCGCGGCAAATTCCACCTGTTTCAAAGAGGCCGTCTGCATAGACGCGGGAAGAGTGTACGATTCCTGCTCGGACAAAGATTGTCTCGAGGACCTCCAGGTGTATTTCACCGACCGGGAACAGGCGAAAATAGACCGCGCGCTCACCGTCAAGACCAAAAGCATAGAGGTCATGAACGTTTTCCTTGAGGTGGAGCCCATACCGTTCAACCGCGGTTTCTATTCCGTGGATATGACGTTTTACTTCCACGTCAGGCTTTCCGCATACTGCACTCCGGTTTCTCCGGCCGAAACCGTACACGGCGTGGCATTTTTCTCCAAAAAGGTCATCCTGTATGGCAGCGAAGGCAGCGTAAAGGTCTACACCTCCGAGACCCAGTGGGGTCAGGACGGCGTTTCCAGCAACAGCCCCCGCGCCGTTGTACAGGTGGTGGATCCGGTCGCGCTGTCCTGCCGCATGTGCGAGAGCTGCGAGTGCGACTGCGGCTGCGGCGAGATAAGCTTCCCGGAGTGCATCTGCTCCTGCTTCGATGGCGCCTTCACCAACTGCCAAAACGTCCGCAAGGTTTTCATCACCATCGGCCTTTTTACCATCGTACAGCTCGAGCGCCCGGTGCAGATGCTGGTGCCCGCTTACGACTTCTGCATACCCGGTAAGGAATGTGTCAGCACGACCGACGACCCCTGCGAAGTATTCAAACACATAAAATTTCCGACCGCCGAGTTCTTCCCGCCCAAGCTCGATGAGTGCGAATGCGAGATGCCTTCCTCCTGTGGCCGCTGAAGCAAGACAACTTAATACATCGGACGAAGGGCCTGTACAGGGCCCTAAATTTATGCCATATAATGATCTTCAATTATCTCCCCGGCGTTCTCCGGACATACGGAACCCCGCGCCAGCAGCTCCACCATCATCTCCGCCCTTGCGCCGTCCTTTGTAAGCCCGCTCAGCTCACAACAGCTGTGCGGCCCGTCTTTCCCGTCGATCATGCATTCTATGCCGTAGCAGCCGTCCTCATTGGTGAGATAGTATGTAACATAATAAGGCGGGTCGGCGTCAATTTGCGCGGTCAGGCTTTCGCAATACATCACGGTTCACCTCTTAATAAATTATACATAAATTATAGGTCCGTCCCGCCGGATAAACAACAGGTAAGTAAAGGGAAAACCCGCCGGCTTTATGTTGCACATCCTATTTCAATGTGATATTATAAGGAATAATCATTCATTATTCCCGTTTGGGCAGGAAAGGAGCCTCTGATATGAACGTAGAAAGCGGAATACCCCAGCGTATCCGCGAACTGCGGGACGTTTGCGGCTGGAGCGCCGACGAATTTGCGGACCAGCTTGGCATTGACCGTGAAGTTTATAAAAGCTATGAATGCGACGGAGCCGACATACCGATCTCCGTTATATACCAGGTAGCCAACAAGTGCAATGTGGATTTCAACGCCATAGTTACGGGCGTTGGCGCCAAACTCGACACCTATCATATAGTCAGGCGCGGCGGCGGAAAGCCCGTCTCCCGTTATCCCGGCTACCGGTTCGAGGATCTGGCCTACCGCTACCGCAACAAGGTTATGCAGCCGCTGCTTGTAACGCTTGACCCCAGCGATGAACCGGCGGAGCTTGTGTCCCACAGCGGACAGGAGTTCAATATGGTGCTGGAGGGACAGGTTGCCATCGTTTTCGATGACAAGGAGTTTGTACTTGGCCCCGGCGATACGATATATTTTAACCCGTCCCATCTTCACGGGCAGCGCTGCGTTGGCGACGTCAAGGCACGTTTCCTAACCGTTATCGCAGAATAGAAGGAGTTATATATGCTGCTCGACAGATTTCTACCCCGAATAGAGTTCGATTCATATGAGGATTTTAAAGCCAACTACAAGGTGAACGTGCCGGAGGACTTCAACTTCGGTTTCGATGCGGTGGATGCCTGGGCCACGCAGGAGCCTCAGAAAAAAGCCCTTGTGTGGTGCGACGACCACGGCGGCGAGCGGACGTTCACCTTTACCGACATCATGAAGCTCTCCAACCGCGCCGCCAACTTTTTCGTCTCCCTCGGCATCAAAAAGGGCGACGTTGTCATGCTGATACTGCGCCGCCGCTGGGAATACTGGGTGTGCGCCACGGCCTTGCATAAGGTGGGCGCCACGCTGATACCCGGCAGCTTGCAGCTTACAAAAAAAGATATTGCCTACCGCGCCAACTCCGCCGAGATAAAGGCCATAGTTTGCGTGGACGACCCCTTCGTTGTGGAGCAGGTTGAGACGGCCTGGCCCGAAACCACGACTCTGCACAGCCGCGTGCTCGTCGCCGGAAAACGGGAGGGCTGGCTGCACTTTGACGACGAGCTTGCAAAAATGCCCGACACCTTCGCAAGGCCGTCCGGCGAAAACGCCACCCGTTGGAACGACATCATGCTCGTATATTTCACCAGCGGCACCACCGGCATGCCCAAGATGGTGCGGCACAACTTCGCCTACCCTCTCGGCCACATAGTCACGGCCAAATACTGGCAGCAGGTGCAGGAGAACAAGCTCCACATGAGCGTGTCCGACTCCGGCTGGGCAAAGTTCGGCTGGGGTAAGATATACGGCCAGTGGCTCTGCGGCGCTGTCATCTTCGCCTACGACATGGACAAGTTCGTGCCAAAGCACCTGCTGGCGATGATGGAGAAATACCGCCTGACCACCTTTTGCGCGCCGCCGACCATGTACCGCTTCATGCTTCAGGAGGATGTGGCGAAATACGACCTCTCCTCCATCCAGCACTACTGCATCGCCGGCGAACCGCTGAACCCGGAGGTATTTCGCAAGTGGTACGAGCTGACCGGGCACAAGCTGTGCGAGGGCTTCGGCCAAAGCGAATCCACCGTCATGCTGGCGAATTTCCAGTGGTTTGAGCCGCGCCCCGGCTCCACAGGCAAACCGTCGCCGCTTTACAACATCCAGCTTCTTGACGCCGACGGAAACGAGTGCGAGGACGGCGACGAGGGCCAGATAGCCATCAAAAACCTGGACAGCGACCCGCCGGTGGGCCTGTTTACCGGCTACTTCCACAACGACGAGCTTACCAAGAAGAACTTCGCCGGCGGCGTTTACAATACCGGCGACGTGGCCTGGCGTGACAGCAACGGCTATTACTGGTTCGTTGGACGCAGCGACGACGTTATAAAGTGCAGCGGTTACCGCATAGGCCCCTTTGAGGTGGAGTCCGCCCTGCTTGAGCACCCGGCCGTAGTCGAGTGTGCCATCACCGCCGCGCCGGACCCGGTACGCGGTCAGGTGGTCAAGGCCACCGTGGTGCTCGCCGAGGGATACGAGCCCTCCGACGAGCTTATAAAAGAGCTTCAGAACCACGTAAAGCACGTCACCGCTCCTTATAAATACCCACGCATAGTGGAGTTTGTAAAGGTGTTGCCCAAGACTTTGGGCGGCAAGATAAAGCGGGCCGAGCTTAGGGCCGAATCGGAAAAAAACACCCATCACAATGCATAACAAATGGCCGTCGGAACTCTCTCCGACGGCCATTTATTGTTTAGCGCAGCCCGGCGCACTCTTTTTTTGGCAAGCGTCAATCATCCGGCTCCGCCTCCGCCGGCACACGAATACCTATCCCCTCTTTTTCCACCAGCCGCAGCAGCGCCGAAGTCACCACCGGGTCGTATTTATCCGACAGAACGCAAAGCTCCTCGGCGGCTGTGATAGGATCTTTTGTTTTTGAGTACGGCCTGTATGCCGTCATCGCGTCGAAGGAGTCAGCCACCGCGATTATCCGCGCGCCCAGCGGTATTTCCTTGCCCTTTATGCCATCCGGGTAGCCGCTGCCATCCAGCCGCTCATGGTGCCACAGGGCCGCCTTGCATATGCTATCCCCAAATTTCGACGAAAGTATTGACGCGCTGTACTCCGGGTGCTTTTTCATTATGGAAAACTCCTCAACGGTAAGTTTCCCCTGTTTTTTCAGTATCTCATCCGGTATCATGCACTTTCCAATGTCGTGAAAAAGCGCCGCCGTGGCCAGGTCGTCAAACACCAGGCCCTCTGTCTCCCGCCCCATCTCGCCAAAAATCCGCGTAAGGTACATGAGCACGTTTTTGCTGTGTACGCGGGTAATGTGATCCTTCTGATTTATTTTGGTAAGCAGGCTCTCAAAGTCGTTGTTGTAACCGATTATGTAATCAAACAACGGCCTGTTAGTTATGTAAAGCACCTCTGTGTCCATCTCCGCGAACATACGTATATCCTTTTTCAGCCCATCCACATAAAAACTGTCTCCCACTCCCAGCGCCACGGTCCCATCGTCCAAACAGACACTCAGGCCGCCCGAAAGCACACAGAAATACTCTATAGTTGTCTTGTCCTCGGCGGGGGCGAGCCAAACACAGACTTTGGCGTTCATGGACTGCCGCATTATTTCCATACCGTCGCTGCGCAGTACAAGGCTCAGGTCTCCTCCTCCGGCGTTCGCTTTGAAAGAGCTGTCGTCCTTTTTCACAATAAAAACGTTTTCCAAACCGCCGCCCCCCAGTAATTGTGATAATATCATAGCATAAATCACTAATTTTCACAACAGTAAGTCTCGTTTTATGTAATTGTGACGGCCTGCTTCGCTCTGCTTTCGGCGCACGCCTATGGGCCAAAGTAAAATGTCGCACAACCAATAAAATTTGAAATTTATGCTTGCGTTTCAAACCACTCCATGCTATAATATAAAGCGCTGACCGTTATCTGGGTGTGGCGCAGTTGGTAGCGCGCTACCTTGGGGTGGTAGAGGCCGTGGGTTCAAATCCCGTCACTCAGACCAACTATGTCGCAGAGAATTGATACAATGTTTGTATTCGTTCTCTGCGGCATT
>CAYONL010000047.1:11077-12776 GCA_964405305.1 uncultured Oscillospiraceae bacterium | reverse complement strand
CGCGGCAGCGACGTGGGCAAATACACCGGCTACTACTACACCTTCTCCATGGCGGCGCAGATCGTGACGCCCATCCTCTCCGGCTACCTGCTGCAATATGTGGGCTATTGGACGCTGTTCCCCTACGCCGTGCTGTTTATTGCCGTCTCCTTCGTCATGCTGCTTTTGGTGCGCCACGGCGACAGCAGGCCGGACCAAAAATCGAAGCTTGAAACTCTGGGGGGCGCGGACGACTGATGGATTGGCTCAATTACCTTTTGCTCGTGCTCATGGCGCTTTTATTTGTCTTTCTGCTGCTTGTCAAGCCCGGCAAACGTCGCGAAACGGGCATGACTGCCGTCTACGCCCACCGCGGCTACCACGACGGCGAGCGCCCGGAGAACAGCCTTGCCGCCTTCGCTCACGCCCGCAAGCATGACCTTGGCGTGGAGCTGGACGTCCAGTTTACAAGGGACAAAAAGCTGGTGGTGTTCCACGACAAAAACCTTAAGCGCATGACCGGCGTGGATAAAGACCTGCCCGACGTGGACTTTGACGAGCTTGAGACGTACCGCCTTGCCGGCACAGAGGAGCGCATACCGCTCTTTTCCGAGGTGCTGGAGACGCTGGACGGCACGCCCGTTATCTGCGAAATAAAGACCTACTCCGGCAACGCGAACTGCGAGTCCTGCCCGGAGGTCTGCCGAATGATAGACCGCTACAAGGGCCATGTGGTCGTCGAGTCGTTCAGCCCGTATATCCTCAAATGGTTTCGCAAAAACCGCCCCGACATAATACGCGGCCAGCTCTCGCAAAACTTTTTAAAGCGCGGCGGGCTCTCCGGTGTTCAGGCCCTCGCGCTGGGCAACTTGCTCACCAACTTTATGGCGCGGCCGGACTTCATCGCCTACAATTATCAGGACAGCTCGTTGGGGCTTTCGACGGCGGAGCTTTTCGGCCCCGCGCTGGTCGCCTGGACCGTTCGCGGCAAAGACGCGCTGGAGGAGGCCGCCATAAAGGGCTACGGCACGTTCATCTGTGAAAACTTTGACCTTGAGCACGCTCTTGACTATAAAAACGAGGGGGACGCAGAATGAAGGAGATATTTGTAACCGGCCGCACTTTGCCCGAGGCGTACCACAGGGCGCTGGTCGCGCTGCACGACGAGGGCGAGATCCTCTCCTGCAGCGACTGGGGCCAGCTTCAAAAGGAAGTCTCCATGACCTACGTGGTGGAGGACGCACTGGCCGAGCCCATGATAAGCCGGCTCTATATCGGCGGGTTTTACGAGCTGCAGCAGTACGTCATGGAGATACTGGACGGCATACTGGATTTTAAAATAGGCCAGGGCAACTGCTGGGAGTACACGTATCACAACCGCTACGCCTTCCAGCTTCCGTTCATTCTTTCGGAGCTGCGCCGCAACCCGGACACACGCCGCGCCATTATGAACATCCGCGACTTTGAGGTGGACAGCAAAAACAGCGACCCCGCCTGCCTGCAAAGTATTCAGTACTTCATCCGGGAGGGCAAGCTCCACTGCAAGGTGATGATGCGCAGCAACGACGCGGCCCAGGCAAACTTTATGAACGCCTTCGCCTTCATCATGCTGCAAAAAAAGGTGGCGGACGAGCTGGGCGTTCCGGTGGGCAGCTACACCCACAGAGCCAACAGTTTCCACTGCTACGAGCGGAATTTCCCGCTTTTGGAGCAGTACGTG
>CAYONL010000047.1:0-11067 GCA_964405305.1 uncultured Oscillospiraceae bacterium | reverse complement strand
CTACACCCACCGCTCCAACTCCATGCATTGCTATGAGAAGAATTTCGATATGCTCGAAAGCTTCGTAAAAAGCATAGAGGCAAAACAATACGAAGAGATCACATATGAATACGAGGGCTTTTACAAGGATCTGATGGAGGAAAGCATACCCGAAATACGCCGGGCGGTCGAAACTCTGCGCAAAGAGGGCGCCTCCGGCAGCAAGGAGTGACTTCCATGAAGCAGGCTGAGGAAAAGACGAACGTCATGCGTGTGTTCGACCAGAAAAAAGTGCCCTATGCCGCCCATGGCTACGAGCACAGGGACGGTGAGGCCGTGGACGCCGCAACGGTGGCCGCGCTCATCGGCAAAGCGCCGGACGAGATCTTTAAAACTCTTGTGGCCAAGGGCGCAAAGGGCGGTTTTTACGTCTTCGTAATACCCGGAGCGGAGGAGCTGGATCTAAAAAAGGCCGCCAAAGCCGCCGGCGAAAAGTCCATAGAGCTGCTGCATGTGGCCGAGCTGCTTCCCGCCACCGGCTATGTTCGCGGCGGCTGCTCCCCCATCGGCATGAAAAAGTTATTCCCGACCTTTTTTGACGAGAGCGCGCTTGCCCACCCCACCATAACCATAAGTGCCGGAAAGATCGGACGCCAGGTGGAGGCCGCGCCCCAGGACATCATTTCCCTTGCCCGGGCCAAGACCGCGCCGCTGTGCAAAGACGGCTGAGCGCGACAAAAACGGCTCTCTGTCGGTTGACGCAATCGGCGGGAGTATGATAGAATAAATAGTCGCACAAAGTATATGTGACAATCTAAACGACTGGAGAATCTGCGTTGGAAATATTTGTGACCATATTCCTGTTCGCGCTGGGCATCTTCCTGATAGTTAAGGGCGGAGACTGGTTTGTGGACGCCGCCTCCTGGATAGCGGAGACGAGCGGCATACCCAAGTTCATCATCGGCGCGACCGTCGTCAGCTTTGCCACCACCATGCCGGAGCTGATAGTTTCCACTTTGGCCGCCTCTCAGGGCAAGGCGGATATGGCTGTCGGCAACGCCGTCGGCTCCGTCACCGCGAATCTCGGCCTGATCATGGCCATATCCATACTTTTCCTGCCCTCAGTCATAAAGCGCGGCCAGCTCGCTTTCAAGGGCCTGGCCATGATAGGCTCGGCGGCTTTGCTTTATGCGCTTTCCAGCGGCGGCGAGCTGGGCGCTGTCCCCGGCCTCGCGCTTATAGCCGTTTTCGTCGTCTTTATGGGTGAAAACATAGCCGCGGCGAAAAAATCCGTCTCCGACCTCGGCGGGGAACGCGCCCACCCGGATAAAAAAACCGTTTGGGTCAACATAGGCAAATTTGTTTTCGGCGCGGCAGGCATAGTGATCGGCGCGCAGCTGCTGGTGGACAACGGCAGCGAGCTGGCGCTTATAATCGGGGTGCCGGAGGCGATAATCTCCGTCACCATGATAGCCATAGGCACCTCTTTGCCGGAGCTGGTCACGACCATCACCGCCATAGTCAAAAAGCAAAGCTCCCTGTCCGTGGGCAACATCTTGGGCGCGAACATCATCGACATTACGATGATACTTCCCATCTGCGCGGCCATATCCGGCGGCTCTCTGCCCATTGGCCGGCAGTCGGCGGTGCTCGACATTCCCGTATGCCTGTTCATCTGCGCGCTGGCGGTGATACCCGCGCTTATCAGTCAGAAATTCCGCCGGTGGCAGGGCGTCGCGCTGCTCGCGTGCTACGGCGCCTATGTTTTTGTCTTGGTAACTTACTTCGTCTGATCTTTTCCTCGCGGCATTTATATCGCAACAAAAATACGCCGGCCGCCATTCGTCAAAGGAATGGCCGCCGGCGCTGTTATTTTGTCAGTTTTCTCCGTCGAGTATCTTTTCCGTGGCGGAAGCGCCTATCCTGTCCGCGCCCGCCTCTATCATGGCGATGGCCGTGGCGTGGTCGCGTATTCCGCCGGCGGCCTTTACCCCAATATCCGGGCCCACCGTCTCGCGCATCAGCTTCACGTCCTCCACAGTCGCGCCGCCGGAGGCAAAGCCCGTGGAGGTTTTGACAAACTGCGCGCCGCCGTTTACCGCCGCTTTACAGGCCAGCACCTTCTCCTCCTCCGTCAGCAGGCAGCACTCGATGATGACCTTGAGCAGCGCGTGGTAGTCGCCGCAGACCTCCTGCACGGTGGCGATATCCTCCTCCACCTTGCGCCAGTTGCCCGCCTTTGCCGCCCCGATATTTATGACCATATCTATTTCCTCGGCCCCATCCTCGCAGGCGGAAGCGGCCTCGAAGGCTTTTGCCGCCGTGCTCATGGCCCCAAGAGGGAAGCCCACCACAGAGCAGACCTTTACGCCGCTGCCCTTCAGCGTTTTATACGCCGTGTATACATTTACAGAATTAACACAGACTGTAGCTGTGTGGTACTTCATCGCCGTTTCGCAGGTCTCTTTTATCTGGGCGAAGGTGGCGTCCGCCTTTAACAGCGTGTGGTCTATCTTTCCGGCAAGCTCCGCGTTATCCATAACCGTCCCCCTCAGTGGCAGCCGCCGCAGGACTCGCAGGAGCCGGTGCACTCGCTCTGCATGCTGCTCTCATCCACGGTGTCCGGGTCGGCGCCGGTGTAGGCCTTTTGTATGATATGCTCCATAAAGCGGTAGACCTCGTCGAAATCCTCCTGGGCGTCATTGTAGGCCAGCATCTTTTCGCTTCCGGTTATGCTGTCGTAAAGGCGGCGGACCTCCGCGTCCAGCCGGGTCACCTTTTCGTCGTCGCGGTCGCCCTTGGTGACCTCTATGCTGAGCTCGTACCGCTTTTCGTTGAAATCGGCAATGTCGTTTTGCAGAGCGGTGTCCTGCTCCACTATCTCCTGCGCCTTGTGCAGACGTATAAACCTCTCGTCCTGCTGCATGGCTTTGGCGAGTTCCCTTGTCATTTGAATAAGATCCATGTGTTTTCCTCCATTATATAATTTAAATTATTATACGCTATTTTATAATCTCCCCATCTAATGCCCATCCGAGGGAGCTTTTAAGACTCACGTCCATTATTTTATCCGTCACATCCGCCGCGGGAGCGCGCACCATCAGGTTTTCGCCGCTCCTTCCGCTTATATAGCCCTCACCGGCTTCGGCCTCTCCGTCAAACAGCACCCGCGCCGTTTTCCCGACAAAAGAGGCGTTCAGCTCCCGGCTTATCTCGGTCTGGAGCGCCATCAGCTCGTCAAAGCGGGCGTGCTTCTCCTCATCGGTGGTCGGGTCCGGCATATCCGCCGCCTTTGTGCCCACACGCTTGGAATAAATAAAGTTGTACGTCATCAGCCAGCGGGCCTTTTCCGCCAATCGGAGCGTGTCCTCAAAATCCGCCTCTGTCTCGCCCGGAAAGCCGACGATGATGTCGCTGGTCACCGTGACGCCGGGCACTATGTCCCGCGCCATGGCCAGCAGCTCGAGGTAGTGCTCGGCCGTATAGCGGCGGTTCATCTCGCGAAGTATCCTGTCGGAACCGCTCTGCACCGGCAGATGGATGTGCTTGCAGACCTTGTCGCAGTCCGCCATGGCCCGCAGCAGCTCCTCCGAGCAGTCCTTCGGGTGGGACGTCATGAAGCGAATGCGAAAGTCCCCCTCTATGTCGTTCACCGTCCGCAGCAGCTCCGCGAAGCTCTCCGGCTCCTCCAGCCCCTTGCCGTAGGAGTTGACGTTTTGCCCCAGCAGCATGATCTCCTTGTAGCCGGCGGCGACTATTTCCCTCGCCTCATTCACCACGGCCTCCGGCTTCCGGCTCCGTTCCCGGCCACGGACCAGCGGCACCACGCAGTATGTGCAGAAGTTGTCGCACCCGTGCATGACCGGCAGATAGGCTTTCATCCCGCCTGTACGCAGCGTCGGCAGCTCCTCATCCATACAGCCCTCGCCCCCGCCTATGTCGCAGAGACGTTTTCCGCGCTCCATGTGGTCAAGCACCAGCTCCGGCAGCCTTGGCACAGCGTGGGTCCCGAAAACCAGATCCACAAACGGGTAGCTGCGCTTAAATTTCTCCGCAATGTGCTCCTGCTGCACCATGCAGCCGCACACCGCAATTATCATATCCGGGTTTTCGGCCTTGGCCTTTTTAAGTATGCCCACATTTCCGAAGACCCGTCGCTCGGCGTTTTCCCTTACCGCGCAGGTGTTAAAAATTACAAGCTCCGCGTCCTCCGGCGTGTCTATGATCCCATAGCCCATGTCGGAAAGTATACCGCAGAGCTTTTCGCCGTCGGCAAAGTTCTGCTGACAGCCGTAAGTGCGTACAAAAGCCAGGTGTGGGCCGGGCTTTTTTTCAAGCAGGGCGCGAACCCTCGCCGTACTGCGGCTGTAATCGTCGTTTTGCGGCACCTTCACCGCCCCTTTCATAGAATATTCCCATTTTATCACGCGCCGCCTCTTTTATCAATAGTATGGAACACGGTATGTTTAGGCTCTTGTCAGGACGGCAATAATATCCTTGAACCAAAAATACGGAGCGTGAGTGACGTGACTGTTAAAAGAGGAGATATATTTTACGCGGACCTAAGCCCTGTCGTCGGCTCTGAGCAGGGCGGCGTGAGGCCCGTGCTCATAGTGCAAAACGACGTTGGCAACAAATTCAGCCCCACCGTGATCGCGGCCGCCATAACCAGCCAAAAGGAAAAGACAAAGCTGCCCACACATATCGAAGTCTCCTCCCAAAGCTGCGGCCTGGCCCGTGATTCGGTCGTGCTGCTTGAGCAGATACGGACCATAGACAAACAGCGGCTGAAGGAAAAAATGGGGAGCCTTGACAGCAACTCCATGGACAGGGTGGACAGCGCGCTATCCATCAGTTTCGGCCTTCAGGGCGGCGTTACATAAACCGCCCTGTCAAAAAATATCGTCCCGCCGAAGCCTTTCGCCCCGGCGGGACAATTTATACTCTCATTATCTGAACATATCTTTCTTTACAAGTATCACCGTGACCGCCACCATGGCCACCAAAGCGATCAGCAGCGTGAACCACGCGTAAGGCAGCGGCAGGCCCGATACGTTCATCCCATAGAAGCTGAACACTATGTTCGGGATCGCCATGACGATGGTGAGCGAGGTCAGCACCTTCATAACAATGTTCAGGTTGTTGGAAATGATGGAGGCGAAGGCGTCCATCATGCCGGAAAGTATGCCCGAGTAGATGTTGCACATCTCGTTGGCCTGATGTATCTCTATGAGCACGTCGTCCAGCAGGTCCTCGTCCTCCTCGTACAGCTTGAGAATGCGACCGCGCTGTATCTTCTCCATGGTGACCTCGTCCGCCTTTATTGAGGTGGAGAAGTAGACCAGGGATTTTTCCAGCCCCAGCAGCTGTATCAGCTCCTTGTTCCTCATGGATTTATGGAGCTGCTGCTCCACATAAGAGCTTATTTTATCTATCTGCTTGAGGTTTTGCAAAAAGCGGTACGCTATGCGCAGGAGTATGGTCAGGAAAAAGCGCGTCTTCATCCCGGTCTGAACGTTTTTCACAACTCCGCCCGTTATCTCCGCTATGACCGTGGTGTCGCGCAGAGAGACAGTCAGCACGAAATCCGGCACAAGGATTATGGCGAACGGCATGGTGTAATAGGTCATGGTGCCGTCGTCCTGCTTTTCCGCCACAGGTGCGTCCACCACTATAAGGGTCTGCTCCTCCTCCTGCTCGATACGGGAGCTCTCCTCCTCATCAAGACCCGCCCTGACAAAGCCGGAATCCACGCCCAGCGTATCGGTCAGGTAGCGTATCTCCTCCTCGGTCGGGTCTATGGCGCTGACCCAGCAGCCGCTCTCCAGCTCCTGGACCTGGCGAACGCGCGCGTCCACCGTCTTGTAAAAATTAAGCATAAAAATACCCCCAAACGGGGTCTTAACGGGCGCAAAAATAACGGGCGCGCACCGTGAAAGCTCCCCGGTCATTACTACTTCGGCCTGGTATACTGCCCGCAGGATCAGGATTCACGTCGCCACCCCCATTATGCTCATACTTTTGCGCTTTACAAAGCGCATATATTCCCATCTGATTATACCATATACGGCGCGGATTTCAACCTGACGCTCAAAATTTAAAGTGCCAAAAATAAGGGTCCAAACCCACGCCGCAGTTGTCCGAAAAGCTATTTTTCGCCGTACAGCTCCAACGCCGCCCTTGCCCTTTCGCGGAGCTTCTGCCTGACGCTCTCCGGCGAGACCACGGTCAGCTCCTCCGCCGAAAAGCCCATGAGCCAGCGGAACAGGCCCTCGCCCTCTGTGGCCCGCAGCCTGAAACGCCCGCCCCCTGACTAAATTCACCGTATCTTTAACTGTTTTACGCGGTCATAAAAAGGCGCCCCGCAAACAGCGAAGCGCCAGCGTTATCAGCCGGGTATATCGGCCACGCTCTCCAATACGATCCGGGGCCGGTACGGGTAATCGTTCATAGACTCGCGGGTGGTGACGCCGGTCAGCACCAGCGCCGTATCCAGCCCGCTCTCTATTCCCGCTATAATATCGGTGTCCATGCGGTCGCCTATCATCACGGCATCCGCGGAGTGCACGCCCAGAAGGTACAGCCCGCTGCGCATCATGAGCGGGTTCGGCTTGCCCACGTAATAGGCCTGCTTTCCGGTGGTAAGGCTTATGGGCTCCACCAGCGCGCGGCAGTCCGGCAATATGCCCCGGTCGGTGGGGTAAGTAAGGTCCCAGTTCGTGCCGATGAGCTTTGCCCCAGCCATAACAAGCTGCATGGCGCGGCTCATGCTGTCGAAGTTGTACTTTTCCGTCTCGCCAACTATTACATAGTCCGGGTCCGCGTCGTTCATCGTTATGCCCGCGTCATACAGCGCGTTCATAAGGCCCGGCTCGCCTATCACATACGCGCTGCAGCCCGGGTCCTGATGGCTGAGGAACCTGGCGGTGGCAAGCGCGCTGGTATAAAAATGCGTCTCGTCTATATCAAGGCCCATTCTGTCCAGCTTCTGCGCCAGCTCCTTGGGCGATCTGCCGCTTCCGTTCGTAAGAAACAAAAACTTCTTGTTGTTTTTATAAAGCCAGTCCACAAACTCCTTAACTCCCGGTATAAGCCTGTCGCCGTGGTATATCACGCCGTCCATATCGCAAATAAAACCCTCGCGCCCTCTTAACTGTTCCATTCTATATCCCCGATCTTGATTTATACATTTTTTAGCCTGCGTCAGCCGTGCAGTCCCGCGCTCTGACGCTCCATGTCCTCAATGATTATATCGTGTATCTCTCCTACGGAAGCGCAGTACTCCAGCACCTGCCACGGCTCGTTGGTGTGGAAATGTATTTTCATCAGTTCCTCGTCCCCAACCGCCAGCAGACAGTCGCCCTTGAAAGCCTTCATAAAGTGCTCATACACGGCGTCCTCATCCAATTTGCACCCGTCAATCAGCAGCTGGGTATCATACCTGTACTCGAGCATGCGCCTTTCCCCCTCGTCACTAAAAGTTATTATTTCACAGCCGATACTATATCACGCTGTCATTGATTTGGCAATGAATAATCTGTTAATTTGCCGCGTTTAAACCTTGAATAAAGGCCGGCACAATGACCGGCCTTTGTATACCATTACCGCTTTGATTTGTCGAAGGGCTCTCCTCCCGCTTTTGGAGGATGATTGTGCTTTGAGAAGAAAACCAGCAACAGCAGCGTCAGCACATACGGCAGCACCAGAAGCAGATCGGAGTAATTGCTGGGCATGCCGAGGAACTGGCAGAGCTTATAGGAACCCGACTTTGCAAAGCCAAACAGCAGGCAGGTGGCAAAGGTGTTCGTTATGCTCCAGTTTCCGAATATCATGGCCGCTATGGCAAGGTAGCCGTAGCCCATGTATATGCTGGGAGAGAACTGGGTCGATATGGAATAGGCAAAGCACATGCCGCCGAGGCCCGACAGCGCGCCGGAAACTATGACCGCTATGAACCGCACCCGGTTTACGTTGCCGCCGGACGCATCCAGCGCATGCGGGTTTTCGCCGCATGCCCTCAGATGGTAGCCGTAGCTCGTCTTATACAGCACATACCACGCCGCCAGCGCCAAGACGAGTATGATTATTTCAAACGGATACATGCTTTTGAACAGCGCGCCAATGACCGGTATCTCTGAAAGCACCGGCACGTCGAACCGCGGCGAGACCGCCAGCACGAACTTGTTGGAGGCGTTGTCAAAGATCGCCGTGTTGGCGATACTTGTAAGGAAAGTGGTCAGCGCCACGGCGAGGATGTTGACCACAACGCCGCTGATGACCTGGTTCGCCTTGCACTTGATGCACAAAAGCGCGTGGATGAGCGCGTAAAGCCCGCCGCCCACCATTGCGGTGAACAGGGTGATGTACATGAGGGCCGGCGAGTCGGACGGGATAAGCGACTGGGACAGTATGGTGGCGATAAGGGCGCCCGTAAACGCGCCGAAGCCCTGCAACCCCTCCAAGGCGAGGTTTGTCACGCCGCTTTTTTCGCTGTATATGCCGCCAATGGCCATTATGAGCAGCGGCATCGCGAAGGAAAGGCCGTCTATAAATACCGAGTCGATCATTTCGCCGCCTCCTTTTTGTCAGATGGGGCTTCCGGCGGCGCGACCGTATCGTTCGGGTCGGCGGCGGCGGAGACAAGGCTCTCCTCAAAGCTCTCCTCCAAATGCTCCCGGCGGCGGCGCACGTAACTCCAGATATACGTTCCGCAGGCGGAGAACAGCAGCAGTATCCCTGTTATTACGGAGGCGATCTCCCGCGGCACCTCCACCTGAGAGCTCATATATACGTTGCCCTTTTGGAATATGGTTATCAGTATTGAGGCAAAGATCGTTCCTATCGGCGTGCTGTTCCCGAGCAGCGCCACCGCGATGGAGTCATAGCCCATGGAGGCCAGATCCTTCGGGATTATGGTGTTGTAATAGCCGAGGTAATACGTTACGCCGGCCAGCCCGGCGAGTATCCCCGAAAAGGCCATGGCCGTGACCACGTTGCGCCCAACATTTATGCCGCTATATTTTGAGCACCGGTTGTTCGCGCCGACCGCCCTTATCTCAAACCCGAGCACGGTCTTTTCCAGCACATACCGGACCACAAACACCATGACCAACGCTATCACGATCCCCAGCGGTATGTCGAGGCTGTAGCCCGCCACGGGCACGCCCGTGATGGTCAGGCGGGAGGCGCCGCTGCACACCTTGGAGGAGCGTGAGATCATGTCGGCGTAATAGGTGTTTATAAAAAAGCCCGTCACATAGCTGACGATATAGTTTATCATTATGGTCGAGACGACCTCATGTATGTTGAACCTGTATTTCAGAAAACCCACCAGCGCGCCCATAAGCCCGCCGACCACGACGCCCACCAGTATGACCAGCGGCTTTGCGAGCACCGCGTCCAGCCCGCTGTACCCTATGAGCAGGGTGGCGACAAAACCGGCGGAAAGCATCTGGCCCGAAATACCTATGTTGAAAAGCCCGGCCTTCATGGCGACGACCACGCCGAGGGAGGCCAGCATCATGGGCGCCAGCACGTCCAGAAACGACATGAAGTCGGTTATCATGCCCTTTCCTCCGGCGTAGGAGCCCTTTGGCAGCAGCCCGCAGCCCTTTAAAAACGACACTATCGCCGTAATCGGGTCTTTCCCCAGCACCAGAAGGAAAATACACATGGCGACAAGGCTGAGCAGCACGGCCAGCACCGGTATGCTGACGTTTCGGCGGCGCGGCGAATCAACGAACTCTAAAACGCGAAGCCACGCGCCCTTCTTTTTTTCGCTCATGACCGCACCCCCATCATGTACTTGCCGACCTCCTGAGTTGTCAGCTCCGTGGCGTCGGCCACCTTGAGCAGCTCGCCATTGTAAATGACGCCGATCGTATCCGCCAGCTCCATAACCTCATCCAGCTCCAGAGAAATGAGCAATATGGCCTTGCCCGCGTCCCTCTGGGCCAAAATGTGCTTATGAATGTTCTCTATGGCGCCTATGTCGAGGCCGCGGGTGGGCTGCACGAATATCATAAGCGGGCTGCCCAGCTCTATCTCGCGGGCTACGATCACCTTCTGCTGGTTGCCGCCGCTCATGCTGCGCAGTATGGTGCGGCCGCCCTGTCCCGCCCTGATGTCGTACTTATCTATAAGGCCGTTGGAGTATTTCTCTATCTCCTGGCTGTTCAGTATGCCCTTGCGTTCAAACGGCTCTTTGTAATACGTCTTTAGTGAAAGGTTGTCCTCCATGTCGAAATCCAGGATAAGGCCCACATTGTGCCTGTCCTCCGGGATGTAGGATATTCCCTCCAGCGTGCGTTTTCTTATGTTGTAGTGAGTAATATCCACGCCGCCCAGCTCTACGCTTCCGGCCGCGGCCCTCTCAAGTCCGGCTATAGCGTCGGCCAGCTCCACCTGCCCGTTGCCGGAAACGCCCGCTATGGCGAACACCTCGCCCGCGCGAACGGAGAAGGAGACGTTTTTGACGACCTCCAGCTTGTCGGCGTTGCGGACCGTGAGCCCCGACACCTTGAGCACGGTGTCTCCGTAGTGCGGCTCGTTTTTCTGTATATCAACCAGCACGTCGCGTCCCACCATGAGGTTTGCCATTTCGCGGGTGGAGGTGGCTCCCACCTCCAGCACGCTTATGAGCTTGCCCCGGCAGAGTATGGCGCAGCGGTCGGCTATCTTCTTTATTTCTTCCAGCTTGTGCGTTATAAGGATTATCGTCTTGCCGCCCGCCCTCAGCTCCTGCATTATGCCCAGCAGGTACTCTATCTCCTGCGGTGTCAGGATGGCGGTCGGCTCGTCAAATATAAGTATCTCGGCGTCGCGGTACAGCATTTTCAGTATCTCCACCCGCTGCTGCACCGAGACGTTCACCTGTTCTATCTTCTGTGTTGGATCGACCTTGAGGCCGTATTTGTCCGAAAGTTCACCTATACGCGCGTTCGCCGTCTTTATGTCCACATACGGCAGGAAGCCCGCCAGCTTCTTTTTCGGCTCTATCCCGAGCACTATGTTCTCAGCTATGGTGTAGTTGGACACCAGCTTGAAATGCTGATGCACCATGCCTATGCCCGCGGCTATTGAGTCCTT
>CAYONL010000046.1:0-12831 GCA_964405305.1 uncultured Oscillospiraceae bacterium | reverse complement strand
GAGTCAGGGGTCAGGAGACAGGCGTCAGGAGACAGGCGTCAGGAGTCAGGAGAACGCGGTACAGGAGAACGGCAGACTCAGACGATGGATTTCCACTAACTTTTGAAGTTGGCCCGAAGGGTTTCAGGGGCAGCGAAATTTCCTCCGTGATAAATTTTCTCTAAATTATGAAGTTGCCCGAAGGGTTTCAGGGGCAGCGGAATGCCCCTGAGTTAAATCCGTCGGAGACACCTATTAAAAGGCCAGCCTATAAATTATATATCATTATATAAAGACACCGCGCCGGTTATCTTTCTCAGCCGAAAGACAGCCTGCGCGGTATTTTTTAAGTTTGTGTTTTAAGAGGAGTCCGCTGCGCGGACAGATTTTTATTTAGGGGCATTCCGATTGGTCGGTCAGAAATATAGTCGCTCCGCTGGCGCCCACCACATCTTTTATGGTTTTTAAAAATCCCTGCGTTCCAAGATTGAAAACAGAAATCAAATCTCCGCCAGGAGTTACTGCAAACCCGCGAAGCCCGTTATCGGATAGGTGATTCTTGGTGTCCTGGTAATCCTCAACATTATGAACATCAACAGCGTCGCCGTGTCGCAGGTACTTTTGAACTATTTCAAAAACGTCATGAAAAGTCTCGGCATCCACTCCGTTTACAAGATTAACTGTTCCGCCTGTTTTTTGATTTATAAGAGGTGTGACAGCATACCGTACGCCGCCGCTTGCACGCTGTATTTCTCCTCCAAGAACTCCGGAAAGCTGTTGCCGTATTCCTTCATCAATGACTCTGTCTCCTGAGTGGAACATTTGTGCAACGTCCTCAGACAATCCCTTACTTGCTGCTTGTAGCTCTCTAAACTCTGTTGTTCTTCCACTGATATCACCTCTATTTTCATTATATCCCGTCCGCCCCTCGGTTTCAACCGCCTCGCCGAAATTATCCGCGCCGTTTTCAATATATGGTCTTGAAACAACAGAGCCTTGCGCCGTTCCTTTGCCTGTGCGCGTCTGTGCGCCCACAGGAGCCGCGTTCCCATAAGCCGTGGAGTTTGTCCCCTGTGACGGCAACGCGCCGTTTTCCGCCTTTTGCCTTGCGTGGGCAAGCTCAATTTCCGCCGTCTCCACGGTATTTTCCGCATCGACCGCAAAGAGGGGCAAGATTATCGGAAAGCCTGCTTGAGCGCCGCGGGAGGGCCGCAAAGCGGCATAGAGGCCGGGTGGAGAGGGCAAAGCCGTGGAGTCCGGCCGGGCACGGCAAAGCACCCTGCGGGTCGGGATATAAAACAAAAAACCCGCCTGCTCAAGTCCTACCATGACTTGAATCAAGCGGTTTTTCTTGGAGCTGATGGCCAGACTCGAACTGGCTACCTCATCCTTACCAAGGATGTGCTCTGCCTAGTGAGCTACATCAGCAATTTGGCGACCTGGATGGGAATCGAACCCACGACCTCTAGCGTGACAGGCTAGCGTTCTAACCAGCTGAACTACCAGGCCATTTTTTGACCGCGTCGGCGGTCAACGTTTGTTATTATACATGAGAACCCCCAGGTTGTCAACAGCTTTTTCAAAGTTTTTTAAAGGAATTTGCTCGAAAAAAAGGCCGCTGGAAAGGGGTTCAAAAGCTGGCAATTTACGCCTTTAAACCTGGGGGCGCGCCGGAGCCTACAGCCTCAGCAGTATTCCGGCCGCGGCGCCAATGGCGATCAGCGCGATGGGCGGGGCCTTCTTCCACACACGGGAAAGGATGAATATTGCCGCGAAAAGGCAGGCGGCGGCGGGCGAAAAGAGATCCGCAAGGCTTCCGGTGGCGGCAAAGGCGTCCGGCGTAAGGACGGACACGCGAAACACCGACCAGCCCGCCGCCAGCACCAGCGCCGTTACACAGGGACGCAGCCCGTCGAAGGCGTAGGAGACAATCCTGCTCTCCCGAAACCTTTTGAGGAACCGGGACACTATGATGATAACGATAAAGGAGGGCAGCACCAGCGACAGTGTGGCCGCCACGCCGCCAAGTATTCCATCCACCCGGTAACCGGCAAAGGTCGCCATGTTGACGCCTATGGGGCCGGGAGTGGACTCCGCCACCGCTATCATGTCGCCCAGCTCCGCCTCCGTAAACCAGGGGAAACGGCGCGCCATGTCGTGTAGGAAGGGCAGAGTGGCCAAGCCGCCGCCCACGGCAAAAAGCCCTGCCTTAAAAAACTCCCAGCACAGGGTCAGCAGGTTTGCAATATCGCTCATGACCTGTCACCTCCCCTGTTTGAGATAAAGCCCCAGCCAAGGCCGGCGCCCGCCGCGACCAGCACCGGCCACACCGGCGACAGCCCCATAACGCCCACCATGACGAAGGCGGCGGCAAAGATGAGCACGCTGACCAGGTTCTTTTTGCAGGAGGAGAACAGTTTCACCACCGCCTGCAGCACCAGCACGCAGACGGCCACTCTTATGCCCGCCAGCGCGTACTGCACCTGCGGAATGCTGGCGAAATCGGACAATAGAGCCGCGATTATAAGAATTATAATTATGGAAGGCGTCACAACGCCCAGAGTAGCGACCGCCGCACCGGCAACACCGCGCTTTTTGTAGCCGATAAAGGTGGCTGTGTTCACCGCTATGACGCCGGGGGTGCACTGGGCCACCGCGAAGATGTCCAGCAGCTCCTCGTCGTCCGACCAGCCGCGTTTTTCCACGATCTCTCGCCGGAGCACCGGCAACATGGAGTAGCCGCCGCCGAACATCACTGCGCCCACGGCGGCAAAGCTCCCGAATAGTTCTGTCAATGAAACCAAGTTAAAACCTCAACTTTACAATTTTTTCTGCAGCCCACGGCGCATTTCTATTAAGGGGGCTTTCCTTCCTCTTGGCGTTAGCGTCCCGCTGTCGCGCTGTCGCTTGCATCGGGCCGACGCCTGCGCCAGCGGCTCCTTGCTGTATCGTCCACTGGACGCGCTCGTCGCCGCTGCCCCTAAGCTCCGGTCAGAAACATAGTCGCGCTGCTCGCTTGTAGCGCTTCGCATCTCTCGTTGTTTCTTCCTGCTCTCATTCCCGCTTTCTCCGCCACCGGCGGCGCGGGAACGCGAGCCCCTTCGGACGGACGCCCTATTCAAAAGGCAATGGTAATTTATCGTCTGAGTCTGCCGTTCTCCTGTACCGCGTTCTACTGGTGTCTAGTGACTAGTGACTAACGACTATCGACTATCGACTAAAACATCTCGCCGGAATTGTAGCCCACGGGCGGGTCCTTTATCTCGCCCAGGCACCAGTCGGCCTCGGCGCCGGTTATGCGCACGTCCCAAAGGCGGCCCAAAAGCGACTTCACCGCCGGTATGCGCACCAGCGCGTAGTTGGGCGTGTAGCCCTCCATCAGGCCGTCCTTTATCTCCGACTCGATCAAAACCGGCTCCACCCGGCCGGTCATGGAGCGGAGAAACTCGGCGCGGGTGACGGCGGCGGCGGCTATCATTTCGGCGCTGCGGCGTTCCTTTTCGGCGTTGGCCACCTGACCCGCCATGACGGCGGCGTCGGTTCCCGGACGGCGGGAATAGGCGAAAACATGGGCCTTGGCAAACGCCATCTCGGTTACAAAGTCGCGGCTGGCCGCAAAATCCTCCGCCGTCTCACCCGGAAAGCCCACCATCACGTCCGTGGTGAGGCCGGGCATGGGGAACGCCTCCCGTATATTCTTCACCACCTGGCGGTACATGGCGGTGTTGTAGCGGCGGCGCATGGCGGCCAGAGTTTTGTCGCAGCCGCTTTGCAGCGAAAGGTGGAACTGCGGGCAGAAGCCCGGCAGCTTTGCCAGCGCCTCGATGTCCGCCCGGGAGATAAGCTCCGGCTCCAGCGAGGAAAGGCGCACCCGCGGGAATATGTCGCAGGCGAGCGCCACCGCGTCCAGCAGCGTTTTGCCCGTGTCGCGGCCGTAAAAGGGCAGGTTTATGCCGGAGAGCACCGCCTCCTGATACCCGCGGGAGGAGAGCGTCTCAAGCTCCCTTTCAAGGTCGGCCAGCGGCTTTGACCGCACATGGCCCCGGGCCTTGGGTATGATGCAGTAGGAGCAGGCGTTGTCGCAGCCGTCCTCTATCTTCACAAAGGCGCGGGTGCGGTCGAGCATGCCCTCGGCGCGCATGGGCTCGAAGGGCTCCTCCTCCGTGTGGGGCTGGATGTAGACCACGCGCTTGCCGTCCATGGCGTCCATCACCAGGGGCAGCAGGGAGGAGCGGTCAGACGCGCCGGTTATTACGTTTGCCTCCGTTATGGCGGCGGCCTCCTCCGGAAAAGCCTGAGGGAAGCAGCCGGTCAGCGCGATTACCGCCTCCGGGTTTTGCCGGCGCAGGTGGCGCACCATCTGGCGGCTTTTTTTGTCGCCCGTGCCGGTAACGGTGCAGGAGTTTACCACGTACACGTCGGCTTGGGAGTCTATATCCACGATCTCGAAGCCCGCCCGCGCGAACTCCTGCTCAAGTATCTGAGTCTCATACTGGTTCACCTTGCAGCCCAGCGTGTAAAAAGCTGCTTTCATAGCCGCCCTCCGTTTTTCTAAAAGCTCGTTGCGTTACCTGTACATTATATAATGGGCGGCCGGGATTTTCAAGGGGCGGCGGCGGGGCGATAATTTGGCGGTTGCGGGTTGTAATCTGGGCAAAAAAATGCTACTCTTTAAGTAAACAAGTACGCGCTGAAAATTTGCAGTAAACTAAAAGTCTTGCACCCGAAGGACAATAAGGGCAATCGGACGTGGCGCTGTGAAACTCACGCTGCATTATAATGAGGGCGTTTGTCCGAAGGATAATAAGGGCAATCGGACGTGGCGCTGTGAAACTCACGCTGCATTATAATGAGGGCGTTTGTCCGAAGGGTCTTAGGGGCTCTCATTCCCGCTCCATCTGTGAAGCCTACACTAACTTATGAAGTGTGCGTCCGAAGGGTCTTAGGGGCAGCGGAATGCCCCTAAATAAAAATCCGTCGGCGCAGCCGACACCTCTTAAAAAGCAAATTCATTAATTCCCGCACATGCTTGATTTCAGCGAAGAAAGTGAACATATCTGGAGTAAGAGAGCATTGTGTTTTAATAGGAGCCTGCGGCGCATTTTTAAATAAGGGCATTCCGATTGCCCTTATTTATCCTTCGGACGAACGCCTTCATTATAAGGCGGCGTAAGTTTCACCGGCGGCGCGGGAACGCGAGCCCCTTCGGACGAACGCCCACTTTTAAAGATAGCGAAACCCTATTGTTTGGAAATCCGTTCTCCTGTACCGCGTTCTACTGGTGTCTAGTGTCTAATGTCTAACGACTATATGTAATATTATTATTTTGCGCCATTGCGCGCAAATTTTTAAAAGGGGGCCGCGCCATGCTGCTGGTTGGAAACGGAAGGCTGCTTACCCGAGATGAGAAAGCGCCTTGGTACGAAAACGGGGCCGTTGCCATAGAGGGCGAAAGCATAGCCGACGTGGGCGAATACGGCGCCTTGCGGGCAAAGTACCCGGAGGCCGGGTTTATCGACGCGGGCGGCGGGGTGATCATGCCGGCGCTGACCAACGCCCACGAGCACATTTACAGCGCCTTTGCCCGGGGTCTTGCCATAAACGGCTACAACGCGAAAAATTTTTACGAGATACTGGATGGCCTGTGGTGGCGGCTGGACAGCGAGCTGACGCTGGAGGACTGCCGGGCCAGCGCCGCCATAGTCGCCGCCGACTGCATAAGGTGCGGCGTCACCACTATCTTTGACCACCACGCCAGCTACGGCGGAACAAAGGGCTCGCTGGGCGCCATGGCGGGTGAGCTTTCCGCCGCCGGTCTGCGCGCCTGCCTTTGCTATGAGGTCAGCGACAGAAACGGCGCGGCCGCAGCCAAAGAGGCGGTGGAGGAGAACGCCGAGTTTATGGATTACGCCGCCGGACGGCCCATGCTCCGCGGCATGATGGGGCTGCACGCCTCATTTACCCTGTCGGACGCGACACTGGCGGCGGCTCGGGCGGTAACTCCCACGGGCGCGGGCTTCCACATCCATGTGGCGGAGGGGCCTGATGATGAGGAGGACGCCGTTGCCCGCCACGGTATGCGGGTGGTGGAGAGGCTGGCCGGAGCTGGCGCGCTGGATGAGCACAGTCTGGCCGTCCACTGCGTAAACATTGACGAGGGCGAGATAGCCGTGCTCAAAGAGACGGGCGCCCGGGCCGTTTACAACCCGGAGAGCAATATGGGCAACGCGGTGGGCGCTCCGCCCGTGCTCAAAATGGCGGCGGCGGGGATAGACGTGTGCCTTGGCACCGACGGCTACACGAACGACATGCTGGAAAGCTACAAGGCCGCCCCAATACTGCAAAGGCTGTGGACGGGGGACCCCTCCGTCTGCGGCGAGCTGGCGCCCGCGATGCTGTTTGAGCACAACGCGGCGCTGGCGTCGGAGCGGTTCGGCGTCACGCTGGGCGTGCTCAAAAAGGGCGCGGCGGCGGACGTGATAGTTACGGACTACATACCGCCCACGCCCATGGACGGCAGAAACGCGGATTACCACATACTTTTCGGCATGGCGGGCGGCAGCGTCGTCACCACCATAGCGGCGGGGCGCGTGCTCATGCTGGACAGGCGGCTTTTGGCCGTGGACGCGGCCGCCGCCGCGGCAAGGGGCAGGGAGCTTGCCGCCGCCCTTGCGAAACGCATAAACGGATAGGAGGAAAACCATGTCTGACCGTATGAGACCTCTCTCTTTTGATGAACTGATGGCCCTGCTGCTGGAGGAATTTCACGCGCACGGCTCCATTTTCGGCGTGACCGAGCTTTGGCAGGCCGGAAGGCCGCGCCTGCCAATATTTGGGAACCGCATAGAGTCACCCATAGGCCCGGCGGCCGGCCCCAACACCCAGATGGCGCAGAACATCATCGCCGCCTACGCCGCCGGCGCGCGCTTTTTCGAGCTTAAGACCGTGCAGGCGCTGGATGGGGAAGACCTCAGGGTGGACAAGCCCTGTATAGGCGGCGCGGACGAGACCTACAACGTGGAGTGGAGCACGGAGCTTACGGTGCCACAGGCCTTCGACGAGTATGTCAAGGCCTGGTACGCCATAAAGCTCATTTCGGCGGAATTTGGGCTGGGGCTTCCGGACGGGTTCGTGTTCAACATGTCGGTGGGGTACAACCTGGCGGGCATACAGTCCAAAAAGCTGGACGACTTTATAGAGGGCCTCAAAAGCGCGGAGTACACCCCCGTCTGGCGCGAGTGCGAAAACTGGATACGCGGCCATTTGGACGAGTTTGAGCGGCTGGACGGCATGTACGTCAGCGACATCTCGCCGGAGATATGCTCCTCGGTCACGCTGTCCACTCTCCACGGCTGCCCGCCGGAGGAGATAGAGTCCATAGCGTCCTACCTGATCACGGAGAAAAAGCTCTCCACCTTCGTCAAGCTCAACCCCACGCTGCTGGGGTGGGACGAGGCGCGGGGCACGCTGGACGCGCTGGGCTACACCGGGCTTGCGGTGGACCCGGCCCACTTTAAAGACGATATGCAGTACGAGGACGCGCGCCCCATGCTCCACCGGCTTCAGGACATGGCGGACGCGAACCGCCTTTTGTTCGGCGTAAAGATAAGCAACACCCTGCCCGTCGAAATAAAGAGGGGCGAGCTTCCGGGCGGCGAGATGTATATGTCCGGCAAGGGGCTGTTTCCGCTCTCCTTCGCGCTTACGGAAAAGATAGCGCGGGATTTTGGAGGCGGGCTGCGGGTCTCCTACTCCGGCGGGGCGGACATACACACGGTAAAAACGCTGTTCGACTGCGGCGTCTGGCCCATAACGGTGGCGTCGGATATGCTGCGGCCCGGCGGCTTCGGAAGGCTGACCCAGATGGTGGAGGCGGTGGCCGAGTGCGAGTACCTGCCGTTTTCCGGCATACTGACCGACGACCTTTCGGCCATAGAGGACGAGATAGCGGGAACGGAGCGCTGGCGCTACAAGCCGCCGGTCCGCCCGAAAAAAATAGAGGGGCCAATACCCCTGATGGACTGCTTTGCCGCGCCCTGCCGGTTCGCCTGTCCCATAATGCAGGATGTGCCGGCCTACCTGCGGCTTATGCGTCAGGGCAAAAAGCAGGAGGCCCTGCGCGTGATAATGGAGCGAAACCCTCTGCCCTTTACTACGGGAACGATCTGCCCGCACTTTTGCATGGATGCCTGCGCCCGTGGGGCCTACGAGTGTCCGCTGGATATACGCGGAACAAAGCTGGCGGCGGCGGGCGCTGCCTGTTTTGACCTGTTGGACGAGGCCGCGCCGTCAAATCAGGGCGGCGAGCCTGTGGCCATAGTCGGCGCGGGTCCGGCGGGCCTTGCGGCGTCGTATTTCTTCGCAAGGGCCGGCTGGGCGCCCGTGGTGTTCGACAGGGAGGCTGTGCCCGGCGGTACGGTGCGGCGGGTGATACCGCCCTTCCGCATAGAGGACAAGGCCATAGAGTGGGACTGCGCCCTCATACAGGCCCAGGGCGTTGCGCTGGAGCTGGGGCACGAGATAACCTCGGTTTCCGAGCTGCGGGAGATGGGCTTTGACAAAATAGTCCTCGCCACCGGGGCCGAAAGCGCCATACCGCTTAAACTCAGCAGCGGAAAGACGGTTCCGGCGCTGGATTTCCTGTACCGCTTCAAACAGGACAGGGCGGCGCTGGAGGAGGAGACAGTGGGCAATATCGTCGTTGTGGGCGGCGGAAACACGGCGGTGGATACGGCCCGGGCCGCGAAACGCCTTGCGAACGTGGACAAGGTGACGATAGTTTACCGCCGGTCGAAGGCGGACGCGCCCGTGTCGTTGGACGAGCTGGCCGAGGCGGCGAAGGAGGGCGTCTCCTTTGAGGAGTACCTGATCCCGACGGGCATACGCTCCGGCTGTCTTTACTGCCACCGGGCGGCGCCGGGCGAGCCGGATAAAAGCGGGCGGCCCTCGGTGGTGGATACGGGCGAGAGGACAAAGCTGCCGGCCGACTGCGTTATCGCGGCCATAGGCGAGAGGGCGGATTCACCGCTCTTTGACGAGGTGGACGCCGGGGTATATATAATCGGCGACGCGGCGACCGGTCCCGAAACGGTGGTGCAGGCCATTGCCGGCGCGGCGGAGCTTTGCGAAAAGCTGACCCACCGCTCCTATGACAAATACGCCTACGCGAACAAGGCCGAAACTCTCGGCTTTCTGGATGAGCGCGGGATAATTAAGGAACCGCGGGAGTGCGCGGTGGGCGAGCGCTGCCTTGAGTGCGGTACGGTCTGCGAGGCCTGCGCCGAGTGCTGCCCAAACCGTGCCAACGTGCGCGTAACGCTGCCCGACGGCTCGCGCCAGGTGCTCCATCTGGACGCGCTTTGCAACGAGTGCGGCAACTGCGCCCGCTTCTGCCCATATGACGGCCTGCCCTACAGGGACAAGTTCACGCTGTTTTTGGATGACGAGAGCTTCGCCAAAAGTCAGAACGACGGCTTTATGCCCACGGGCGAGGCGAAGATCTGCCGCATAAGGCTTGGCGGCAAGGCTTTCAAGTTCGACCCGATAAACGGCCCCTCCGGTGTGCTGGATGAGTACGTGCGCACCTTCATCAGGGCCGTGCTGGATGAGTTTCCAAGATTTTTGGGGCTGGAGGGCGATTGACCATGAAAACGCTGATTGAGGGAGGACGCCTTGTGTCGCCGTGCTGCGTCACCGAGGGCGCGGTGCTGCTGGAGGACGGAAAGATAACCGCGGTGGGCGACGTGCCCGTGGAAAAAGCGGCCGGCGCGGAGATATATGACGCCGGCGGCTGCCTGGTGTTTCCCGGATTTATAGACGGACACACCCACTTTGAAATGCCTGTGGCGGGCACCGTTACGGCGGACAGCTTTGCCAGCGGAACACTTGCGGCCCTCTGCGGCGGCACGACGACGATAATAGATTTCGCCACCCAGGACAGGGGCGGCACGCTTGCGCAGGCGCTTGCCACCTGGCACGCTCGCGCCGACGGGTGCTGCTCCTGCAACTACGGCTTCCATATGGCGATAACCGACTGGAACGACCGCACAAAGGCGGAGCTTGCCCAAATGCCGGCGGCGGGCGTCACCTCGTTTAAGGTGTATCTGGCCTATGACGCGCTCCGCCTGCCCGACGGCGACGTCTACGAGATACTCAAGGCGGTGGATGAGCTGGGCGGCATAGTGGGCTTCCACTGCGAAAACGGCGGTCTGATAAACGAGCTGGTGGCCGAGCGGCTGGCCCGCGGCGACACTGAACCGTATTTTCACGCCGAAAGCCGGCCCGATCTCTGCGAGGCCGAGGCCATAGCCCGCGTCTGCGCCATAGCCGAGGCGGCAAAGGCGGCGGTGAACATCGTGCATGTAAGCTCCGCAAGAGGGCTTGGGGAAGCGCTGCGCGCCCGTGCAAAGGGCGTTCGGGTGTTTATGGAGACCTGTCCCCAGTACCTTTTACTGGATTCGCTGGCCCTTTCGGAGCCGGATTTTGAGGGCGCCAAGTTCGTATGCAGCCCGCCCCTGCGCGCCGCGAGAGACAGAGGCGCGCTTTGGAGCGCGGTCGCGGGCGGCCAGATAAATACGGTCTCCACCGACCACTGCTCGTTTAGTTTCAAGGGGCAGAAGGAGCTGGGCCGCGGCGACTTTTCCAAAATTCCGAACGGTCTTCCGGGTGTGGAGCACCGTCCGGCGCTGATGTACACCTATGGCGTGGCCGCGGGCAAGCTGAGTGCGGAGCGCTTTTCGGCGGCCTGTAGCGAGAACATAGCGCGCCTTTACGGCATGTTCCCGAGGAAGGGCGTGCTGGCTCCCGGCGCGGACGCGGACGTGGTGGTCTGGGACCCGGAGGCCCGCTGGCAGATAACCGCCGCCGCCCAGCACATGACCTGCGACTACACGCCCTACGAGGGCTACGAGGTCCAGGGCCGCGCCAAAGCGGTGTTTCTGGGCGGCGAGCTGGCGGCCGCGGACGGCGAGCCGGTAAAGACGGGCCTTGGGCGTTACGTTTTCCGCGAGGAGAGCATGGTGTGACGGCAGGAGTCAGGGCTCATTATCCCGCCGCGTCCAGTGGCTCATAGTTCCGCCGCGTCCAGTGGACGCAACTGGCGGAACTATGAGCAGGAAGAAATACAGAGCGATGTGAGCGAACAGCGAAACAGCGCGACAATATTTCTGACCGGAAGTCAGGAGACGCGGTACAGGAAAACGGCAGACTCAGACGATAGTTTTCCGCTATCTTTTAAAAAGGGCGGTCATCCGAAGGATAAATAAGGGCGAACTCATAAAAAACAGTCCGGCGGGACGGCACAGCGCGGCACATTAAACCGCCACGCGCACTGGAAAGCTGTCCGCGCCGCGCAATGATTTGGGAGTGAACCATATGAAAATCGTGATAATTGACGGGCAGGGCGGGCGCATGGGCGCGGCGCTGGCCTCGGCGGTTAAGGCGGCCCTGCCTGAGAGCGCGGTCGTCGCCGTCGGCACCAACAGCATCGCCACCTCCGCCATGCTCAAATCCGGCGCGGACTGCGGCGCCACGGGAGAGAACGCCGTGGTCGTCAACTGCCGCGGAGCCGACCTGATAATGGGGCCCCTCGGTGTGTTGATGGTGGATGTGTTGATGGGTGAGGTTATGTTTGTTATGGTTGTTGTTGTTGGATAGAGTGTAGTTTATAAGGTGTTGGTGTTTATGGGTTGTTGTGGAGTTACCGTTGTCGGCGCGGGGGAGCTGCCGCTGGCACGCGCGGTGGAAAAAGCCGCGGAGCTGGCGGTGGAGTTTTCGGCAAAGCGGCGGCAGGGATAGACGAACGCGGGCTGAAAGGCGCTTTTTTTCGTCGTTTTGCCGGTTTACAGGCGCTGTGCCGCCGTGGTATAATTTAACCAACGCGGGGTTGTAGCTCCGTACCGTATAGAAGTATTTTTCACGCTGCAAATTCGTCCCATGAAGGGGCGGGCTTTGTGGCGTGTTTTTTTGGAGGAAATTATGGTAAAGACTAAGCTCACCACAAAAAGGCTCGTAACGGCGGGCGTCTGCCTTGCGCTGGCCCAGCTTCTGCCCATGCTCACGTTCCAGAACCAGCAGCTCGGAAGCATGTTCTCGCTGATGCACATTCCGGTTTTCGTGGCGGGATTCGCCTGCGGATGGCCGCTGGGACTGGCGGTTGGGTTCATATCGCCGCTGCTGCGCTCGGTCACCTTCGGTATGCCGCCGCTGTTCCCACAGGCCGTGGCCATGTCACTGGAGCTGGCGGCCTACGGTGCGGTGGCGGGAGCGCTGTACCGCCGCCTGCCGCGCAAACGCACGATGATCTATGTTTCCCTTGTGGGCGCTATGCTGGTCGGGCGGCTCGTGTTCGGCGGAGCCATGGCGGTGCTGATGGGCCTTTCCGGCTCCCAGTACACCCTCGCCATGTTCGTCGCGGCGGCCTTTACAAACGCCGTTCCCGGCATCATCTGCCACATACTGCTGGTGCCGCTGATCGTCATGGCGCTGGAAAAGGCGCATCTGTCCGAAAGATAATAGGGTACAAACCAAATTAGTCACTAGTCGCTAGGCACTAGACAATAGTAGAACGCGGTACAGTAGAACGGCAGACTCAGACGATAGTTTTTTGCTATCTTTTAAAAAGGGCGTTCATCCGAAGGGGTTTAAGGGGGCGATCGGAAAGCCCCCTTTAAGATTCGCACTAACTTATAAACTGGGCGTTCATCCGAAGGGGTTTGTGCAGGAAGAAATAACGAGCGATGCGAAGCGCTACAAGCGAGCAGCGCGACTATGTTTTTGACCGTTGGCATAGGCAGGGCTTTGTGCAGGAAGAAATAACGAGCGATGCGAAGCGCTACAAGCGAGCAGCGCGAC
>CAYONL010000045.1:0-12918 GCA_964405305.1 uncultured Oscillospiraceae bacterium | reverse complement strand
AAAATTTCAATAGACAAGCCTGCGGTAATAACGACGAATATCGCCGGGGTGTTTATTTACATTTTCCGTATTCTTAAATATTCTCTCCTCCGCCGCGTGGAAGATGAACGCAGACAGCAGCCCGCGCATATCCTCGTCTATGCCCGCCAGCTCGTAATCCTTGGTGTCGAACACGGTGACGTCGTCGGTGACGCGGTGGCAGAAATCCTCCGCGCGCTGCACCTCGGCGCGGGAATCGTCCTCGCCCTTAAACAGCACGACGGACACGCCCTTTTCGATGACCTCCAGCGTGCCGTGGAAGAACTCCGCCGCATGGATGGACTTGGTGACCATCCACTGCATCTCCTCCAGATAGCACATGGCGAGACAGTATGCCGGGCCCCAGCCGTTACCGGCGCTTATAAAATAGCTTATCGGCGCGTCGCAGTATTTTTCGGCAAACTCCGCGGCCTTGGGGTCCATGGCTTTTCCGGCGGCTATGACAGCCTCGGGCATATGCTCAAGGTTTTTGCACATTCTGTCGTAATCCGCAAAGTCGCCCCACAGCTTCATCATGTATCCGAAGAAATAGTATATCTTATAATACCCGGCGTTTCCTCCAAATATCTGCACGTCCACTTCCTTAGCCATAGGGGAATCCTGATTCTCAATATAGCCGTAGACCCTGGCGCCTATCTTTTTGCACAGCCTCAGCGCCTCCACCATCTCCGGCGTGTCCCCGGAAGCCGACTCCATGAACACCACGGAATCCTTCGTAAGATTCTTGTTGCCCATGTGGATAAGCTCGCCCGCGTTGGAAAGGAAGAACGGAAGCGCGGAGTTCGTCTCCACAAACACCTTCGCCACCAGACCCGCCGCGTAGGTTCCGCCTATGCCGATAAAGAACACGTTTTTAAAACCCTTGGCGTATATTTCGTCTACGGCCTTCTCCGTGGCCTCTCTGCTGGAGACTCCCTCTTTCTCATTTTTGAGAATCTTTTCTTCATCGTAAGAATACAATGCAATTCCCCTCACTTTATAAGTATTAATACGTTATAGTACAATTATAGTTATAAAACGTCCCATTGTCAATTGCCGCAGCGCTAATTATCAGCCTTGCCCGGATATGTTTTTTGTTGAGTTTTCCGTTTCTTCGAGCTTTTTGTCGAAATCCAGCCTTGCCGCTATCACCGCGTCATAGTTTTCCTTGGGCATGCCGAGGAAGATTGTGTTGCAGCTTGAAAAAATATGTCCCGACGGCTCCTCCGCCCTTACGGATTCGAGTATCTCCCACGTCTTTTCGTAGCACTGCTCCGGCGTACCCATATGGATAAGCGAACAGTCTATGTTCCCAATCAGCGCAAGCTTTCCCTTTGTGCGCCGTTTCAGGGCCGCTATGTCCATGCCGGCCAGCGGATCAATGCAGTGCATGGCGTCGACCCCGCTTTTCTCTATACGGTCGAATATGCCCATAAGGTTTCCGTCGCTGTGCCACGCGCACAAAACGCCCATGCGGTGACATTCCTGCACCCATTTGTCAAAATACGGGAAGAAAAACTCGTCCATCATCTCCGGCGATATGAACGTGCCGGTGTTGAAAGCTATGTCGCAGTCGTCAACTATACCGTCCGCGCCCGCGTCGATCAGCTTTTTTTGCAGCTCCACCATGTCGTCCAGCGCCCTTTGCGAACGCGCCTTCACTGTGTCCGGTTCGTCGTAAAGCTCCATGGAAAACGCGGTCAGGTCGCCAAAAAACGGTATCGACAGCGGCAGATACACCGTTCCAAACAGAAAATACTCGTCGCCCGTCAGCTTTTTGAAGGCCCTGATGTGCGCAAGCCTGTCCTCCAGCGTCGGCATATAAAGATCGGCGGGCGTGCCGGGAGAAATCTCCCAAAATTCCCCGATGTCCTTCAGCCCGTGGTGATGGGTAGCCTCCAGCGCCCTCGCCATTATCTCGGCATTGTGCCCGTGGGCAAGCTCCCGCTCCTTCGGCGACAGCTTTTGCATCTCCGCGCCCACCACCGGCCATCCGCCGCCGTATTCGCGGTAAAGCTGAAACTCTATCTCAAAGCCCGGCACACACGGAATACTCTCATGGCGCAGGGCCTTGATAAACTTCTCCCTTGGTTTCAAATGCATGTTTTCCTCCTACGTATGGACGTCAGCCCTTCACACTTCCGGCGGAAAGTCCGCGCACAAACTGCTTTTGCGCCGCAAGGAACGCCAGCAGCAGCGGCAGCGAGCTTATAACGCAGGCCGCCAGCGTAATGCTCCAGTTCGTTCTAAACTGCCCCTGGAAGGTCTGAAGGCCCAAAGGTATCGTCATCAGGCTTTGCGAGTCGATGAACACCAGCGCGAACATGAACTCGTTCCAGCAGGCAACCGCGGCTATCAGCGCGGCGGAAAAAATTATCGGTTTCCCCAGCGGCACCACGATCTTAAAGAATATCCCGAGCACAGTTGCTCCGTCTATGTAGGCCGCCTCCTCTATCTCCTTGGGCATCGACAGGAAATACGAGCGCATCAGGAACACCGCGAACGGCGTTTGAAGCGTCATATAAGCGAGATAGAGCGCGAGGTGCGTATTTCTAAGCCCTATGGCGGCGAACATATTGTACAGCGGCACTATTATGCAGTACTCCGATACCATCAGCCCGCCGAGGATGAGATAGAATATCACGCCCTTGAGCTTGAAATCGAACCGCGCCAGCGAGTATGCCGCCAACGCCGCCACAAAGCATATGAGCGCCGTCGAGATACCGGTAACGGTAAAGCTGTTCACCATGTAGTCGGCGATTCCGGACTCCCACGCCGTGGCGTAGTTTGAGAACAGCCACTCCTCCGGCAGCGCGAACGAGTTTACATAGAACTCCCGGTTTGTTTTAAAGGAGTTTAGCACGCCCCAAATAAGCGGCGCAAGTATTATCACGGCAATCAACGTCAACACAAGCACAAAAATACCATATCGCAAATAAAAGCTCAGGCTTTTCTTATTATGCATATCTCCACCCCCTATTCCTTACCGGAGCCGGACAGATTCAGCTGCAGCAGAGATATAACAAATATCAGCAAGAACATCACCGTGCCCTGTGCCGCCGCATATCCCATTTTGTTATAGATAAACGCATTCTGATAGAGCAGCGTGCCCACCGTATGGCTTGCATAACCCGGGCCGCCCAGCGTCATTACATAGACCTCCGTAAAGACCTTTAAGCAGCCTATGACGTCTATCAGCGTGCAAACAAGTATCATCTCTTTTATGGAGGGAATCGTTATGTATATGGCTTTCTGGAAATCCGTGGCGCCGTCAATATCCGCGGACTCATACATATCGTCCGGCACCTTCTGTATTCCCACACACAGAAGCATGCAGTAATAACCCATAAACTGCCACTGAGCCATGGCGATTATGGCCCATATTGCCGTTCCCGCCTCGCCCAGCCAGGCATGCTGCAAACCACCCAGCCCCAGAGCGGCGAGCAGCTCGTTCACCATACCGCCGCGCGACTGGTATATGAATTTCCACAGCAGGCAGGCCGCCGTCATGGAAATAACGCTCGGTATATAGTATATAGTGCGATACACGCCGCTGAGACGCCTGACATGCTTGTTCTCCATCAGTATAGCCAGCACCAGACCGCCCCCGCACTGCACTATAAGGCATGTGACCGCATATTTGATGTTGTTCCCCAGCGCCGTTCTCATCTCAACGTCAGTGAACAGCGTCTTGTAGTTTTCAAGCCCCACAAACCTTGGGCTCGACGAAAAAGCCGATGTGGAAAAGAAACTCGTGTAAAAGTTTTGCGCCACAGGGTAATACAAAATACAAAGTACCAATGCAAGCGCCGGCAACACGAACAGATAAGGCACGTACCACTTTACCCTCATGCTTACACCCCCCGTAAAGGATTTTGAAAATTTCCGGTTAAAAAGCGTCTTATAATTTGGCAAACGGCGCGATTTAACCAGGGGTTCCTCTAACAAAACGGGGCTGTAATCGTCCGACTACAGCCCCGCCTTCCGCTGATTTTATCAGCCCGCTTGTGGTTTAGAGGCTGTTTGTATTACCAATGTCAGCCAGCGACTTCGGCTTTCGCCTCTGCGGCCGCCTGTTGGCAAAGCTTCATGTAATCCTCTGCGCTAAGTGTACCATTGAGGAATTCCTGTGTCCTTGCATAGAACACGTCGCGGAGCAGAGTATGGCACTCGTTGTCTATCCAGTTTACAAGGCCCTCTGTCTCCATCAGCAGCTTGTAGTTGTCCTGCAGCTTCTGGGAAGCGTTGGAGAGGTCAAGGCCGGTGGCGGCGTTGAACCAAAGCAGCTCCTCCGCCTCACGCTGACCGACTTCCTTGCTGGTGATGAAATACATAAGCTCCAGAGCCTCTTTCGGATTGTCGCAGGCAGCGCTCATGGAGAAGCCTTCAGGAGAGCCCAGCAGCATGTTCTGATTGCCGGGAGCGCCCTCAACCTGCGGGAACTTGAACATTCCGTAGTTGAGCTTGCCGCCGCCGTCTTTCTCAACGTCGGTCATCTCAATGGACTCAAGGTACGCCATCGCGGACTCGCCGTTGGCAAACGCCATACGGGCGGTGGAGTGCGTTATGGACACCACGTCGTCGTTCATGTATTTGGACAGCTCGGTGTACATATTGAGAGCCTTGATATACGAAGGATCGGTCCATTCGCCGGTAGCGGGATTGTAGTCCACCTTGCGGACCTCCTCCGGCACCATGACATGGAACAGGATGGAGATAAAGTGTGTGCCCGGCCACTGGTCAGAGTCGCCCTCAGAGATCGGGAGCACGCCATTGCTCTTAAGTGTCTCGCACACGCTGAGCAGTTCGTCCCAGGTCTGCGGCGCCTCCAGCCCATACTGGTTGAAAATGTCTATGTTGTAGAAGAACAGCTTGATGGTCAGGTCGTAGTCCAGGCCATAGAGATGCTCATCCTGCCAGAACGGCTCCAGCAGCGCCGGGTTCCAGGCCTCCTGCCAGTCCTTGTTGCTGTTGTACTCGTCGGCCAGATCGTAAACAAGTCCTTCACGGATGAACTTGTTCAGGAACTCTCCGGCGAAGCTGAAGAACACATCGGGAGGATTGTCCGACGACATAAGTATTGTCAACTTCTCGGCATAGGGATCTGTCGCAGTAAACGTCAGATTGCATTTGACGCCGGTCTTCGCCTCGTAATCCGCAATAACGGACTCGAAAAAGCCCTTGTACGGCTCGTCGGCAAAGCGGTGCATTACATCAAGCTCGACTCCCGTGCTCTCAGCCGGCGCCGCTGACGATGTTTCACCCGCAGGCTTGCTCTCGCCCGCCGGCTGAGTTGTTCCGCATCCCGTCATCATTATGCTCAGGATCATGACGATGCTTAAGAACAAAGCGATCTTTCTTTTCATTGATGTACCTCCTTAAACTTTCCTCTCGTTGAAAATGCGCTTCCAGAAACAATAACGTTTATTACGTTATATATCCATATTATACTTTAATTGCTCAAAAGTCAACAGTTTTGTGCATTAGTTTTTACGACTTGTTTTTATTTATAGACAGCATGCACAACCGCAATTGGGCATTTTGCCCTTTAACACCGTGTAAAATTTGTGCGTTGTATATAATGTTATATTATAATGTTTGGGCTTTCCGCGCATAAAAAAGGACCCGGGCACAGGCCGCCCCGCGAAAGCAATACAGTACAACAATACTGCCTGGCTCTCGCAAAGCATCCCATGCGCGGATCCGTGTTCTATAATATTAATATCCCTGTCAGTATGCCGCCTGACCGGCGACAAACAACGCCAGCCGCTGTCTCACTTTTTCTGCTGCTGCGGAGGGGTCTGCGCCGGAGCGGTCTGCTGGTTGTGGAAGGCGGCGCGGGTGTTGCGCACCTCGGAAAGGGAGGTGGTCAGCACTGTCTCGGTGTTTTTCAGCAGGTTGTCCACAAACTCGGCGGCGGCCCGCTTTGTGTCACGGCTCTGCTGCTGGGCTATCTGGGTGATCTCGGCGGCCTTGGCGCGGCTCATCCGGACGATCTCCTCCTCCTCCACAAGCGCCTTTGCCCTCGTCTCCGCCCGGCGCACTATGGCCTCGGCCTCTTTCTTCGCCGTGTTGACTATCTCGGTCCTGTCGGACACTATGGACTGTGCCTGGCGTATCTCCGTAGGCATGTTGAGACGCACGTCGTCCAGCAGCTCACGCACCTTGTCGGCGTCCACCACGCAGCGTCCGCCTGTCAGCGGAAGCGACCACGCGCGGTCAATAAGCTCATCCAGTTGATCCAGTATCTCCTCTATGTTCATTGCGAATCCTCCTGCTCAAAATAATGTTCGTGGGCGTTTCCTTTTTAGTCCTCGCTCAGCCGCCGCCTTATTTCATCCAGTATCTCCGCCGGAACAAACTTGCTTATGTCGCCGCCGAAGGAAGCTATCTGCTTCACCACGCTGGAGCTTAAATACATGTTCTCCGCCTTTGTGGTAAGGAACACCGTATCCGCCTCAGGGTTCAGCTCCTTGTTCGCCAGCGCCATCTGGAACTCGTACTCAAAGTCGGACACGGCGCGCAGTCCCTTTACTATGGCGGCGGCGCCCTTTTCCCGAACGTAATCCGCCAAAAGCCCGCTGTATATGTCCACCTCCACGTTCGGCATGGGTGCGGTAACTTTCTTTATCATCTCGCGGCGCTCCTCCGCGCTGAAGGCCGAGCATTTATCCGGGTTGCGCACCACCAGCACTATCACCCGGTCGAACAGCTTCGCCGCGCGGGCGACTATGTCGAGGTGGCCCTTTGTCATGGGATCAAAGCTCCCGGGACAGACAGCTATCCTCATCCTTGCGCCTCTCCGCCGCGGCAGTATTTCAGCACCTTGGTGCGGCCGTAGCGATATTCCTTCACAAGGCGCAGCTCGCCCGCCTCCTCCGGCAGGTCGATGTGCTTTGTCGTCTCACAGAAGACTATGCCGCCCTCCTTCATCAGCCCCGCCACCAGCGGCAAAACGACCGGAAGCTGTTCGGCGGCGTAGGGCGGGTCCAGAAAGGCCACGTCGAACCGCTCCACCGCGCCTGAAAGATAGACCAGCGCATCCATGGGCTTCAGCCGGGCCCTGTCGGCAAAGCCGCAGCTCTCTATGTTTGCCCTTATGGCCGACTGGGCGTCCTTCCCGTTGTCCACAAAAACGGCCGTGCGCGCGCCGCGCGACAGCGCCTCTATCCCAAGCTGGCCGGAACCGGCGTAAAGGTCGAGCACGTCGGCGTCCTCCAGCATGAACTGCGCGGCCGAGAACACCGCTTCCTTTACCTTTTCGCCGGTGGGCCGCGTCTCCAGCCCCTCCGGCGCCGCCAGTTTTTTACCCCGGGCCGAACCGGTTATAACTCTCATTGCTTCAACTCCAGACTTATTCTTGTATACTTACATTATCGTAAATTTCTGTCAAAATGTCAATCTTATTCTTTGTCCAGCCATTCCCGCAGGCTTTCGGCGGCGGGTCGGGTCATGCCCTCCACCGCGGCTATCTCCTCCACCGTGGCCGCCCGCAGCGCCTTTATGGTGCCAAAGTGCTTCATCACGGCGGCGGCGCGCTTTTCGCCTATGCCCGGGGCGTTCGTCATCGTCATGGCGAAGGAACCCTTGGCGTGCTTTGCCCGGCTGTAGGTTACGGTGTAGCGGTGGACCTCGTCCTGTATCCGGGTCACGAAGTCGAAAACGCTGCGCCAGCTTGAAATGGCTATCTCGCCGCCGTTTTTGGCTATGGCGCGGGTGCGGTGGCGGTCGTCTTTGACCATGCCGAAAAGCGGCACCGACACGCCCAGGTCGTCCAGCAGGCTCTGCACCGCCGAAACGTGGCCTCTGCCGCCATCCAACAGTATTAGGTCGGGCAGCCTGCCGAAGGCCGTGCCGCTGTCCTTTTCGTCCAAATAGTGCCTGAAACGGCGCTCTATCATCTCTCTCATGCAGGCGTAGTCGTCCGGCGCGGCGGCCGTTTTTATGGAGAAGCGCTTGTAGTCGCTGCGCCGCGGCCTCGCGTCCTGAAACACCACCATGCCGCCCACCACCGTCTCCGACCCGAAGTTTGAGATGTCGTAGGCCTCTATTATCGACGGAGCCTTTTCCAGCCCCAGCGCGCGGGCCAGCTCGTCCAGCACGGCCACCTCTTTTCCGGTGCGCGCACCTTCCAGCGAAAGCCGCTCCGCCGCGTTGTTGTAGGCCATCTCCGCCGTCTGCCGCTGGTCGCCCCGCTGCGGCACAAAAAACGTCACCCGGTGGCCGCTTTTCTCGGTAAGCCAGCGGGAAAGCAGCTCCTCGTCCTCACAGGGCTCATACAGCGTGATCTGCCGCGGCACATCGTCGTTCGTGTTGTAGTAGCTTTGCAAAAACTCCGACATACCGGCGGGCCCGGGCTCCAGGTCCTTGAGCACAAAGTCCTCCTTGTCCACCAGCTTGCCGCCGCGAAACTTGAGCACGGCCGCGCAGGAGCTTTCAGCGCCGCGCACTATGGCCGCCACGTCCTGCTCCTCCACCCGGGAGTAGACCACCTTCTGCCGCTCCACAATGCGCTCTATGGCCCTTATACGGTCACGCAGGGCGGCGGCGCGCTCGTAATCCTCGTTTTCGGCGGCCTCGTTCATTCGCTCGGTCAGCCGTTCCGCCGAAACGCCGGAGCCGCCCTTGACAAATTCCAGCGCCTCCGCGAACGTCTCTTTATAAAGCTGCTCGTCCACCCTTCCGCGGCAGACGCCCATGCAGTTTTTGATGTAGTAGTTGAGGCAGGGCCGGCCCTTGCGGAACTCCTGCGGAAACTTGCGGTTACAGGTGGGCAGCATGAAGACCTTGTTCGCCTCCTCCACCGTCTGGCGCACCACATAGCTGCTGATATACGGGCCGATATATACCGCGCCGTCGTCCTCCCTCTGGCTTTGAAACACGGCTGTCAGCCGGCTCCAGGGGCCGGGCGAAACGCGGATATAGCTGTAGCCCTTGTCGTCCTTCAGCATTATGTTGTATTTCGGCGCGTACTGCTTTATAAGGCTGCACTCCAGTATCAGCGCCTCAAACTCGCTGGCCGTGACGATGAAGTCGAAGTCGTAGACATGCTCCACCATGCGGTAGACCTTTGGCGTATGCTTCTCCACGGCGCGGAAGTAGCTGGAGACGCGGTTTTTCAGTTTTTTCGCCTTGCCGACATATATCACCTTGCCGCTCTTGTCGTGCATGATGTAAACGCCCGGCTCCATAGGCAGCTTGTGCGTTTTTTCCCTAAGTGCCGGCAGCCGCTGGTTATCCAAAACCGCCGCCCCCTTCCTAAAAAATACTTCCACAAGAAAACAAGCACCGCAAATGCTCTCTGCGGTGCTCTAAATTTTCGCCGTGTTAATTATTCCGCGAAACCGGACTCCACCAGCTTCACCAGACCGTCCACCGCCTGCTGCTCGTCGGAGCCGTCAGCGATGATCTTTACCGCGGTGCCGCCCACTATGCCGAGGGACAGAACGCCCAACAGGCTCTTGGCGTTTACGCGGCGCTCGTCTTTTTCCACCCAGATGGAGGACTTGAACTCATTGGCCTTTTGAATGAAGAATGTTGCCGGGCGGGCGTGAAGGCCCACCTGATTCTGAACAGTAACTTCTTTAGAAAACATATCCGATTCTCCTCTAAGTACTTGGATGCATTATTACAATAGTCATATTATATCATGTTGGTGACAAGTTTCAATGATTGCGCGGATTTTCTGCTTTTATTCCATATCGCGGGTTAACGAAATGTCCGCACTTGTCTATTATAGCCATAAACTTTTCAACAAAGTAAGCAGGTTATACAGCACCGGGACGAATATGGCCGGCAGCATGTTCGCCGTCTTTATTTTCTGCCCCACAATGAAGTTTATGCCCACCGCCATAACTATAGCATAGCCCGCCATGGATATCTGATCCATAAGCTCCGCGGACAGCAGCGGCGCCAGCACAGAGGCCGACAGAGTTATCGTTCCCTGACAGACCAGCACCGGTACGGCGGCCCCCAGCACACCCGCGCCCATTGTCGAGGCCAGTATAAGCGCCGTGACTCCGTCCAGCAGGCTTTTCATAAACAGCAGCTCCGGGTCGCCTCTAAGGCCGTCGTTCAGCGAGCCTATTATCGTCATGCTGCCCACGCAGAATATGACCGACGACGTAACAAAGCCCTTGGCGAAGCCCTCGGTGTGAAATCGCCTTTCCACCCACAGGCCTATGCCGTTGACCCGGTCGTCTATTTTTAACAGCTCGCCCACAAAGGTGCCCAGCACCAGCGAAACGAGCAGCAGCATGCCGCCGGACTCCGTCAGCGAACCGTCCTCCGCCGTTTTGAACATGGAGTTTATCACGCCGTTGGCCCCTATTATGAGCACGGCAAGCCCCTCAGTTTTCATTATGGAGTCGCGGATGCTCTCCTTTACTCCCTTTTTCAGCGCCAGCCCGGCGAACCCGCCCACCAGCACCGCCGCAACGTTGACTATTGTACCTGTCATCTGTCGTCCCCTTTATCTGTTTTCTCCGCAAGCATGTCCGGCCGCTTTTTCGCCGTGTTCTCCAGCGCGCGCTCATGCCTCCAGGCGGCGATATTCGCGTGGTTGCCGGAGAGCAGCACCGGCGGCACCTCCCTGCCATGCCACTCCTGCGGGCGGGTGTACTGCGGATACTCCAAAAGCCCGCTGTAGTGGCTCTCCTCCTCAAAGCAGACGTCCTCGGACAGCACGCCGTCGCAAAGCCTTCCCACCGCGTCGGTGAGCACCAGCGCCGCCAGCTCTCCGCCCGTTATCACGTAGTCGCCTATGGAGACTTCCTCGTCCACTATTTCCTCAAGTACGCGCTCATCTACGCCCTCGTAATGACCGCAGATGAGCAGCAGGTGCTCATAATTTTCAGCAAAATCCACCGCCGCCGACTGCGTGAGCACGCGGCCCTGGGGCGACATATATATCACATGCGGCGTCGAGCACGCCTCGGCGCACACATGCTCATAACAGCGAAAAATCGGGTCAGCCTGCATCACCATGCCGTTTCCGCCGCCATAGGGAGGGGCGTCCACCCGGCTGTGTTTGTCAAGCGTGTACGCCCGTATGTCGTGGCAGCACACCTCTAAAAAGCCCGCCCTTCGCGCCCGGCCTATGATGCTGGCGTCGAGCACGGTCTCGCACATCTCGGGAAACAGCGTTGCTATGTCGATCCTCATTCGTCGAACAGTCCTTTCAACGGGCGTATGCGCATGACGCCGGCGGCGGGATCGGTGTGGATTATCACGTCGTTTATGGCGGGTATCCATACCTCGCGCCCATCAGGCTGTTTGACGCAGTAGATGTCGTTCGCGCCCGTCTCGGCAAAATCCGCCAGCTCGCCGTAGACCTCGCCGCTCTCGTCGTCCACCACGGAAAGGCCGATAAGGTCCTGTATAAAAAAGCTTCCCTCCGGCAGCGGTATCTCCGACCGGTGCATATAGGCCGTCTTTCCGCGCAGCTTTACAGCCTCCTCCGGCGTATCTATCCCGGCGAGCTTTACGATATAGATGTTTTTGTGGGGCCTTACGCGCTCCACATCAATGCTGCGGGCGCCGCCGTCAAAATAAAGGTGCTTTGCCGCTTCCAGGTCGCCCGGGTCGCAGCAGGGATTTATGCGCAGCTCGCCCTTTATTCCGTGGATCGTGACCACCTGGCCAACCTCAAGGTACTCTTTCTGCATTCTCCACCTCGCAGAATTCCCCCACCTTTCGGCGAGGGAATTCGAATAAATATCACTCTATAGTGACCGCGACCTTTTGCCCGGCCCGGTTCGCCGCGGTGCGCATAAGCGTACGTATAGCGCGCGCAATCTTGCCCTGACGACCGATCACGCGGCCCATGTCCGACTGGGCCACATGAAGGCGGTACACTATGGTGCCATCCTCCGCCGGCTCGTCGACCGTGACCTGCACCGCGTCCCTGTCGTCAACCAGGCCGCGTGCGATCACCGCAAGCAGCTCTTCCATATTGTTCTCCTCCATTATCAGAGGACGCCTTCGATTTTGAGCAGAGCCTTTACGGTTTCTGTGGGCTGTGCGCCGGAAGCGATCCACTGCTTTACTTTTTCAGAGTCCACCTTTATGACGGACGGCTCTTTTGTGGGGTCGTAGGAGCCGATCTCCTCAATGAAACGGCCGTCGCGAGGATAGCGGGAATCCGCCACGACTATACGGTAAAAAGGCGCTTTCTTTGCGCCCAGACGGCGCAGTCTGATCTTAACTGACATTGATGTTTCCTCCTATGTGCTTTATAAATTATAAACTTTATCTGAAGTGCTCCGCACTGTCAAATCGCTTAAAGGTTCATTCCGCCCGGCATACCCGGCATGGAACCGCCCTGATTCATCTGGCCCATCATCTGGCGGAGCTTTTTGCCCTGTTTGCCGTGGCCGTTTATCTGCTTCATCATCTTCTGCATCTGCTCAAACTGGTGCAGCAGGCGGTTCACGTCCTCCACCTTTGTGCCGGAGCCGGCCGCTATCCTGCGCTTGCGTTTGGCGTCTATGAGCGAGGGCCTGCCTCTCTCCGCCGCCGTCATGGAGTGGATTATCGCCTCGGTGCGCTTTAGCTGCACCTCGCCCTGGGCGGACTGCTCATCCGTCAGCTTTTTGCCCGCGCCCGGTATCATGGAGACGATGGAATCCAGCGAACCCATCTTTTTGACCTGCTTCAGATTGTCCAGCAGGTCATTGAGGTCAAAGCTGTTCTCTCCCATCTTCTTGGCCATTTTTTCGGCCTCTTTGGCGTCAAAGCTCTCCTGCGCCTTTTCTATCAGCGTGAGCACGTCGCCCATGCCGAGTATGCGGCTCGCCATCCTGTCCGGATAAAACGGCTCCAGATCCGTGAGCTTTTCGCCCGTACCGGTGAACTTTATGGGCTTACCCGTGACGGCCCTGACGGAAAGCGCCGCGCCGC
>CAYONL010000044.1:0-13385 GCA_964405305.1 uncultured Oscillospiraceae bacterium | reverse complement strand
GCGGGCGCGCAGAAAAACATGGGCCCCGCCGGTTTCACCGCCGTCATAGTGCGGGAGGACCTTATCGGCCACGCCATGCCCGTAACGCCCACCATGTTCGACTACAAGATCCACGCCGACGCCGGCTCCATGTACAACACGCCGCCCACCTACCCGATATATGTTTTCGGGCTGGTGCTGGACTGGATAAAGAACGAGGTCGGCGGGCTGGACGAGATGGCAAAGCGCGCGGAGCGTAAAGCCTACCTGCTTTACAGCTTTCTTGACGACAGCAAGATGTTCCACAACCCGGTGAACAGGGCCGACCGCTCGCTTATGAACATCACGTTTGTGACCGGAAACGACGAGCTGGACAAAAAGTTTGTCTCCGAAAGCTCCGCCGCCGGTTTTATAAACCTGAAAGGCCACCGCTCGGTCGGCGGTATGCGCGCCAGCCTATATAACGCCATGCCTTATGAAGGTGTACAGGCGCTGATCGATTTCATGGCAAAGTTTGAAAAAGACAACGGCTAAAAGCTTTATGCCGGCGCGCGGAAAGTGTTTCCCACGCCGGCTTATACGTTTTTGTGGATTATTGCTCTAAATTCTTGCAGGACAGGCTTAAAAATATTGCAAAATCAGGGCTTGCTTTTCCAACTGCGCCGTGTTATCATGTTAACAAATCAAAAAACGCTTTGATGGAGAAAACGTTCCCCGTGTACGCGCAAAGAGAGCCTGCGGTCGGTGTAAGCAGGCGGCGGCGGTGAACTTTCCACTCCTGAGCGTCCTGCGACGAGCAGCGACGGCGGTACCGTTATAACCGGCTTTGAGCGGGCGGCTTATCGCCGTCAATCAGGGTGGCAACGCGGAAAGTATGGATGCTTTTCGTCCCGGATTTTTTCGGGGCGGAGAGCGTTTTTTTCGTCCCTGGATCGAAATAACGATTTCAAGGAGGAACCACAATGTACACAATCCAAACCTACAACGCCATTTCGCCTTTCGGCCTTGCGCTCTATCCCGACAGCAAGTATAAGATAATCGGCAAGGAGGACAAAGAGGGGCCGGACGCCATAATGGTACACTCCGCGCCGCTGCACGAGCTGGAGTTCGCACCGAACCTTAAAGCCATCGTCCGCGTGGGCGCCGGCGTCAACACCATCCCGGTGGACCGCTGCACCGAAAACGGCATAGTCGTGTTCAACACGCCCGGCGGCAACGCCAACGCCGTCAAAGAGCTGTGCATCTCCGTAATGATCATGGCCATACGCAACGTCATCCCGGCCTCCGACTGGGTCATGACCTTAAAGGGTCAGGGCAGCGAGCCCGGCAAGGCCGTTGAAAAAGGCAAGGAGGTCTTCCGCGGGCCGGAGATAATGGGCAAGCGCCTGGGCATCATAGGCATAGGCTCCATCGGTTCCCGCATGGCACAGGCCTGTTCTGCCCTCGGCATGACCTGCGTAGGCTACGACCCATATCTTATGCCCCACCGTGTGGAGGAGCTGGCGCAGTACGTCACAATGGTCGACAGCGTGGACGAGATATACAAGACCTGCGACTACATCACCATACATGTGCCGCTGAACGATGAGACCCGCGACTACATCGACACGGCGGCCGTTGAGAAAATGCGCGACGGAGTTGTCCTGCTCAACTACGCCCGCGGCCCCATTGTCAACAGCGACGCCGTTGTTGCCGCCGTCAAGTCCGGCAAGATCTCCCGCTTCTGCACCGACTTCCCCACCGACGACCAACTGGGCACCGAGCACATCTTCTGCACGCCGCACCTGGGCGCCGGAACACCCGAAGCCGACCAAAACTGCGCCGTCATGGCCAGCCGCCAGATAATGGATTACCTTGAGAACGGCAACATCAAAAACTCCGTCAATCTGCCGGACGTGGCCTTCCCAAGAAACGGCGTGGCCCGCGTGGCCATCATCCACAAAAACGTCCGCGGCATGCTCTCCATCCTGACGGACGCCATCTCCGACGCCGGCATAAACATTGCGGACCTGGTGAACAAATCCCGCGGCGACGTGGCCTACACCCTCCTTGACCTTGACGACGACGCGCCGCAGGAGGTGCTGGATAAATTCAGCGCCATGCCCAACGTTATAAAGGTTTTTCTGTATAAATAAGTCGTAATATTACTAATTGTAAAACCACGCCCGCCTGCCTTCATCAGCGAAGGCAAGCGGGCGCTCTTTGTTTATTGATAAAACAAGCGGCACAGGAACAGGCGCGCCGCCTTTTGTGCCGCAGAAAAACGCAAAACCAGTCTGTCCGGCGGCCTTTTACTAAGTTACAGGTCGAGGTACGCCTTGAAAAGATTCAGCAGCATGGCGGGCGAGCTGAACGCCAAAGCTTGCAGTCGGCGCATGACCCGCAGGTTCGCGGCGTCATAGATCTGCTCATCCTCAGTGCCGATGCAGTCCTGTATATCCTGTATGGCCTCCATGAACATGATGTTTATGTCGTCAATAAAAAGCAGCGCGTCGTTCATGGTGTGGCCGCTCTGCACCGCAAGGGAGACGAGATCTATGTAATATTTGTGCTCCTCGCAGCAGGATATGACCCTGCCTTCCGCCTCAAGACGATATGGGGAATCCTTTGCGCCGCAAATGAAACAAGCCATGGTCATACCTCCTCCGAACTGTCATAAACAAGATTTTAGCATCTTTGTTACCCGCCGTCAATCGTTATCTATCTTTTTCTTTACAACGGCCGGTACGCCCGCCGCCATGCTGTCCGAGGGCACATCCGCCGTCACGACCGCGCCGGAAGCTATCACCGCGCCGTCGCCGATGGTCACGCCGGGGTTTACCACCGCGCCCGCGCCTATCCACACCCGGTCGCCTATTTTTATCGGCAGCGCGTACTCCCTGCCCTCGGCGTTGTTGCGCTTCGCGGCCTGCACCGGGTGGGTGGCCGTGGAAAGTGTGACGTTGGGGCCGAACATACAGCCGTCGCCTATGGTTATGGTGTTCGTATCGAGCATGACGCAGTTGAAGTTGCAGAAAAAGCCGTCGCCCACGCTTATGTTGTACCCGAAGTCGCAGCAAAACCCCTCCGACAGCGTGACCCCGCGCCCGCACCGGCCCAGCAGCTCGCGCATTGCCGGCTCCCTGCGCTTTGCGTCGTCAAACGGCAGGGCGTTCAGCTTCGCCGCCAAACTGTGGGCGCGCACCCGGTCACGCCAAAGCTCCGGGTCCAGCGGGTCGTACATGCCGCCCGAAAGCATTATCTCTTTTTCAGTCATATGCGCATCTCCTTAAAAAATTCCGCGTATCGCGCCGCCAATACAAAACGCATCCGCGCCCGGATACTCTCCGCGCGCGGACGCATATTTTTTACGAAAGCTCGAACGCGCCGGTGTAAAGCTGATAATAGCGGCCCTTTTGCGCTATCAGCCCGTCGTGGTCGCCGCGCTCGATTATCTGGCCGTGCTCAAGCACTATGATGGCGTTTGCGTTGCGCACCGTTGACAGGCGGTGAGCTATGACGAACACCGTCCGGCCGCGCATGAGGGAATCCATACCCTTTTCTATCAGCGCCTCCGTCCGCGTATCTATGGAGCTTGTGGCCTCGTCAAGTATGAGCACGGGCGGGTCGGCCACTGCCGCGCGGGCTATGGCTATTAGCTGACGCTGGCCCTGGGAGAGGTTAGCGCCGTCCGCCGTAAGCACCGTATCGTACCCCTGGGGCAGGTGCCTGATGAAGAAGTCGGCGTTGGCAAGCTTCGCGGCGGCCTCCACCTCCTCGTCCGTGGCGTCCAGCTTTCCGTAGCGGATGTTTTCGCGCACCGTTTCGGTGAACAGGTGGGTGTCCTGCAGCACTATGCCGAGACTGCGGCGCAGATCGTCCTTCTTTATGCGCGAAACGGGCAGCATGTCATAAAGTATGCGTCCCTCCTGCACGTCGTAAAAGCGGTTCACAAGGTTCGTTATCGTCGTTTTGCCCGCGCCCGTGGAGCCGACCAGCGCTATCTTCTGGCCGGGCTTGGCGTAAAAGTCCACGTCGCGCAAAACGGGCTTTCCCTCCACGTAGGAGAAGGTCACATCCTGAAAATGCACGTCGCCGCACAGCTCGACGTACTCAAAGCCACCGCCCATCGGTACTTTCCAGGCCCAGTGCTCGGTGCGCTTTTCCGTTTCGGTTATGGAGCCGTCGGGATGTATCTCCGCGTTGACGAGGGTTATGTCGCCGTCGTCCGTCTCCACCGGCTCGTCGATAAGTGCGAAAATTCGCTCCGCCCCCGCCAAAGCCGACAAAACGGTGTTGAACTGCTGGCTTATCTGGGTTATGGGCTGAGAGATGCTGCGCGTATACTGCAAAAACGCGCCTATGGTACCTATATCCAGCGTGCCGCCGATGGTCAGCAGCGCGCCCACCACCGAAGTCATCGCATAAAGTATATAGGACAGGTTGCCCATTATGGGCATAAGGATGTTTGCGAAGGTGTGGGCGCTGGCGGCGGCAACGCGCAGGTCGTCGGTCTTTTGATCCATCACGGCTTTGGCCGCGTCCTCATGGCAGAACACCTTGACTACCTTCTGGCCCTCTATCAGCTCCTCAATGTAGCCGTTGACTCCGCCCAGCTCCTTCTGCTGGCGTATGAAGTACTTCGACGCGCCGCCGCCCACGGTTTTGATGACGAACATCATGACCGCGAGCACGAGCACGACAACTCCCGTAAGCTGCCAGCTCAGCACCAGCATCATTATGAACACGCTCACCACAGATACGGCGGCGGAGATCATGTTGGGCAGGCTTTGGCTGACCATCTCGCGCAGGGTGTCCGTATCGTTTGTGTAGCGGCTCATCAGCTCGCCATGGGTGTGCTGGTCGTAATACCTTATCGGCAGGCTCTGCATGCGGGTAAACATGTCCTTGCGTATCTGGCAGAGCACGCCGCTGGATATGGTGACCATCACCCGGTTGTAGACGTATGAGCAGGCCGCGCCTATGATATAAATCGTTATCAGCACGCCTATCATACCGGCAAAGCCTGCCATATCCATCTTGCCCGTTCCGATAAAAGGCACAACGTAGTTGTTCAGTATCGGCTTTATGAAATAGCTGCCCGCCACGGTCGCCAGCGTGCTCAAAAGCATGGTGACTATGACCAGAGAGAGCTGGACCGGGTACTTATTTAGATATGAGACTATGCGGAAGAAGGTGCCCTTTACGTTTTTCGGCTTTTCAAATTTGCTGCCGCCGCCGGGGGCGGCCTTTACGTTTCCTCTCGACATATCACTCCACCCCCTTCTGCTGGGATTCAAACACCTCGCGGTAAATGGGCGACGACTTCATAAGCTCCTCATGAGCGCCCAGCGCGACAATTCGACCGTCGTTCATGACGATTATCTTGTCCGCGTCCATGACGGAGGCTATCCTCTGGGCAATGATTATCGTCGTCATGCCGGAAAGCCCGCTCCTGAAAGCCGAGCGTATGGCGGCGTCGGTGGCGGTGTCGCAGGCGCTGGTGCTGTCGTCCAGTATCATGACTTTCGGATGCTTTAGCAGGGCGCGCGCTATACAAAGCCGCTGCTTCTGTCCGCCGGAGACATTTACGCCTCCCTGTCCGAGATCCGTGTCGTAGCCATTAGGGAAGCTCATTATGAAATCGTGGGCCGAGGCCGCCTTGCAGGCCGCAACGATCTCGTCGTCGGTGGCGTCCGCATTGCCCCATTTTAGATTTTCCTTTATGGTGCCGGAGAACAGCACGTTCTTTTGCAGCACCATGGCCACGTTGTCGCGGAGCTTTTCCAGCTTGTAATCCCGCACATCGTGCCCGCCGACGACGACCCTGCCGCCGAACACGTCGTAAAGCCGCGGGATAAGCTGCACAAGGCTGGTCTTTGCCGCGCCTGTGCCGCCTATCACGCCTATGACCTCGCCGGACTTTATATTGAGGTTTATATCTTTCAGCGTCAGGTTGTCCGGGTCCTTTGAATAGGAGAAGGAGACGTTCTGAAACTCTATAGAACCGTCGGCGGGAACCAGCTCCGGGTCGGCCGCATCGTCGGTGATGTCTATCTTTTCATCCAGAACCTCGATTATACGGTCGGCGCTGGCCTTTGAAAGCACAAGGTTCACGAACACCATGGCGATCATCATGAGGGCCATCAGTATCTGGTTCACATAGGTGATAAAGGTCAGCAGCTCGCCGGACAGAAGCGTTCCGCCCACAACGTACTGCCCGCCGAACCACAGTATGGCGACCACGCAGCAGTAGACCGTCAGCTGCATACAGGGCATGCCCATGACGACGATCTTTTCTGCCTTTATCTGGGCGTCGCGCAGATCCTCGGCCGAGACCTTGAACTTCTCGTTCTCAAAATCCCGGCGGACAAAGGCCTTGACCACACGTATGGCGATCAGATCCTCCTGAACCGAGGCGTTCATGTTGTCGTACTTTTTAAACATGGCGACAAAGCGCGGGTACGCCTTTGACGTGATGAAAACCATCACTATCGCCAGCACTGGCACCGCCACAAGAAACACCCTCGCCAGCTCTCCGTTTATGGTTATCGCCATTATAAGCGCGGAGATGAGCATGATCGGCGCGCGGAACATGATCCGCGTCATCATCATAAAGGCCATCTGCACGTTCGTCACATCCGTGGTCATACGGGTGACGAGGGAGGCCGTGCTGAATTTATCTATGTTAGCAAATGAAAAATCCTGTATCTTTGCAAACAGGCCCTTGCGCACGTTGGCCGCAAAGCCCGTTGACGCCACCGCCGCAAACCTGCCGGACAGCGCGCCGAAACAAAGCGAGCAAAGCGCCATGCCCACCATAAGCGCGCCCATTTTTATTACGTAGTCCACATCGCGGTTCACTATGCCTATGTCGATGATCTTCGCCATCAGGAACGGGATGTATACCTCTATCAGCACCTCAAAGATTATCGTTACAGGGGCCAGTGCCGCCTCTTTAACATAACCCTTCACGTACTTCGCCAGTTTTCTAATCATTCGTCCACCGCCGATCTTTTGTGTTTCTCGATTTTCATAACTTTTTCCGCAAGGCCGCCTATGTCCGCCAGGTCCAGCCCCTCTGTCTCTCCTTCGGATATGGCCGCTATCATCCTGTCCAGCATGGAACACAGCTGCGTCAGCTCCTCGTCGGTAAAGCCGCCCATCACCTCCGAGTCCAGCCCGTCAAAGCGCTTTCTAAGCTCCACCGTCATCGTCCGGCCCTTTTCGGTCAGGGTCAGCCGGTTGCGGCGCATGTTATCCGCGTCCTGCTCCCTGGACAGCATACCCGCCCTCTCCAGCCGCTTGGCCGAGGTAGCCACCGCCGGCTCCGAAACTCCCAAAGCCTGGGCCGCGTCGTGCTGGGTACAGCCGCTGTTTTCGCTTATATATTCCAGCAGCGGCATCTGTCCGTAATGCAGCGCTATGTCGTCAGTAAACTGCTGTATGCGCAGACGGCGCAGAAGCTGCAGCTTGTGCAGGCGAGCCACCACAAGCTTGTAATTCTCGCGCAAGGCTCTGCCTCCTCCCCATAGTTACCCGGTTAACAATTAATCGAATAAGCATTATTATACTCACCGTCTTTTTTAATGTCAACGCTGATTTTATTAATTTTTTTCCTGTTCCGAAAGCGTGTCAAACGCCGCCCGTGGCTTTTGGCGCCGCCCGCAATTTCGCCAAAATTATTTGACAATTTATGTTTAAAGTTCTATACTTTATTTTATCTCTCTTTGAAAGGAGCGCCTTTTCATGGTTTCGCTTCTGGCAAAATATTTTATAAAAAACCGGGACAACGTGGGCGACCCCGCCGTACGTACCGCCTACGGAACGCTTTGCGGCGCTGTGGGAATTTTCCTCAACTTTGTGCTGTTCACGGCAAAGCTGATAGCGGGCCTGGCCACGTCCTCCATATCCGTCATGGCGGACGCCTTTAACAACCTGTCGGACGCCGGTTCCTCCGTCATAACGCTTATAGGCTTTCGGCTGGCCGACCACAAACCGGACCCGGAGCATCCCTTCGGACACGGCAGGCTGGAGTACGTCTCCGGGCTCATCGTCTCGCTCATCATCGTCATCATGGGCTTCGAGCTGGGAAAAGGCTCCGTCGAAAAGATAATTGCTCCCAGCCCGGTGGAATATACCGCTTTCGCCTTCGCCGCGCTGATCTTTTCCATATTGGTAAAGCTGTACATGTTTTTATACAACCGCTCCATCGGAAAAAAGCTGGATTCCTCCGCCATGCGGGCCACGGCGCTGGACAGCCTGTCCGACACCATCTCCACCTTCGTGGTGCTCGTCTGCGCCGTGGTGTCCAAGTTCACCTCGTGGCAGGTTGACGGCTGGGCCGGCCTTGTGGTGGCGTTCTTCATCTGTCTGACCGGTGTCAAGGCGGCCAAGGAGACCATAGATCTGCTGCTCGGCTCACCGCCCGACAAGGATTTTATAAACCACGTGGCCGAGATAGTCAAATCCCACCCCGAAATAATCGGCATCCACGACCTGATAGTACACAACTACGGCCCCGGTCGTCAGTTCATATCGCTGCACGCGGAGGTTCCCTCCAACGCCGACCTCATGGCCACCCACGACACCATAGACAATATCGAGCGCCAGCTTAATACCGAGCTGGGCTGTCTTGTCACGATACATATGGACCCCGTAGAGATCGACAACGAGCTTACGACCGCCATCCACGCCAAGGTGTACGAGCTGGTGCGCTCCATCGACCCCTCGCTCACCATCCACGACTTTCGCATGGTCTCCGGCCCCACCCACACCAACGTGATATTCGACGTGGTGGCCCCTTTTAATTTGAAGCTGGACGACGCGGAGCTAAAACGGCAGATATCCGAAAAGGTGTCGCAGATGGAGGGCAACTACTTCGCCGTCGTCACCGTGGACAAAACCATGGTGCTGTAACCGGCGGGAACCTGTCGTTCTAAAACATAACGCAAACGGAGCGCCTGTCCGAGACGATAAGCGCTCCGTTTTTTATGCTTTTGTCCGCGTATCAGCTTTTGGCCCCGGCGGCGCAGAAGTTTTCCGTCTTCATATCCTCGTCGTGCTCAAGGAACATGGCCTCCACCGCCGCCCTGTAGTTTTCCGGCTCAAAATAATAGGACAGGGCGTGGGGCGCGCCCTCCACTATCATCAGCTTTTTCTCCGACCGGCAGGCGGCGCAGGCGTCCCGGCTCATCTGCGTCGGCACATAGTTGTCGGCCCCGCCGTGGATAAGCAGCACCGGCAGCTCCGTATGGGCCAGCGCCTCCAGCGTGGAGCACTCGCTGAACCCAAAGCCCGCCCTCGCCCGACAGATAAGCTCCGCCATGGGCAGGACGAACGCCGGAGCTATATGCATATTGTCCCTCAGCATATGGACAAACTCATCGTGGGGACTTGTGAAGCCGCAGTCGCCCACCACGCAGCGCACGTTTTTGGGAAGTCTCTCTCCCGCCGCCATGAGCACCGTAGTGGCCCCCATAGAGACGCCAAAAAGGTATATCGGCAGCTCCGCGCCGTATTTTTCGTTCAAAAACTCCATCCAGTCCACACAGTCAAGCCGCTCCCTGACCCCAAAGCAAATGTATTTTCCCTCGCTTTGCCCATGAGCACGCTGATCGGCAAAAAAGAGGTTGCACCCGTGCTCATGAAGCCACCGCCCCATGCCGGAGCCATCCATCCACGGGCTTGACTTGTAGCCGTGAAACAGCGCGGCGGTGCGGACGGCTCCCTTTGCCGGAAGCCAGTAGCCCGTGAGCCGAAGCCCGTCGCGGCTCGTGATGCTCACATGCTCATACTCCTGCGCCTTTAGCCAGCCGGCGTTCGCCCTTATCTCCGCCATGTGCTTGGCCCACGCGGGCGGCAGCTTTGTTTCGTCCCCATCGAACTCGTGGCCCAGCTCCTCCCGGTGCATCACTATGCTTTCATTAAAAAATTTGCAGGCCGCCAGGTAGTCCGCCACAAGCGCCGCTACGACCACTCCCGCCAGTATGTACGCAAGGTATGGCATAGTTTTTCGCCCTCTTTCAGAAATATTATATCCCGCGCGGGGCTTCTCCGCAACCCGCGCGCAAAAAACCGCCCTTCCTAAGAAAAGCGGCCCTTTGCACACAAATATATTGGAGAGAAAGTTATACTCGTTATCAGTAGGCGACGCCCTGGGCTATCATCGCGGTAGCCACCTTGAGGAAACCGGCGATATTCGCGCCGGCCACCAGGTTGTAGCCCATGCCGTATTTTTCCGCGGCGGAAACAGCGTCGGTATAAATGTGCTCCATGATGCCCTCAAGCCGCTGGTCCACTTCCTCAAAGCTCCAGGAGAGGCGCAGGCTGTTCTGGCTCATCTCAAGGCCGGAGGTGGCCACGCCGCCAGCGTTGGCCGCCTTGGCCGGGGCAAACAGCACGCCCTTCTCAAGGAAGAGATCCACAGCGTCGGGCGTGCTGGGCATATTGGCGCCCTCGCCAACCGCCATGCAGCCGTTCTCCACCAGCGCCTCGGCCCCCTCCAGCGGAAGCTCGTTTTGCGTGGCGCAGGGCAGGGCCACGTCGCATTTGACGGTCCATATCTTCGTGCAGTCCGGCACAAATTTGGCGGAGGGCACAAATTTAAGATACTCGCTGATGCGGGCGCGCTTGTTCTCCTTGATCTCCTTGATGACCTTGTAATCGATGCCCGCGGGGTCGTATATATAGCCGGAGGAGTCGCTCATGGCCACGACCCTGCCACCGAGCTGGGTGGCCTTCTGGTTGGCGTAGGTGGCGACGTTGCCGCTGCCGCTGATGACAACGGTCTTGCCCTCAAAGCTCTCGCCCTTGGAGGCCAGCATCTCGCGCACAAAGTAGCACAGGCCGTAGCCTGTCGCCTCGGTGCGGGCAAGGCTTCCGCCAAAGGTGAGACCCTTGCCGGTGAGCACGCCGGTAAACTCGTTGCGCAGGCGCTTATACTGCCCGAACATGTAGCCGATCTCCCGGGCGCCGGTTCCAATGTCGCCGGCGGGCACGTCTGTGTCCGCGCCGATGTGCTTGCAAAGCTCGGTCATAAAGCTCTGGCAGAAACGCATGATCTCGCCGTCAGATTTGGCCTTGGGGTCAAAGTCCGCCCCGCCCTTGCCGCCGCCCATGGGCAGGCCGGTCAGGCTGTTTTTAAATGTCTGCTCAAAGCCGAGGAACTTGATGATGGAGGCGTTGACGGACGGGTGCAGACGAAGGCCGCCCTTGTACGGGCCGATGGCGGAGTTGAACTGGCAGCGGTAGCCGCGGTTCACCTGCACCTTGCCCCCGTCGTCCACCCAGGCCACACGGAACTGTATGAAACGCTCAGGCTCGGTCATGCGCTCCATTATGCCCCACTTTTCTATGTCGGGGTTCTGGGCAACAACAGGCTCCAGCGAAGTGAACACCTCGTGCACCGCCTGGAGGAATTCCTTCTCGCCCGCGCTGCGCCGCGCAACATCGTCGTAAACTTTCTGCAAATACTCGCTTTTGAATGACATGGGTAAGCCTCCTTAATATTCAGATTACAAGCGGAAATCTATGTTCCACATTATAAAACTCATCACGGCAAATTGCAAGTTTTTATTTTAGAATATTCATCATTTTGTTGATTTGACAAAAAAAGTAACTTGTTGTATAATACTTTTTGTGAGCGGGCAAGACGGCAGCGTGCCGACGGCGAAAGCCCCGGTATGAGGAAAGTCCGAGCTCCGCAGGGCAGGGATAGCTGTTAACGACAGCCGGGGGCGACCCCAGGGAAAGTGCAACAGAGATATACCGCCGCGTTTTTCGCGGTAAGGGTGGAAAGGTGAGGTAAGAGCTCACCGCGCCCGGTGGCAACATCGGGGGCCTGTAAACCCTATCCGGAGCAACACCGCACAGGGGACAAAGCGTCGGCCCGGCGCTCCCCGCAAAAGGTGGCTGAAGCCGCACGGGCGACCGGCGGCGCAGATAGATTGTCGTCACATACAGAACTCGGCTTATACACCCGGTCACACATTAAAGACGTGAAAGCGTCTTTTTTTGTTGCGCCAAAACACACAAAGGGAGGGCCGCCTTTTTGCGGGCTGCCCTCCGTCATTTTGTTTGTGTCAAAGCATGGCCGCGCCGATGATCCCCGCGTCGTTTCCAAGGCTTGCCGCGCAGACCACGGGCAGCCCCAGCGTATCCGACGCGTAGACAAGCTCCCGCAGCTTTTCATCCAGCGGCTTCATAAGCGCGTCCCCCTGCCTGCTTACCCCGCCGCCTATCACTATCGCGTCCGGCCGCAGGATATTCACAAGGTTCGCTATCCCCTCCGCAAGATACGTTATGTAGCCGTCAACCACGGCGGCCGCGGCGCTGTCTCCAAGCTCGGCGGCATCGAAAGCTGTCCTGCCGTTGATATTTTGAAGGTCGCCGCCGCAAACCTCCCAGATCTTTGAGCTTTTGTCGCTTTCGGCGGCCGCCTTCGTCTGAGATATAAGGGCGGTGGCGGAGGCGTACCGCTCAAAACAGCCCCGTCTCCCGCAAGGGCAGGCGTCCCCGCCCATATCCATGACCATGTGGCCTATCTCTCCGCCGCCGGGACCCACAGCCAGTTTTCCGTCCAAAACTATGCCTCCGCCTATGCCCGTACCAAGCGTGATAAAGACCAGGCGGCGGAACCGGCTGCCGAATCCGGCATAATATTCGCCCAGCGCGGCGCAGTCGGCGTCATTGCCCACGGCGGGCCGGAAACCCAGCAGCGAGGTCAGTTCACCCGCCACATCCACATTGACCCAGCCGAGGTTCGCCGCCAGCAGCGCCATCCCTTTTTCTCCGTCACAAACGCCGGGTATGCCTATGCCGCCGCGCTCGATCCCGGAAAGCTCCATGCCGGCGTCTTCGGCGGCAAGGCGCGAGGCCTCTGCCACGCTCTCCAGAACCTCCTTCGCCGGGCGCCGGGGCCTGCAGGGCACACTGGCCTTGCCGACTATGCGCCCCTCGTCCGTAACTATTCCGGCGGCGATGTTCGTTCCGCCCAGATCGATTCCCAGCCTGTAACCCATGACGAATCCCCCAAAAGCTATATTTTTATTGGTAAAACAGCGTTTTCCTGCTGTGATTGTAGACGCTGAGCACCAGCCCGACGCCCATATACGTTATCACGACCGAGGTGCCGCCCGCGCTGAAAAACGGCAGCGTTATGCCGATGACCGGAAGGAGCGAGACACACATCCCGATATTGAGCAGCACCTGGAAAAATATCATGGCGAACACGCCGACGCAGATGTAGGAGCCCAGCGGATCCACGGCGGTCATGGAGGTGCGCCACGTCTTTATGCATATGGCCGCCAGCAGCGCCACCACCAGCAGCGCACCGACAAAGCCCATAGCCTGTCCCACAAAGGAAAAAATAAAATCGTTGTGCACCTTCGGCACATACCAGTACTCGTCCTGAAACAGCCCCTTGC
>CAYONL010000043.1:0-13439 GCA_964405305.1 uncultured Oscillospiraceae bacterium | reverse complement strand
GCGGGCTCTGCGATTATTTTTCGCCATGCCCGCGCCGATTATTCAAGGCTTTTTCACCTTATTTGCCGCTGCGTTTTTTTAAAATTACCGCTATCACCGTCCCGCCCACAAGCATGACCACGCCCAGCACCGCGATGAAGGTTCCCATTATTGAGACCGGGTTGTTCGCCGCCATTGACGACACGGCGCCCTCCACCCTGTCCCCGAACATGTTGTAATAATAGTCGCCGCCGCCCATATCACCAAAAAAGACGCCGCCAAAGCCCGCAAGCATCCGGCTCACAATAAACCGGGCCAGCAGACCCATGCCGGCGAACAGCGCACCCGTCACCGCCATGTAAACCCCGCCAAGCCATCCGTAGCGCCGCAGCAGCTTTCCCAGCACACCCGGTATGGCGTCCACCCAGCCGGCTCCGCCGACCATTCCGCTCCCGGTTTCGTTTTCCGGTGAGCACCGGGCGGCCTCGGCTGTTTCCGGCTCCTCGTCAGAAAGAAGCCAATCCGTCGTCACGTCGAAAACCGCTGCCAGCCGCTTTAGCTTGCCCATCTCCGGCTCGGCGTCGCCCGTCTCCCACTTGCTTACGGCCTGCCTGGATACGCCGAGCCGGGACGCCAGCTCCTCCTGAGAAAAACCGCATTTTTTGCGGCAGTAGCTTATCTTTTCCTGAAACGTCATTTTTCATGTCCTCCATCGTCTGTGGTAGACCCATATTATCATTTTCCCCGGTTGCGAGACAACCAGCACCGGCTTGAACTTCCGCAACCAGCGGTGGCGCGCCGCGTAAAAACGCCATGTTATGAAAAGAAGGCCCGCACCGGGCCTTCTTTTTATGTTTTACTTCTTCTTTTACATGTCGTCGAAGGAGGGCTGGAAGCCCTCTCCGATTATGTGGCTGGAGGGCGCCGCCATCAGGAACGCGTCCGGATCCAGCTGCTCCACCTTTTTCTTAAGCTCCGCGAACTCACTGCTGGGCAGGGCGCAGACCACCACGCGCTTGTCCTCGCCAGTGTAGCCGCCCTCGCCCTTTAAAAAGGTGACGCCGCGCTCCATGTCGTCCATGATGTAGTCGGCTATCTCCTGCGGGTACTTTGAGATGACGTAGACTATCGAGCCTGTGCTGCGGCCATAGAGCACCTCGTCCAGCACCTTTTCCGTGGCGTATATGGCCACCAGGGCGTAGAGGGCCGCCTCCAGACTTCCGTAATAAAAGCCCGCCACCACTATGACGCAGAAGTCCACGCCCAAGAGCAGCTTGCCCAGCGGAATGTGCGGAAACTTGAGCAGCAGCAGCCGCCCCAGTATATCCGTTCCGCCGGTGGTGGAGCCGCGCATGAATATCACGCCAAGGCCCGCCCCCATAAGCGCGCCGCCGAACACCGAAGCCAGCAGCATGTTGTCCGTATAGGGCGGCAAAAATGCCTCCGACAGGTTGAGCACCGCCGTGAGCACCAAAAGCGACCGGAAAGTCCTGATTATGAACTTCCGCCCAAGGAACCGCCACGCCAGCAGCATCAGCGGTATGTTTATCATGAAGCTGAGCGTGCCTATCTGAATATTGGTCATGGAGCTTATCATGGTGGCTATACCGGTGACTCCGCCGGGCGCTATCTCGTTCGGCGCGGTAAAAATGTTTACCCCCAGCGCGAAAAACGCCGACCCCACAAGGTCATAAAGCGTGTCGCCCAAAAAGCCCTTCCAGTCGTATGGTTTTTTATCACGCATCGTCTTCGCCTCCGCAAGCGCCGTCGTTTTCCTCAATAAACTTAAAAAGCTCCGCGATCCTGTCCTGCTCTCCGCGCAGATAAAGCCAGCCGAACAGCGCCTCCACCCCTGTGGCGCGCCTGTAATCCGACGGCGAGCTGTTTTTCGGAACATGGGTGCCGTTGGCGTTTCGTCCGCGCTTCATCACGGCGGCCTCCCGCTCGTTCAGCACCGACTCCAGCGCGCCGTACGCCGCCGACTGGGCCGAAGCCTTCACCTTCTGCACTGCAAGCTTGTGCAGCTCTCCGGCGTGGCGGCTGCCCTGCTCTAAAAGGCGCGCCCGCACCAGTATCTCATACACGGCGTCGCCTATGAACGCCAGCGTGAGCGGACTGTAAAGATCCGGCTCCTGTATTTTCGCGGTCAGCTCCACCAACGGCCAGTCCCCTCCTTTATCTGACGTACTCGAACTCTATGTCGAGTATGCTGACGGTGTCCCCTTCGTTTATGCCCATTTCCTCCAGCTTGTCGATGATGCCGGAAAAGCGCAGCACCCGCTGGAAATACTGCAAACTCTCATAGTCGTCCAGATCCACGTTGCCCAGCGAGCTCATAAGCCACGGCGCGTCCACGATATAGACTCCGTCCTCCACCGTAACGTTGAACTCACGTTTTGCGGTAACTTCCTCCACCGGCGCCGGCTCTACCTCATACCGCGTGACCGGCGGAAGCTTCGCCAGCTCCGCGGCTATGGCGTCCACCAGCTCGTGAACGCCCTGCCCCGTGGCGGCTGAAATTGTAAAGTATGGCCTGCCCTCGCCCTTTATAAAGCTCTCAAAGCGCTCCACCTGCTCCGGCGCGGCTATATCCGTCTTGTTGGCGGCCACTATCTGGGGCCTGCGCGAAAGCTCCTCGTTAAATTTCAGCAGCTCCGCGTTTATGGCCTTATAGTCCTCTATGGGGTCGCGCTCCTCGCTGCCTGAGACATCCACTATATGGACTATCAGGCGGCAGCGCTCCACATGGCGCAAAAAGTCGTGGCCAAGACCGGCCCCATCCGCCGCGCCCTCAATAAGCCCGGGTATGTCCGCCATGACGAAGGAGCTGCCCTCCTGCACCCGTACCACGCCCAGCACAGGGGTCAGCGTTGTGAACGGATAGTTGGCTATTTCCGGCTTCGCCGCGCTGCAAACCGAGATGAGCGTGGATTTGCCCACGTTCGGGAAGCCCACCAACCCCACGTCGGCCAGCAGCTTCAGCTCCAGCGTCACATCGAACTCCTCGCCCGGCAGCCCCGGCTTTGCGAAACGCGGAACCTGACGGGTGGGTGTGGCAAAATGGGCGTTGCCCCAGCCGCCGTTACCGCCCTTTGCCACTATATGCGGTTCGCCGTCCGACACGTCGGCAAGTATGCGGCCGCTTTCGGCCTCCTTCACCAGCGTGCCGACCGGTACTTTTATTACAAGATCCGGCGCGGACTTGCCGTAGCAGCGCTTTCCGGTGCCCGGCTTTCCGTCCTCGGCAATATACCTTTTGCGGTATTTGAAATCTATCAGGCTTGAAATATTGGTGTCGCCCACGAACACAACGCTTCCGCCGCGCCCGCCGTCGCCGCCATCCGGCCCGCCCGCGGCCACAAACTTTTCTCTGTGAAAGGTGACGGCCCCACTGCCGCCGTCACCGGCCTTTATTCTGATCTTTGCGGTATCGACGAACATCTTTGCCGCCTCGCTTTCTCAATTATAGTTCCCGGCCCGTCGCTTTTTATAGTTAACAGATAAAAACGGGGCGGTCAAATGCCGCCCCGCTCTGCTTTTTACTGTTCCGCCGGATAGATGCTGACTTTCTTGCGATCGGCGCCCATGCGCTCGAACCGCACAACGCCGTCCGCAAGAGCGAAGAGCGTGTCGTCGGAACCTTTGCCGACGTTCTCACCGGGATGGATGTGAGTGCCGCGCTGACGGACAAGGATGTTGCCCGCGAGAACGAACTGTCCGTCCGCCCTCTTTACACCAAGGCGCTTGGACTCGGAGTCACGGCCGTTCTTGGTGGAACCCATTCCTTTTTTATGGGCGAAAAACTGCATATTAAGGATCAACATTTGATTACACCTCCGAATTTATAAGGTCTATTGTGCCGGGGTAGGCCGCGGCCAGGTTTTGCAGATGGAGCCGCAGCGCATTGACAAACTGCCAGTCCGCCGGGCGCGCCGTCTGCGGAAGGATGAGCTCCACGCTTTCCTCTCCAACGCCGACCCCGCACGCAGTCCTGACCACCTCGGTTATACCGTTTACGGTCAGCTGCACCGCGGAGCTTACCGCCGCGCACACGATATCGTTTCCTTTTTCGGCGTAACCCGAGTGCCCGCTCACCCTGAACGAGACGGGAACGCCCTTTTTAAAGCGAAATTCCGCTTTAATCATTTATTTGCTGATGCCGTCTATCGTCACCTTTGTATAGGGCTGACGATGACCCAGGGCGCGCTTGCTGCCCTTTTTGGAGCGGTAAGTGAAAACGTTGATCTTCTTGCCCTTGCCGTTTTTCTCCACCGTGGCGGTCACTTTCGCGCCGTCAAGATAGGGTGCTCCGGCGGTGATTCCGTCCTCGGAGCCGACGAGCAGCACGTCGTCAAACGTGATTTTCTGGCCCGTCTCGACATCCAGCTTCTCAATGAAAACAACATCGCCCTTTTCAACGCGGTACTGTTTTCCGCCTGTTTCGATCACTGCGTACATGATATACCTTCTTTAGTTAAGACTCGCTGCTTTTCGGCGGCGCGTTCGCGCACTTAAATAAGCCTGAAACATGCGGCACTTGCCAGTTTATCACAGTTGATGGGGCTTGTCAACCCATTTTGGCCGCGTTCACGGTGTTTTTCATGAGCATGGCCACCGTCATCGGCCCCACGCCGCCGGGAACGGGAGTTATATATCCGGCCACGGACCCGGCCGAGGCAAAATCCACATCGCCGCAGAGCTTTCCCTCCTCGTCCCTGTCCATGCCCACGTCTATGACCACGGCGCCGGGCTTTATCATGTCCCCGGTTATGAACTTAGGCTTGCCGACGGCCGCGACGAGTATATCCGCCCGGCGCGTGATGTCCGCAAGGTTCTGCGTTTTGCTGTGGCATATGGTGACCGTACCGTTTGCGTGCAGCAGCAGCATGGCCATGGGTTTGCCCACTATGTCGCTGCGTCCCACCACCACGCAGTTTTTGCCCGCCGGTTCAACGCCCGTGGTCTTTATAAGCTCCATCACGCCGGCCGGAGTGCAGGGCAGCATGGCGTAATCTCCGCGCATTATCCTGCCCACATTGGCCGGATGGAAGGCGTCCACATCCTTTTCAGGCGGTATGGCCTCCTGTATGCGGCGTATATTCATGTGGACCGGAAGCGGCGACTGCACCAGTATCCCGCTTATATCCTCCCGCTCGGCCAGCATTTTTATGATATACAGCACGTCGGATTCCTCAGCCTTTGCCGACAGCTCGTACTTCTCCGAATAAATGCCTATCTCCGCGCAGGCCTTCTCTTTGTTGCGAACGTAGGTGTGGCTGGCGGGGTCGTCGCCCACCAGTATAACCGCGAGACCGGGCGTTCTGCCCTCCGCGGTCAGGGCGTCCGCCTCAGCCTTCAGCTTTGCGCGTATGCCGGCGGCCAGCGCCTTTCCGTCAATTATCTCAGCCATGTGAGCACCTCCGTTCGGCTTTCATTTCGTCGGGTCGGCCGGGTCGCCGCCCATAAAGTCGTCCTCCAGCTGGTCCGCTATGTCCTCCAGCTTTTCACGGGCATCCTTTTCCTCGCCGTCGGTCTCATCTCCGCCGTCGGCCTTTTCAGCGGCTTCCGGCTCCTCCGGTTTGCTCTCGTCCGGGGCGTCCTGCGCTTCGGGCTTCGCAAAATCCTCGCCGTCCTCTGCGGCTTCCTCCGCCGCCTCCATGGCCGCAGCCTCCGCCTTGGAGACGCCGCGCCTGTAGTCGTACTCGCCCGCCACAATGAGCTGGCTCTCCTCGCTGTACTTGTAAAGCTTCAGGTACTCCGGGTCGTTCTGGCGCTTTATCTTCGAGCGCACCATCAGCTCCACCACAACGGAGGCGACGAACAGCAGCCCCGCCAGCACCTGGGACGCCCGCATGGTTCCGAGCCACAGGCTGTCGGTGCGCATGCCCTCTATTATCATCCTGCCGAACCCGTACCAGCTTGTGTAGAAAAGGAACATCTCGCCATCAAAGCGGCGCTTTTTATACAAATAACAATACAGCGTAAAGCCTATGGCGCACCAGATAGACTCGTAGAGGAAGGTGGGGTGCACAGGCAGGCTGGCATCCATGACCGTTCCAAGCTGCGCCGCCGTATGGCTGGTTATATAGTTCTGTATGGTCTGGCTCGTCATGCCCCAGGGCAGGGACGTGTTGCCGCCGAAGGCCTCCATATTGACAAAGTTGCCCCAGCGGCCTACGGCCTGGCCTATGAACACCGCGCCGAACACCAGGTCCAGCAGCGGCAGGAACTTCACCTTACGCCACCGGGCCGCGAAAAACGCCGCGGCAAGGCCGAATATCAGCGCGCCGTAAATGGCGAGGCCGCCGTTTCGGAAGTTGAGTATCTCCGCAAGGTTCCCCTTGTAGCGATCCCACTCCAGCGCCACATAGTATGCTCTCGCGCCCACTATTCCGAAAATCGTGGCGATGAGTATGACGTCTATCACTCTGTCGCCGTCAAGCCCGAACTCCTTGAAATTTTTAAACGCGAAAAGCAGCCCCAGCGCGAACCCGGCGGATATCAGTATGGCGTACCAGTAAATATCCAGCCCGCCAATCGAAAAGGCCACCCGGTTTATCGTGAACTCCAGCCCCAGACCGGGGAACGAAATTACGTCAGTCATCTTTCTGCTCCTTAAGGAAATTTATCAGTTTTCCGGCGGCACAATTACGGAAAGCGCCGCGCGTTCCTCGCTGTAGACGGCCTTTGCCCGCTCCAGCACCTTTTCTACCGTGGCGCCGGCGGCCGTTTCGCACAGCTCGTACGGGTCCACACCCGGGAAGTAGCAGTTCATAAGGGACGAGGCCACGCCCTCCACCCGCTCGCTCATGCGCACGTAGTGGCCGTAGACGGTCTTTTGCGCCTCCTCAAACTCCTCCGCCGGTATGCTCTCCCGGACAAGCCGCCGAAAGCCCTCTTTCAGCGCGGCAAAAACAGCCTTCGGGTCCCGGCTCTCGCCCGACACAAAGATCGAGATATAGTCCCGGCCCGAAAACACCTCTGTCCCAAAGGTGGAGTTTATCACGCCCTCGTCATAAAGGCGGCGGTAAAGCGGCGTCGCCTCTCCGCACAGGGCCTCCGCAAATATCTCGTCCAGCACTGTCCCGCGGAAATTCTCCGCCTCCGTGCCCGATATGCCTTTAAACCCGGCCTGGAACATCGACACGGAAACGGGCAGCTTCTGCTCCACGTATTCCGTCACAACGCCGTCCGGCTCCTCCACCGGCGCCCGCTCAAGGTGCAGCTCCGGCGCGGGTTTGAGCACCCTGTCCGCGACTTTGAGCACCGTTTCCACGTCAAAGTTGCCCGCCACGGCGAGCACCATGTTGTGGAGATTGTAAAACGTGTTGTAGCAGCGGTAAAGCAGGTCCGCGTTTATCTTCGCTATGCTCTCCACCGTACCGGCGATATCTATGCGGACGGGATGGTTTTTGTACATGGCCCCCAGCAGGTTGAACAGCACCCGCCAGTCCGGGCTGTCGTCGTACATGCGTATCTCCTGACCGATTATGCCCTGCTCCTTGGCCACCGTCTCCGCCGTAAAATATGGGTGGGTGGCGAAATCCAGCAGTATCTCAAGGCTGTCCTCAAACCTGTCGGTGCAGGAGAACAGATAGCTTGTGCGGTCAAAGGCGGTGAAGGCGTTGGCGGAGGCCCCTGTGGCCGCGTAACGCTGAAACGCGTCGCCGTCCTCGCTCTCAAACAGCTTGTGCTCAAGGTAGTGGGCGATGCCCTCCGGCAGCTTTTCAAACTCGCCGCCCTTTTCGGTGCGGATGCAGGTGTCTATGGAGCCGTAGGCCGTGGCGAACATGGCGTAGGCGCTGGAAAAGCCCTGCATGGGAGCCAGCAGCAGCGTAAGACCGCTTGCGTGCTTTATAACAGTGTAGCTGTCGCCCAGCCGCTTTGAGCTGATGACCTTCGCGTTCTCACTCATCTTCGGCGCCCTCCTCTCCATGCAGGAAGTAGACGGCCTCAAGCTGTGCCTTGGCGGCCGCGGCCATGACCTGCTCCCTTGTAACATTCTCCATGCCGGCGGCGTCCTCCTCCGGCGTAAGGCTGTCTCCCTCCAATATCCGGGTCAGATACCAGCCCTCTATGGTGTCCAGCATGTCGCCCACCGTCTGCAAGCCGTTTTTCATGATGAGCACGGTGTTGGCCAGCTCCTCGTCGGAAAAATCGCCCTTTGCCATCAGCGCAAGCTGGTTTTGTATCTCATCCTCGGCGGCCCGGCGGTTGTCCTGTTCCACGCCGCTGTCCACTATCATTACTCCGGTGGGCCTGTCGTAGCGGGAGACGCAGTAATAGCAAAGGCTCATCTTCTCCCGCACATTTATAAACAGCTTTGAGAACGGCGTTGCGCCGAACATGGCGGACATCATCCTCGCGGCGTTTATTTCATCTCTGCCCTCCGGCGCGCCCATGCGGTAACCCATCACGAGCTTGCCCTGCGCCACCTCCATGGTCTCGTCCTCGGTCTTTAGCGGGGCGGCCAAAACCCTGAGTACTGGCTTCTTAAACTCCGCCGGCTCCCGCTCCACCCCGGCAAAGCGGCGTCTGAATATCTCTTTGGCCGGTTCCGGGTCGCCCGCGCCGGTAAACACTACCTCCACGCGGCAGGTCTTTACAAGCCGCCGCCACGCCTCTGTGGCGGCCTCCCGGGTTATGGCCCCGGCCTGCTCCCTTGTTCCGTAGCGCCTGACCTCAAAGGGCTCGCCCTTAAAAAGCATGCCGGTGCAGCGCTTTATCGCGTACACCCGCTTGTCGTTCAGGTCGCTTTCTATGGTGTCTATAAGATACTGGCGCTCCAGCTCCAGATCCTTTTCCAAAAACAGCCCGTCGCCGGCAAAGTTCGGCTCCAGCACCACGGAGGCCAGCAGCTCCGCGCACTCCTCCACCATCCTGTCGCCGCCTATGGTATAGCGGTCGTCCAGCGCCTGGATGGAGACGTGCATGATCTGCCTGTCGCCGTATTTCGTCACGTCCGCGTCCAGCAGCGCGCCGTAAAGCTTCGCCAGTTTTTTATTTAACAGCGTAAAGTCCGGGTACGCCCGGCAGCCCTTGCGCAGAACGAACGGCACTATGGCGTTCACGGCCGCGTTTTCCTTTTCCAGCGGCGCTACAAGGCAGACGGTCAGCCTGTCCGACTTGAACTTTTCCTCTCTGACTGAGCTGAAAAACACGCCGTTGCCAATATTCTCGCGGCAAAATGGTGTGGTCATCCGGTCATCTCCCAACATTTAAATACGATTTTTTATTATAGCACAAGATTTTGCATATACAATGGACAAAAGGCTTATTTCGCCTGTTCGCCCACAACGTGCACATCAAGCTGGTCAAACGGTATTGAAATGCCCTCCCTGCCAAAGGCGTCCATCACGCCCTCCAGCAGGTCGAACTTCACGTCCTCATAGTCGTCCCTGCCCACCCAGACGCGGCAGAGTATGTTCACGCTTGAGGACGCCAGCTCCGTGACCCTGATGACCGGCTCGTACCCCTCCAGCACCCTTTCGTTGCTCTCCGCCACACGCCTTATTATATCCTTGGCCCTGTGAAAATCCTCGGAATAGGGGATTGGAAAAACGATGTCGGCCCGGCGCACCCCGGTACCGGTGTAATTTATGACGGTGGAGGCTATGAGCACGCCGTTCGGTATGAACACCTGCTTGTGGTCCAGCGTTTTCAGCTTTGTGTGGATAAGCCCGATCTCCTGCACTGTGCCGGTGACGCCGTCGGCCTTGCTCTCAATAAAGTCGCCCACCGCAAAAGGCTTGGACGCCAGTATCATTATCCCGCCCGCGAAATGGGAAAGCCCGTCCTTCACCGCCAGCGAGACGGCCAGTGCAAACACGCTGAACAGCGCCAGTGTGGAGGTCATCGGTATGCCCAGTGTGGAGGCGGCGGTCAGCACCACCACCAGCCCCAGCAGAATTTTGAGCGACGAGAGGATTATTCGGTGGCTGCTGTTGTCCAGACGGCTGTGGCGCAATCCCCTGGCCGCCAGCGAAACAAGCAGCTTTATGACAAAGTAGCCAACCACCAGCACGATGAGCGCCGTAATCAGTGGCCAGCGGTATTTCTCCCACAGCTCCTGAGGCGGCGTAGTGGCCAGAGCCTCCGCCAGTTCTGAGGCTTCCTCCGCCGTGGGAATGTCTATTACATCCAAAAGAGCAGTCAGCACAGCCAATGGGATCACTCCTTTTTAAGCTTTGCGAAGGCGGCCATCAGCCTTTTCGTTCCGGCCGCGTCAAACGCTATTTCAAGCAGCGTGTCGCCGCTCATGGGTGTGGCCTTTAAAACCACTCCGCGGCCGAAAACCCGGTGGCTCACCGTGTCGCCCGCCCGGTAGCTTTCGCCCGGCGCCTTCTTCTGCTGCGGCGTAAAGCTGACCTGGGCGCTTATCCTTCCGCCCGCCTCCTGATCAAAGTGGTAGGCGCGCTGCTGCGTCGCGCTCCGGCGGGCGGTCTCGTCGGTCGTCTCCTTCAGCTCGTCGGGTATCTCCTCCATAAAGCGGGAGGGCAGGTTCCGGTTCGTCTGACCAAAAAGCATGCGCGAGGCCGCCGCGGTCAGCCACAGGTGCTCCCTCGCCCTCGTTATCCCAACGTAGGCAAGGCGGCGCTCCTCCTCCATCTCCGACGGCTCGTATATGGCCGCGGTGCCGGGAAATATGCCCTCCTCCATGCCTATGACGAACACGTTTTTAAACTCCAGACCCTTTGCGGAGTGCAGCGTCATCATGAGCACGTTGTCGCCCTCCTCCAACCGGTCAAGGTCGGTATAGAGTGCAACCTCCTCCAGAAATCCGCCCAGCGTGGGTTCCTCGGCGTTCTCCATATACTTCACTATGTTCGTTTTCAGCTCGCCCACGTTCTCTATGCGGCTCTCGCCCTCCAGGCCCATAGCCTTGAGCATGCTCATATACCCGGTCTTTTCCACCACCTCGTCGAAAAGCGCATCGGGAGCCTCGCTCTCCGCTGTCTCCATAAGGCTTTCCATCATGCCTGTAAAAGTTTTCAGTACGGCGGCTTTTCTTCCAAGGTCGGCGTACTCGTCGGCGTGGCGCAGCACCTCAAAAACAGGCGCGCCCGTGGCGGCGGATATCTGTCCCGCGGCCTCCATCGTGGCGTCGCCTATGCCGCGCTTTGGCTCGTTTATTATGCGGGCAAGGCGCAGACTGTCCGCCGGGTTCGCTATGACGGAAAGGTACGCAAGTATATCTTTGACCTCCTTGCGCTCATAAAAACGCAGGCCGCCAATAACTTTATACGGCACACTGGCGCGCATAAAGGCTTTTTCAATGCTGTTCGACTGGGCGTGCATGCGGTAAAGCACGGCGTAATCTCCGAAGCTGTCCCCTCTCGCCACGCCATCCAGCACGGTGTCGGCAACAAAGGCGGCCTCGGCCTCCTCATTCTCCGCCCGGCGCGCCGTTATCTTCGGCCCCGCTCCGTTCGCCGTCCAAAGCTCCTTGCCCTTGCGCTCGGTGTTGTTGGCTATGACATGGTTCGCGGCGTCAAGTATGTTCTGGGTGCTGCGGTAGTTCTGCTCCAGCCGGATGACCTTTGCCCCGGCGAACTGGTTTTCGAACGAGAGTATGTTTTCTATGGTGGCCCCGCGGAACTTGTATATGCTCTGGTCGTCGTCGCCCACAACGCAGATATTTTTGTATTTTTCCGCCAGCATGGAGACCAGCAGGTACTGCACATGGTTCGTGTCCTGATATTCGTCCACCATGATGTAGCGCCAGCGGTTCTGATAATACTCCAGCGCGTCCGGGCACTCCCTGAACAGCCGCACCACATAGCACAGCAGGTCGTCAAAATCCAGCGCGTCCGCGGCGGTCAGCTCCTGCTGATACCGGCGGTAGACCTTGGCCGCCACCGAAAGCCTGAAATCCGATGTGCCCGAAGCCCGCGACTCCATGCCCTCCGGCGTCTCCATGGCGTCCTTCGCGCGGCTTATCATTCCCAAAAGCTGCTTCGGCGGGAACTTTTTGTCGTCCATTGAGAGTTCTTTAAGGCACTTTTTCACCACGCGCACGGAATCGTCGGAGTCGTAAATTGTAAAACCGCGGGCAAGGCCCAGCCTGTCGATGTCCCGGCGGAGGATGCGCACGCACATGGAGTGGAAGGTGGAGGCAAAGACGTCCTCCGCCTGAGTTCCCAGCCGCTGGCCCAGACGGGCGCGCAGCTCGTCCGCCGCCTTGTTCGTAAAGGTGATCGCCAGTATGTTCCACGGACGCACGCCTGTCTCTATAAGATGCGCCACCCGGTCGATGAGCACGGTGGTCTTTCCGCTTCCGGCCCCGGCAAGTATGAGCAGCGGGCCCTCCGTGTGCTTCACAGCCTCAAGCTGGCGCGGGTTAAGGCGGGATTCGTAATTGTTATCCATAGTCCCTCCGTTGTCGTTGTGTTATAGCTAATTAAAATATTTTACCATAAAACTATAAACAAAACAATTCTCCCGCCCGCTTTTTCAAAAAATCCTTGCCATTGTCCCCCTGTGCGCATATAATATCCATATGCCGCCAGAAACGGCAGAAAAGAAGATATATGAGGTGATACCATGAAAAGGACGGAGCTGCGGCTAATATTTGCCGCGCCGGAGGATTTTGTCTCCGAACCCGTAAAAATCTCGGGATGGGTCAAGACCTCGCGAAACTCGAGATCGCTGGGCTTTATCGAGCTGAACGACGGCACCTTCTTCTCCAATCTCCAGGTCGTTTACGAGGAGGACAAGGTCAATAATTTCAAGGAGATCACCAGGCTCAACGTCGGCGCGGCGGTCTCCGTAACAGGTATGATAGTGCTGACCCCCGAAATGAAGCAGCCCTTCGAGCTGCACGCCGACGCGATAGAGGTGGAGGGCGAAAGCTCCCCCGACTACCCCCTGCAAAAAAAGCGCCACTCCATGGAGTATCTGCGCACCATTGCGCACCTGCGTCCCCGCACCAACACCTTCAGCGCCGCCTTCCGCGTGCGTTCGGCCGCGGCCTTCGCCATACACCAGTTTTTTCAGGAGCGCGGCTTTGTGTACGTTCACACCCCGCTGATAACCGGCAGCGACTGCGAGGGCGCGGGCGAGATGTTCCGCGTGACCACTCTGGACATGAACGACCCGCCCCGCAACGAGGACGGAACCATAGACTACAGCGAAGATTTCTTCGGCAAGACCACCGGGCTCACCGTCTCTGGCCAGCTTGAGGGCGAGGCGATGGCCATGGCCTTTTCCAACATCTACACCTTTGGCCCCACCTTCCGCGCCGAAAAGTCCAACACGCCGCGCCACGCCGCCGAGTTTTGGATGATAGAGCCGGAGATGGCCTTCGCCGACCTCTCCGACGAGATGCAGCTCTCCGAGGACATGATAAAGCATATTTTCCGCTATGTTCTGGACAAGTGCCCGGAGGAGATGAAGTTCTTCAACGAGTTTTACGACAAGGGCCTCATCGAGCGGCTGAACAAGATAATATCCTCCGATTT
>CAYONL010000042.1:7037-13724 GCA_964405305.1 uncultured Oscillospiraceae bacterium | reverse complement strand
GCTCGCACACCCGGTTTTGTGCGTCCCTCGGTATGCCTATCCCCGTGTCCGCCACCGTGAGCACCGCGTTTTCGCCGTCCTTGAGCACGGTCACGCTGACGCTGCCGCCGGGCACGTTGTATTTTATCGCGTTGTCGCAGAGGTTGTAAATTATCTCATACGTCAGCCGTCGGACGGTGCTCAGCCAGACCTTTTCGCCCGTCACCGTCAGCGTGACGCTCCGCTCCCCCGCCTTTGCGGAAAGGGCGCGCGCCGCCTCCCGGGCTATTTCCAAAAGGTTCGCCCGCTCCCGGGGCATATCGCCGCCCTCGTCCAACTGGGACAGCCGGATTATGTCGTCGATAAGCGTCACCATGCGGGCCGTTTCGGAGCGTATGCGCCCCACGAATACCGGCATATCCTCCGGCTTCACCAGCCCGTTTTCTATAAGCTCCGCCGAGCCCATTATGGTTTGTAACGGCGTTTTCAGCTCGTGGGAGACGTTGGCCGAAAACTCCCGGCGCTGTCTCTCCGCAAGGGTCTTTTCCGTCACGTCGAAGGCCAGCAGGCACACGCCCGCCGTCTCTCCGTCCGCCGTAACGGGGCTTGCGTCCACCTGATATTTCCCGGCGGCCAGCTCCATCAGCGCCTCGCCGCGTTCGCCGCCCATGGCGCGCTTTATGAGCTTCTGCATGGCAAGGCTCCTGTCCACCGCCAGCATATCCTGCCCCACGTAGCTCTCGTCCGTGCCGAACAGCTTCATCGCCGCCGGGTTCATGATGAGCACGCGCCCGTCCGCGCCCAGCAGCACAAGGCCCTCGCCCATGCCCTCCGTCACCGCCGCGAACTCGCCTTTCTTTCGCTCCAGCTCCTCCATTTGGCCTTTTATCTGACGTTTCTGGTGCTCCAGCTTTGTGAACAGAGGGGCCAGTTCGCCATAGGCGTCGTTTTCAAGCGGGTGCTCAAGATCCAGCGTGTTGAGCGGGCGCACCAGCTTTGACGACACCCGCCGGGCCAAAAAAGCCGAGGCCGCAACAGCCGCCGCCAACAGCAGTATCACGGGCTGCATGACGCCCATCATAAGCATAAAAGCCGTGTACTGCGTGGTGGAGGCGCGCAGCACCGTGCCGTCCCGAAGCCGTATCGCCCTGTACATCATGTTTTCGCCGAGAGTTGACGAGCGCCTGACGCTTTCTCCCATGCCGGTTTCCAGCGCTTCGGTCACCTCCTCGCGGTCCGCGTGGTTTCCCATCGTTTCCGCGTCCAGCTTTGTATCATACAGCACTGTGCCGTCCTTCGCTATCCACGTAAAGCGGCAATCCGGCGACAAAAGGCCCGTAAAGTAGTCCGCTCCGCTTTTTTCCACTCCCTGCGCCGCAAGCCGGGTCTCCGAAACGAGCATGCTTTTCTGGTACTCGGAAAAGTAGCCGTAAAGCACGCCGAGAATGAGCACGGTGCAGGCTCCCAGCATGGCGGTGGCGACAATAAAAATAGCGCGGAAGATTTTTTTCGTCATCTGTCCCGCGCCTCCAGCCTGTAGCCCACGCCGCGCACCGTACCGATAAGCTCGCCGCACGCGCCCAGCTTGGCCCTAAGTGTTCTTATGTGCACATCCACTGTGCGCGTCTCGCCGTCGTAATCCTGGCCCCACACGGCGGAAAGCAGCGCCTCCCTTGTAAACACAGTTCCCGGCCGCGACATAAGCAGACGCAGCACCTCGAACTCTTTTAGCGTCAGCTCCACCCGCGCGCCGTCCGCCGTAACGGTGTGCTCGCCCGTGTCCAGCCCTATGCCGCCAAAGGTCAGCGTCTCCTCCTCTTTTTTCAACCCGCTCCGGCGCAGCACGGCCTTTACCCGCGCCACCATCTCCATCATTCCAAAGGGCTTGACAAGGTAGTCGTCCGCACCGAGATCCAGCCCCGCCACCCTGTCGTACTCCGTGTCCTTGGCCGTGGCCATTATCACCGGCAGAGCTTTTGTCGCCGGGTCCGCTTTCAGCTTTTTCAGTATCGTCATACCGTCGTCGCCCGGCAGCATGACGTCAAGCAGAACAAGCTCCGGCGCGCCCTCCCTCACGGCGGCGAAAAAGCCCGCCCCATCGGCAAAGCCCCGCGCCTCAAACCCCGTTGAACGGAGGGTATACACCTCTATCTCTCTTATGCTGGCGTCATCCTCTACGCAAAAGATCATAGCTCGACCTCTCCTTTATGGATTCCCGTCACCGAAAAGGAGACCCACTCGGCAACATTCTCCGCGTGGTCGCCTATCCTTTCGAAATATTTGGCTATCAGCAGGATATCCACCGCCTGCTCGCTGTCGTGTTTGTCGTCGGCTATCTTTTCAATGAGCTTCGCCTTCACCCGCTCAAAAAGCTCATCCACCTTGTCGTCGCGGGCTATGACGGCGGTGGCCATTCCCACGTCCCGGCGCACAAAGGCATCCACACTCTCCGTCACCATGCTCATGGTGGCGGCGGCCATCTCGTCTATAGGGCCGAAATCTCCGTCCACCTGTCCCAGCTCCGCCGTCATATCTGATATGTCGCAGGCCATGTCGCCGATACGCTCCATATCAGTTATCATTTTTAGCGCCGCCGAAATCTGCCGGAGGTCGCTGGCCACCGGCTGCTGCTGCAACAACAGCTTTAAACAAAGCGACTCTATGTCCCGCTCCTTGTGGTCTATCTCCGCCTCCAGCTCCGAGACCTCGGCGCCGTCCCTCTCCGCAAAGTTTAAAAGGCCGCGGCAAGCCCCCGATATGGCCGCCTCACAAAGCGCGCCCATCTCCGTCAGCTCACGGTTTAAAAGCGAAAGCTGCTCGTCGAACCGCGTTCTCATTATCCAAACCTCCCGGTTATATAATTTTCTGTGCGCTTGTCCCTGGGCTGGGCAAAAAGGCGCTGCGTTTCGCCGTATTCTATCAGCTCGCCCAAAAGGAAAAAGCCCGTGTCGTCCGAAATCCTGACCGCCTGCTGCATGTTGTGGGTAACTATAATTATAGTATAGCGATTTTTAAGCTCCAGAGCAAGCTCCTCTATTTTAGCCGTCGAAATCGGGTCCAGCGCGCTTGTCGGCTCGTCCATCAGCAGGACCTGCGGCTCCACGGCCAGCGCCCGGGCTATGCAGAGTCTCTGCTGCTGCCCGCCGGAAAAGCCCAGCGCCGATTTTTTCAGCCTGTCCTTGACCTCGTCCCAAATGGCGGCGTCACGCAGCGAACGCTCGACTATGTCGTCCAGCTTCGCCTTGTTCTTTATGCCGTGGGTGCGCGGGCCGTAGGCCACGTTGTCGTAGACGCTCATGGGGAACGGGTTCGGCGTCTGGAACACCATGCCTATCTCTTTGCGCAGGGCCGTCACGTCCACACCGGGCGCGTAGATGTCGTCGCCTTTGTAGCGGGCGCTTCCCTCTATCCTCACGCCGGGAATGAGGTCGTTCATCCTGTTTAGGGTCTTTAAAAATGTCGATTTGCCGCAGCCGGAGGGGCCTATAAGCGCGGTAATGCTTTTTTCCTTTATGTCTATGCTCACATCGCTCAGAGCCTTTGTCTCTCCGTACCAGAGGCAGAGCTTTTCCGTCTCAATTATGTTCATAGTCCTCTCCTGTTCCTCAGCTTTTTACCCGTGATGTCGGCCGCCCAGTTTATGAGCACCGCGAAGATCATTAATATGGCCGCTATGGCAAAGGCCACGCCGAACTCTCCGCGCTCCTTGGCGTAGACGTACAGCGCCACCGTCAGCGTTGCGCCAGCGCCGCCGAGGCCCTCGACAAACCCGCAAAGCTCGTGGGCCAGCCCCGCCGTAAAAAGCAGCGCCGCCGACTCGCCCAAAATGCGCCCCACCGACAGTATGCACCCCGTCATTATTCCCGGCACGCTCTCCGGCAGCACCACCGTGCGGATAACCCGCCACTTGTTCGCGCCCAGCCCGTACGCGCCCTCGCGAAGCCCTTTTGGAACGGTCTTGAGGCTTTCCTGCGTCGTGCGCATGACCGTGGGCAGGTTCATGATGCACAGGGTCAGCGCGCCGGCCATAAGCGAGGTCTTCATATTTAAAAACTGGCAGAAAAACAGCATCCCCACAAGGCCGTAGATGATGGACGGTATGCCGGAAAGCGTCTCGGCGGCATACTCTATCACCCTTGTCAGGCGGCTTGTGCCCGCATACTCGGTAAGATAAATTGCCGCGCCGACGCCCAGCGGCAGTACGACCGTGAGCGAGGCTACAACTATATACAATGTGTTGAGTATGTCGGGCAGGATGCCGATGCTGTCGGACAGAATACTCGGTTTTGTGGTTAGTAGCTCCCACGTTATGTTGGGCAGCCCGCGCCAGAACACGTATATGATGATGAACGCCGTCAGCGCGCAGGTCACTCCGGCCGCCGCCCACATGAGCAGCTTCATGGTCAGGCAGTAAGCGCGCCTGCCCTTTGAAAGCGTGTTTTTCATTTATCGCTCCCCCCTTTGAACAGCAGATTCAGCGCCGCGTTTATAAGCATTATGAACAGGAACAGCACCAGCGCAATGGAGAACAGCGCCTGCTGCTGCAAGCCCGAGGAATAGGACATCTCGCTGGCGACGGCGGTGGTCAGGAACCGCACGCTTTGGAACAGCGAGGGCATGTTCGCCACGTTGCCCGCCACCATCATGACCGCCATGGCTTCGCCGATAGCCCTTCCCACGCCGAGAACCACCGCCGCCGCTATGCCGTTTTTCGCCGCGGGAACGGAGACGCGCATATATGTCTCCACCGGCGTAGCGCCCAGGGCAAGGGATGCGTCCTCATACGTCTTTGGCACGGCGTCCAGCGCTGTGACGGAGACTTTTACGATGGAGGGCAGTATCATCACCGCCAAAACGACTATGGCCGCCAGCAGGCTTGCCCCGTCCGGCACACCGAAAATCACCCTTATGGCGGGAACGAGCACCAGCATGCCCACCAGACCGTACACCACCGAAGGTATGCCCGCCAGCAGACCTATGGCGCCCTCCGCCGCGGCCCGCACTCCCCCCGGCGCCAGCTTGCTGATGTACACGGCGGTCATAAAGCCCACCGGCACACCCAAAACTATGGCCCCCGCCGTGCCGTAGACCGAGGTCAGTATGAACGGAAGTATTCCGAAGGAGGGGTCCGCCGCCGTGGAGGCCCACTTTGTTCCAAACAGGAAATCTATCAGCCCTATTTCCCTTATGGCCGGCACGCCCGCTATCACCAGATACACGCTGATGAGCAGCACGCAGCCCACCGCCGTAAGCCCCAGCAGCAGAAATATGATGTGTACGGCTGTCTCCAGCGGCTTGTCCGTCTTGGCTCCTTTTATCATGGCGTTTCCCTCTTATATCACTTTCCCGCGGCAGCCGAACAGCCGCCGCGGTCATCGTTTTTTTATTTTCAGCCGGCAGCGGCAACCGCGCCCGCCTTTGCTATCATCTCCGCCGCGTCGGGCGAGATGATGTAGTCAAAGAAGGCCTGCGCCGTCTCGGAGAGAGCCCGCCCCTCCTTTGTAACAAGCACGAACGGACGCTGCACCACATAGGAGCCACCCTTTACCGCTTCCTCCGTCGGGGCCACTCCGTCAACCTCAAGCATCTTCACGCTGTCCTTTACGGAGGCAAGGGAGGCATACCCCACTGCGTTGGGATTTTGGGAGACGGTCGTTATCACGTCGCCGGTGGAGGTCAGCTCCTGCCTGTATTTACAGTTGTCCTCCGTACCCGTTATGGACTCAAAGCCGTCCCTTGTGCCGCTTCCGGCCTCACGGCCGATGAGCACTATTTCAGAATCCGCGCCGCCAACCTCTTTCCAGTTCGTTATGCCGCCTGTGAATATGGCGGCAAGCTGCTCCAGCGTCAGCCCCGCAACCGTATTTTCCGGGTTCACGATAACCGCTATCCCGTCGTAGGCCAAAACTGTTTCGGTAAGGCCCTTTGCCTTTTCCTCGTCTTTCAGCGCACGGCTGGAAAGCCCTATGTCGCAGCGACCCTCCTCCACCGCCGTTATTCCGCTGCCGGAGCCGGTGGGGTTGTAGGTGAACTTAACGTCCGGGTTCGCCATGGTAAAGGCCTCGCCCAAAGCGCCTATCACCTTTTCCATGGAGGTGGAGCCGTCGGTCGAAACGGTCTTTTCCGTATCGGAGGCGCCGCACCCAGCCGCCAAAAGCAGCAGCGCAGCCATCATGATTGCAAAAATTTTTCTCATCGTTTCTCATCCTTTCGCCTTTGTTTTTTCTCTCTTTGGTTATTATCTTAAATTACGAAAGTAAAATCCAAAAGTACGGCAATGTTAAATCCATGTAAAACGAAAAAACGGCTATTGTATATCCTTTTAAAAAGTATGGCGCGCCGCAAAGCCAATTTTGTGTTGAACTTTGAAGCGAACTAAAGTATAATGACATGTATAGTATTTTTTCCCGAAAAGAGGATAAGTCATGCGAAAAGAACTCGATAAGGTCTACGACCCGGCGCAGGTCGAGGGCCGCATTTACAAATTCTGGCTTGACGGCGGGTATTTTCACGCCGAACCGAACCCGGACAAAAAGCCGTTCACCATCGTCATCCCGCCGCCCAACATAACCGGCAAGCTGCACATGGGCCACGCCATGGACAACACGCTTCAAGATGTGCTGATCCGCTGGAAGCGCATGCAGGGCTCCGAGGCGCTTTGGATGCCCGGCACGGATCATGCCGGGATCGCGACCCAGAACGTGGTGG
>CAYONL010000042.1:0-7027 GCA_964405305.1 uncultured Oscillospiraceae bacterium | reverse complement strand
CACGGACCACGCCTCCATCGCCACCGAAGCCAAAATAGTCGAGGCTCTGAAAAAAGAGGGGCTGACAAAGGCGGACATAGGCCGCGACGCTTTTCTTGAGCGGGCGTGGGACTGGCGCGCGAAATACGGCGGCACCATAGTGGAGCAGCTGAAGAAGATGGGTTCCTCCTGCGACTGGGAGAGGGAGCGCTTTACTCTTGACGAGGGCTGTTCCAAGGCCGTGCGCAAGGTGTTCGCAAGGCTGTACGGCGAGGGCCTTATTTACAGAGGCGAGCGCATAATAAACTGGTGTCCCCACTGCAAGACCTCCATCTCCGACGCGGAGGTCGAGTATGAGGATCAGGCCGGATACTTCTGGCATCTGCGCTATCCGTTTACCGACGGCTCCGGATATTTGGAGCTGGCCACCACCCGCCCTGAAACGCTGCTGGGCGACTCCGCCGTGGCCGTAAACCCCGCGGACGAGCGGTATCAGAAATACGTGGGCAAGACCGTCACCCTGCCGCTGGTGGGGCGCGAGATACCCGTCATAGCCGACGACTACGTGGACATGGAGTTTGGCACCGGCGTTGTAAAAATAACCCCCGCCCACGACCCCAACGACTTTGAGGTCGGCCGCCGCCACGACCTGCCGGTGCTCTGCATGCTGACGGACGACGCGAAAATAACCGACGACTACCCCGCCTACGCCGGGATGGACAGATACGAGGCCCGCAAAAAGGTCGTCGAAGACTTGGAAAAGGGCGGCTTCCTTGTTTCGGTGGAGCCGCACGAGCACAACGTGGGCACCTGCTACCGCTGCCACACCACGGTGGAGCCGCGCGTCTCGCTGCAGTGGTTCGTCGATATGAAAAAGCTGGCCGAGCCCGCCATAGAGGCCGTCAAAAACGGAGACATCCGCTTCATACCGGAGCGCTTTGAAAAGAACTACTTCCACTGGATGGAGAATATACGCGACTGGTGCATCAGCCGCCAGCTTTGGTGGGGCCACCGCATACCGGTCTGGTACTGCGACGACTGCGGCAGAGAGACTGTCTGTGAGGACGGCGCGCCGGAAAAATGCGCCCACTGCGGCGGCGAGCACCTGCATCAGGACCCCGATACGCTGGACACCTGGTTCTCCTCCGCGCTGTGGCCGTTTTCCACCCTTGGCTGGCCCGACGAAACGCCGGAGCTTGAGTATTTTTACCCCACCGACGTGCTGGTGACCGGCTACGACATCATCACCTTCTGGGTCTCACGCATGATCTTCTCCGGCCTCGCCTACACGGGCAAGGCTCCGTTTAAGGACGTGCTCATACACGGCCTTGTGCGGGACGCCGAGGGCCGCAAGATGAGCAAAAGCCTTGGCAACGGCATAGACCCGCTGGATGTGATAGACCGGTTCGGCGCCGACGCCCTCCGTCTGGCCCTTGTTACCGGTATCTCCGCCGGAAACGACAGCCGCTTTACCGACGAAAAGGTGATCTCCTGCCGCAACTTCGCCAACAAGATATGGAACGCCACCCGCTTCGTGCTCATGAACCTGCCGGAGGATTTCGATGAGCACGAGCTGCCCGAGACGCTTACCCTTGAGGACAAATGGGTGCTCAGCCAGTTTAACGACGTGGTAAAGGATGTTACGGAAAACCTTGGCAACTACGACATAGGCGTGGCCGAGCAAAAGGTTTTCGACTTTATTTGGGACGTGTTCTGCGACTGGTATATCGAGCTTGCGAAGTCAAGGCTCCAGGCCGGCGGCGAGACAGCGGACAACGCCCGCCGGATGCTGGTCTGGGTGCTAACCGGCTCTTTGCGCCTGCTCCATCCGTTCATGCCCTTCATTACGGAGGAGCTGTGGCAGAGCCTGCCCCACGAGGGCGACTCCATCATGGTCGCGCCCTGGCCCGAGTACAGCGAGGAGCACAGCTTTGCCGCCGAGGAGCGCGACTTCCAGAAGATCATGGACGCCATAAAGGCCGTAAGAAACCGCCGCGCCGAGATGGGTGTGCCGCCCTCCAAAAAGGCGAGCCTGCGGATAGTCACCGATCAGCCGGAGGTTTTCAGACAGGGCGCGCCGTTCTTCCAGCGCCTGGCCTCCGCCTCCGAGGTGGAGATAGGCGAAGAATATTCGCACGAGGGCTGCGTTCAGGTGATAACCGACAGCGCGCGCATATTTATCCCGCTGGCGGAGCTGGTGGACGTTGAGAAGGAGCTGGCCCGGCTCACCAAAGAGAAGGCGGGCGCGGAGAAGGAGGTTTCAGCGCTGGAGGGCAGGCTCTCAAACGAAGCGTTCACCTCCAAGGCTCCTGAAAGGGTCGTCGCCTCCGAAAGGGAGAAGCTCTCCGCGCTAAAGGAAAAGCTCGCGCGGCTGGACGAAAGCATAGCCGCCATGGAGCGGTAACAGTTGTCTTATATTGACGGGGCGGCGTGGACGCGAGGGCGTTTGCGCCGCCTTTTGCCGTCCGCGCCGCCGTATTTATACTATCTTTATGCTTTCTTTGCAAATAGGCTTACAATCTTTATGTGTTCGTTGCTATTATGGTAGAGTTCTCAAGAAACCCAAAGAGGTGTATATTAAATGCTTTTCAACAAGCCAAAGACCGCTATAGTCGCCGGCTGCGGCAGACTTGGTGCGACACTGGCCGGCTCCCTTTGCGACAAAAATTTTCAGGTGGTGGCCATAGACAAGGACTCCGCCAACTTTCACCGGCTTCCGGACAATTTCAGCGGCTTCCGGATCGAGGGCGACGCGTCGCAGATAAACATCCTCCACCGCGCCTGCATAGAGGAGGCCGACATGCTGATCGCCGCCACGCAGAGCGACACGGTCAACAGCCTGATAGCGCAGATAGCCAGCCGCATTTACGGAGTTAAGCATGTCTATATGCGTCTCTCCGACGTCAACAAGGCCCTGCTGGTGGATGGCTACGGCATAGACGTGATCTGTCCCTTCTCGCTCTGCCTGCGGGAATTTGAAGATCTTTCCGACCTCAAGCTGGAAGGAGTATCCGCCAATTGAAGATAGCCATAGTTGGAGGCCACACCAAGGCGGATTATCTCATCGGCTTTCTGCTCGACAAAAACCACACCGTCGTCGCCATAAATGACGACGAGGAGTACTGCAACTATCTGGCCGACACCTACGAGATACCCATTATAATCGGCGACGCCACCGACCGCAGCGTGCTGGACGACGCCCACATAAACGGCTTCGACATACTCATCGCCCTGACGCCCAGGGACGCCGACAACCTCGCCATCTGCCAGTTGTCCAAAAAGCTGTATAATGTGAAAAAGGCCGTTTGCGCCGTGGCCAACCCCAAAAATGTCGAGGTCTTTAAAAAGCTGGGGCTCAGCACCGTCATCAGCACCACCTACATGGTCGCGCGGTATATTGAGCAGGCCTCCACCATAGAAAACCTCATACAGACCCTCTCCATAGAGGATCAGAAGGCGTTTATGACCGAGCTGCTGGTGGATTCCGCCTTTCCCTGCGTCGGCAAAAAGCTGGTGGATCTCCATTTCCCCCACCACGCCATAATCGGCTGTATCTTCCGGGACGGAAAGATGCACGTGCCCAACGGCCAAAGCATCATAGCTCCCGGCGACAAGCTGTTTATCCTCTCTGACCCCGAGGATCAGAACGAGGCCCTGAGCATTATAACCGGCGAAAAACCGTAAAACTGTGCCCGCTTGCCTAATCCCGTTCATAGTGATATTATTATTAATATCATATGGGAAAGGCGGCGGGCTTTTTTGAAGGATATGTCTTCCTCCGGCAGGCGCTCACTTTGGGAAGGGCTCGGCGTGCTTCTTTCCGCGTTGCTGGCCGGCTATGTGCTGGAGCAGCTCGGCCTTCGCGCGGAGAACATACTGATCGTCTTTCTGCTGGCCGTCGTGCTCATAATCGTGCGGACCAAAAGCTTTGTTTACGGCATAGTCTCAAGCGTCGCCTTTGTGCTGCTGTTCAACTACTTCTTTACGTCGCCGCGCTTCACCTTTCGTGTGACCGACGCCAACTACTTTGTCTCCTTCACCGTCTTTATCGTGGCCGCGATCGTGGCCTCCACGCTGATGACCCGCCTGCAAAGCGGAATGAACCTCGCCCGCCTTGACGAGGAGATACAGCAGAAGCTCCACCGCATGGCAGGCGGCTTTTTAAATATCACCGGCGAAAAAAACATCGTCTCCTACTCCGAGCACAGCGTTTCCGGCCTGCTGTCCCGCCGGTGCAGCCTGCATTTGGACAGCGAGGCGGATTTTTTCGACGCGGACAGCGCGGCCGGCTGGTGCTTTAAGGAAACTAAGCGCTGCGGCTGCGGCGAAAAGCAGTTTGACTCCCTGCCCGCGCTTTATATCCCGCTGAAAAGCAAGCACTCCACCATAGGCGTCGCGCTGCTGGACTGCCCCGACGGCGCTCCCCAGCCCTCCGAGGTGCAGCTTGCGGAGACGGTGCTTTCCGAGGTGACGATAGCGGTCGAGCGCGACAGGCTCCGTGTCCGCGAGGAGGAGAACCTTTTGAAGATCCAGCGGGAGGAGCTTAAAAACAACCTGCTTCGCAGCATCTCCCACGACCTCCGAACCCCGCTGACCGGAATAGCCGGCGGGGCCGGCTTCCTTGAGGAGAACTTTACGGAGCTGGACGAGGAGACCATACGCTCGGTGCTCCACGACATCTCATCCGACGCCACCTGGCTCGGAAATCTGGTGGAGAACCTGCTCAACATGACCCGGATACAGGAGGGCCGCCTGCAGCTCCACATAAAAAACGAGGTCGTGGACGACATAATCTCCGAGGCCGTCATGCGCGTAAAAAAGCGGGGCGGCGACCATGTGCTGACCGTTGAGCGGCCCGACGAGGTGCTTCTTGTTCCCATGGACGGCCAGCTTATAATACAGGTGCTCGTCAACCTGATAGACAACGCCTTTAAGCACACTCCGCCCGGCTCCCATGTGACCGTATCCGCGGGGCAGGACGGCGGCTTTATGCTTTTTCAGGTGGCGGACAACGGCGGCGGCATCAGCCCCGACAAGCTTGATGAGATCTTTGAGGGCTTTTACTCCGCCATGCAGAACCAGAGCGACAGCTACCGCGGCATGGGGCTGGGGCTTTCCATCTGCCGCTCCATTGCCGAGGCGCACCACGGCTCCATATCAGCCGAAAACAATAATGCCGGCGGCGCGACGTTCAGCCTGCGCCTTCCGCTGGAGGTGGGTTCATGACCGACAAAACCGTTCTTGTCATAGAGGACGACAGCAGCATCCAGAACTTTTTGAAACTTTCGCTGAAAACCAAGGATTACAAGGTTTTGATAGCCGAAAACGGGCTGGGCGGGCTTTCCCTGTTTTACGCCGACAACCCGGACATCATACTTTTGGATCTGGGCCTGCCCGATATAGACGGCATGGAGGTGCTGACCGAGATACGCCGGGCCGACAGCGTGCCCATCATAATAATCTCCGCCCGTGGACAGGAACGGGAAAAGGTGACCGCCCTTGACGCCGGGGCCGACGACTATATCACAAAGCCGTTTTCCATCGCGGAGCTGCTGGCCCGCATGCGTGTGGCCCTCCGCCACTACCGCCCCGAGGAGAGCGCCCTGAGCGTTTTTGAACTGGCGGAGCTTCGCCTTGACACCGACAAGCGGCGCGTTTTCGTCCGCGGGGAGGAGATACATCTTACCCCCATAGAATACAAGCTGCTGCTCTTGCTGGTGGAGCACCGGGGCAAGGTGCTGACCCACCGCTTCCTTCAAAACGAGGTGTGGGGCTACCCCTCCACCGACGACTATCAGACCCTGCGGGTCTTTATGGCCAATATCCGCCGGAAGATAGAAAGCGACACCGCCAACCCGCGCTACATCATGACGGAGGTGGGCGTGGGCTACCGGTTTGTGGACGAATAAGCAAAACGGCTCCAACATGCGCTTTTTCGCCATTGTTTGAGCCGTTTATATATTTTATATTATTATACTCGCTATTATTCTATTGTCTATTGAGTGATTTGATCGTCGGTTTGCGCCTGTTCCCGGGTCGCGGGGCGCATAAAGCGCCATATAACTTATCCGCGCAGGCAAAACCATCGGCCGAACCGGCGGTATGCCCCTGCTCCAAACGGACATGTTACCGGCCCGCCCTATCCGGCCCACGGCTTTAATCCACGGCTAAAACTTCCATTCGCTTCGCTCAATGCTATTCGCCAAAGCTATTACACTCACCGGCAGAGCCTGTGGATATACATCTAAATCCGCATAACAAAAGAGGGCCCCTTTCGAGGCCCTCTTTACTTTGGAGATATTACTCGTTGATCGCGATGACGACGCCGGAACCGACGGTACGGCCGCCCTCACGGATAGCGAAACGCAGACCGACTTCGATAGCGATCGGGGTGATCAGCTCGACATCCATCTCGACGTTATCGCCAGGCATGCACATCTCAACGCCCTCGGGCAGCTGGATGACACCGGTGACGTCGGTGGTGCGGAAGAAGAACTGCGGACGGTAGTTGTTGAAGAACGGAGTATGACGGCCGCCTTCATCTTTCTTCAGGACGTAAACCTGGCCGCGGAACTTGGTGTGCGGGTGGATGGAGCCCGGTTTCGCCAGGACCTGTCCACGCTGAACATCGTTACGCTGTACGCCACGGAGCAGGCAGCCAACGTTGTCGCCGGCCTCTGCAAAGTCCAGAGTCTTGTGGAACATTTCGGTGCCGGTGACGACGGTCTTCTTGCGCTCGTCGGACAGACCGACTATCTCGACCTCGTCGTTGACCTTGACCATACCACGCTCAACACGACCGGTGACAACGGTGCCGCGGCCGGTGATGGTGAAGATGTCCTCTATGGGCATCAGGAAGGGCTGGTCGGCCTTACGGTCCGGGGTAGGAATATAGTTGTCGACAGCATCCAACAGCTTCTTTATAGCTTCGAAGCAGGGCAGGTTCGGGTCTGCGGCGCACTCAAGGCACTCCAGCGCGGAACCGGCAACTATCGGAATCTCATCGCCAGGGAATTCGTACTCGGTGAGCAGCTCGCGGACTTCCATC
>CAYONL010000041.1:0-13781 GCA_964405305.1 uncultured Oscillospiraceae bacterium | reverse complement strand
CCTATACGAGACATTTCTTTCCCTCCCTTACCAGATGAAAGCGAGCACTTCGCCGCCAACATTTTCTTTGCGGGCCTGCTTGTCGGTCATAACACCCTTAGAGGTGGATACGACCGCGATGCCGAGGCCTTTGATAACGCGGGGCATATCCTCGCGGTTCGAATATATACGGAGCCCGGGCTTGGAAACCCTGCGAAGGCCCGTGATTACCGGTGTCTTGTTCTCGCCGTACTTCAGCGTGATGTGGATGACGCCCTGTTTGCCGTCCTCAGTTACCTGAAAGGCCTTGATATAACCCTCGTCAAGAAGGATCTGGGTAATGGCCTTTTTCATGTTGGACGCCGGAACGTCGACCGTATCGTGCTTCGCGCTGTTGGCGTTTCTGATACGGGTCAGCAAGTCAGCGATACTATCGGTGATATGCATTCCGTCAACCTCCTTTGTTCTCTCTTGATTACCAGCTTGCCTTCTTTACGCCCGGGATCTCGCCCTTATAAGCGAGCTCTCTGAAGCAGATACGGCATACTCCGAATTTGCGAAGGTAGGCATGCGGCCTGCCGCAGATCTTGCAGCGGGTGTAAGCTCTGGTGGAGAACTTAGGATCTCTCTGCTGTTTGATCTTCATGGACGTTTTAGCCATTCTATGTTATCCTCCTATCCTTCGGTCTTCTCGAACGGCGCGCCCATGAGGGCGAGCAGCTCGCGGGCTTCTTCATCGTTCTTCGCGGTTGTCACGAAGTTGATGTCCATTCCGCGGATCTTGTCTATTTTGTCGTAGTCGATCTCCGGGAATATGAGTTGTTCCTTAAGCCCCATGCCGTAGTTGCCCCGGCCGTCAAAAGAGTTCGCGTTGATCCCGCGGAAGTCGCGGACACGCGGAAGCGCAACATTGAACAGTCTGTCTATGAACTCATACATCCTGTTGCCGCGCAGCGTCACTTTGGCGCCGATAGTCATTCCTTCACGGAGTTTGAAGTTTGCAACGGATTTCTTTGCCTTGCAGATTACAGCCTTCTGGCCAGTGATCTTTGCCAGATCACCGCATACAGCTTCGAGGACCTTCGGGTTGTCCCTCGCCTCGCCGCATCCTACGTTCACGACGATCTTATCGAGCTTCGGGATCTGCATGACGCTTTTGTAGTTGAACTTTTTCATCAACGCGGGAGCTACTTCTTTGGCGTAGTACTCCTTTAATCTTGCCATGTTCCTTCCTCCTTACTCAAAAAGTCTCGCCGCATCCGGCATGCTTGCAGACGCGCTTTTTCGTCCCATCGGCCATGACCTTGTGTCCGGCGCGGGTGGGTTTTCCGCACTTGGGGCAGACAAGCATGACCTTGCTGGCGTAAATCGCGGATTCAACCTTTATCAGGCCGCCCGCCTCGCCCATTTTACGGGGCTTTACGTGCTTGGTCGCTATGTTGCAGCCCTCGATGATGACCTTGCCCTCTTTCGGGCTGACGGCCAGCACCTTGCCGGTCTTACCCTTGTCCTTGCCGGAGATGATCATGACCTTATCGCCTGTTTTGACGTGTACCTTATCCAATCACTGCACCTCCAATCAAAGAACTTCGGGCGCGAGGCTCAAAATCTTGAGATAATCTTTGTCGCGGAGCTCACGAGCCACCGGCCCAAAGATACGGGTCCCACGCGGGTTCTTGTCTTCACGGATGATGACGGCGGCGTTTTCGTCGAAACGAATGTAGCTGCCATCCTCACGGCGGAGACCTTTAGCCGAGCGGACTATGACACAACGGACGACGTCGCCTTTTTTGACCATGCCGCCGGGTGCCGCTTTTTTGACGCTGGCAACCACTATGTCGCCAATATTGGCATATTTTCTGCGGGTGCCGCCAAGCACGCGGATGCACATAAGCTCCTTCGCGCCTGTGTTGTCGGCTGCCTTCAGATAAGATTGCATCTGAATCACAGATTAGTTCCTCCTTTCCGTTCGGCTCGGATCATTTCGCCTTCTCAATTATAGTAACGACTCTCCAACGCTTGTCTTTGGACAGCGGGCGGGTCTCCATGATCTCCACGCGGTCGCCGATACCGCACGCGTTGTTCTCGTCATGCGCTTTGAACTTCACGGTGCGCCTGATGATCTTCTTATAAAGGGGGTGCTGCACGCGGTCTTCGATCTTCACGACGACGGTCTTATCCATCTTATCGCTGACGACGATGCCGACCCTTGTCTTTCTGAGGTTTCTCTCAGTGGTTTCACTCACAGCTTATTTCCTCCCTTCAATCACTGCTTCGCGTTTTTCAGCTCGTTTTGACGGATCACCGTCTTGACCCGCGCGATATCTCTCTTGACTTCGGCAAGACGCATCGGGTTCTCGAGCTGGTTAATTGCGTGCTGGAAGCGGAGGTTGAAAAGCTCTGCTTTGAGATCGGTCAGTTTCTTATTGAGATCAGCTGCGCTCATCTCACGAACTGCGCTGGCCTTCATTGCTCTTCACCCACCTTTTCTTCGCGTTTGACAAATTTGCACTTGATCGGCAGCTTGTAGGCCGCCAGACGCATTGCCTCTTTGGCAAGGTCCTCGGTAACGCCGCTGATCTCAAACAGGACACGGCCGGGCTTGACGACGGCCACCCAGTACTCGGGCGCGCCTTTACCGGAACCCATTCGGGTCTCAGCAGGCTTCTGAGTCACGGATTTGTCCGGGAATATTTTTATCCAGACCTGGCCGCCACGTTTGATGTAACGGGTCATGGCAATACGGGCCGCCTCTATCTGGTTGGCTTTTATCCACGCCGGCTCCATGGCCATCAGGCCGTATTCGCCGTTGGAAACAAAGTTTCCGCGAAGGGCTTTTCCCTTCATGCGTCCGCGCTGTACGCGGCGATACTTAACTCTTTTCGGGAGCAGCATCAGCGTTTGCCTCCTTCCCTGCGGGCAGGCTGTTTCTTCACATCCGCCAGAACGTCGCCGCCGTATACCCAGACCTTGACGCCTATGCGTCCGTAGGTGGTGGCGGCCTCCGCGAAGCCGTAGTCTATGTCGGCGCGGATGGTCTGCAGAGGAATGGTGCCCTCATGGTAATGCTCGACGCGGGCGATCTCGGCGCCGCCAAGGCGTCCGGATACCTGAGTCTTTATACCCTTCGCACCAAGCTTCATGGCGCGGCCTATGGCCTGCTTCATGGCGCGGCGGAAGGAGATACGGCGCTCAAGCTGGGCGGCGATGTTCTCGGCCACGAGCTGAGCGTTCTTGTCCGGCTGTTTCACCTCAATGATGTTGAGCAGCACGGTAACTTTTTCATCTTTGCCCTTGTTCAGAAGATCCTCGCAGGTCTGGCGGAGCTTATCAATCTCGGCGCCCTGACGTCCGATGACCATGCCCGGCTTCGCACAGTGAATGTGGATGCGGACCTTGGCATCGGCATAACGCTCTATCTCGATCTTCGGCACACCGGCCGCGTACAGGCTCTTCTTCAGGAATTTACGCAGGTTATAGTCCTCAACGAGGGTGTCGCCGAAGGTTTCATCCTTGGCAAACCAGCGGGAATCCCAGTCTTTGATAACGCCCACTCTGAAACCGTGGGGATTTACTTTTTGTCCCATTCGTTTACCTCCTTCAGCTTTCTTTCTCTTTGAGAACCAGAGTAATATGGGAACTGCGCTTGTTTATGCGGAACGCCCTGCCATGAGCGCGGGGCTGGATCCTCTTGAGGATCGGGCCGGGGCAAACGAAGCACTCAGCGACATACATATTTTCCTTGCTCATGCCGTTGTTGTTCTCTCCGTTGGCGATGGCCGATTTCAGGAGCTTGGCGAGCGGCTCACAGGCCGCCTTGGGGGTATGATTGAGCACCGCCATGGCGTAGTTGACAGGCTTGTTTCTAATCTGATCCAGCACTATCTGCACTTTGCGGGGCGCAATGCGGGCATATCTCAAATAAGCCCTTGCTTCCATTTAAAATCCTCCTCTCGGCCTTGATCAGCTGTTCGTCTTTTTGGAACCGGCGTGGCCCCTGAACGTTCTCGTCGGGGCAAACTCGCCAAGCTTGTGGCCGACCATATCTTCAGTGACATAAACCGGAACGTGCTTGCGACCGTCATGCACCGCGAAGGTGTGTCCCACAAAATCCGGGAAAATAACGGAGGCGCGGCTCCAGGTCTTCAGCACCCTTTTCTCTCCGGCTTTGTTCATCTCCTGAACCCTTTTGAGGAGCGCCGGCTGTACGAAAGGTCCTTTTTTAATACTTCTGCTCATTTATCCTGTATGCCTCCTTCCTGTTATTTCGCGTTGCAGCGTTTTACGATGAATTTGTCGGAACGGTTGTGCTTGGCGCGGGTCTTGTAGCCGAGGGCGGGTTTGCCCCACGGGGTTACAGGGCCCGGACGGCCGATAGGCGCCTTGCCTTCGCCGCCGCCGTGAGGGTGATCGCACGGGTTCATGACGGAACCGCGGACGGTCGGCCTCCAGCCCATGTGACGAACGCGGCCGGCCTTGCCGTAGTTGACGTTGGCGTGGTCGATGTTCGAAACCTGGCCGATGGTGGCCATGCAGGTGTCGGAGACGTTGCGCAGCTCGCCCGATGGCAGACGGATGAGGGCGTATTTGCCATCTTTAGCCATAAGCTGAGCGATAACGCCGGCGGAACGCGCAAGCTGTGCGCCCTTTCCGGGATAAAGCTCGATGTTGTGGATAAAAGTACCGACCGGGATGTTGGCCAGAGGCAGCGTGTTGCCCGGCAGAATATCCGCGCCGGCGCCGGAAACAATCTTGTCGCCGACCTTGAGGCCGTTGGGAGCTATGATATAGCGTTTCTCGCCGTCCTCATACTGGACCAGCGCAATGAAAGCGGAGCGGTTGGGGTCGTACTCGACAGTGAGCACCTGGGCCGTTACGTCCAGCTTGTTGCGCTTGAAATCTATGACACGATACTTATTGCGGTTGCCGCCGCCACGATGGCGAACGGTTATGCGGCCGTTGGCATTGCGTCCGGAGTGCTTCTTCATAGGCTCGAGAAGACTTCTCTCCGGGCCGACCTTAGAAAGCACAGAGTAGTCTGTGACGGTCATGCCGCGGCGGCCCGCTGTAGTGGGTTTGTAAAACTTTATAGCCATTTTGCGTTTCCTCCTTACAGCATGCTCTCGAAGAACTCGATGCCCTTGGAATCGGCCTTCAGGGTGACGATCGCTTTCTTCCAGCTCGGGGTCACGCCAACGTTCATGCCGCGACGGCGATTACGGCCGCGCATGTGCATGGTGTTGACCTTTGCGACTTTGACGCCGAAAAGCTCTTCGACCGCTTTGGCGATCTCGCACTTGTTGGCTTTGAGATCCACACGGAAGGTGTATTTCTTCTGGTGGATGGCAGCCATGCTCGCCTCGGTGATGACCGGCGCTAATACGATGTCCTGAGCCATCTTCATTGCGCGTACACCTCCTCGATCTTCTCTACTGCGTCTTTGACGATGATCATCTTGTCGCAGTTCAATATGTCGTAAACACTGATGGCGTTGTACACTGTCGTGCGCACGCCCTGGATGTTGCCGGCGCTCTTTATCACGTTCGCGTTGGGCGCGGCGGTGATGATGAGGGCCTTGCCGTTCGCCTGGAGGGCGTTCAGCACGCCGACCATGGCTTTGGTCTTTATCGCCTCAAGCTCCAGCTTGTCGAGCACGATCATCTCGCCCTCGGCAACCTTGGAAGAAAAAGCGGAAAGCATGGCCAGACGGCGGACTTTCTTGTTAAGGGTAAAGCGGTAGCTGCGGGGCTTCGGGCCCAGAGCGATACCGCCGTGACGCCACTGCGGAGCCCTGATGGAGCCCTGACGCGCATGGCCTGTGCCCTTCTGTTTCCAGGGCTTACGGCCGCCGCCCGCGACTTCGGTACGGGTCTTGGTGCTCTGGGTGCCGTGGCGCTGGTTGGCCAGGTAATTGACAACCACGGAATGCATGGCCACTTCGTTCGGCTCAATGCCGAATACGGCTTCGGAAAGATCCATCGTGCCGGCGTCTGCGCCGTTCTGGGTGAATACTTTAACGTTTGGCATCATGATTCCTCCTTCCTCAAGCCTTGACGCTGTCGATTATGGTGACGACGCCGCCCTTAGGGCCGGGAATCGCGCCTTTGACAGCGATAAGATTGTTTTCATTGTCGATCTTCACGACTTCAAGGTTCTGGACGGTGGACCTCACGCAGCCATAGTGTCCGGGAAGCTTTCTGCCTTTCGGAACACGACCAGGGTCGGAGCAGTTGCCCATAGAACCGATGTGTCTGGCGTTCGGGCCGGTGCCGTGAGTCATACGCATGCGGCCGAAGCCATAGCGCTTGATCGTGCCGGAATAGCCGTGGCCCTTGCTCTTGCCGCAGACATCCACTTTGTCGCCCACAGAGAAAACCTCAGCCTTCACTATGTCGCCAACAGAGAGGACGGAGCAGTCGTCTAAGCGGAACTCGCGGAGATATTTCTTCACCGCGACGTCAGCCTTGACAAAGTGGCCCTTGTTCGGCTTGTTGATGTGCTTGTCGGAGATCGCTCCGAAACCAAGCTGCACGGATTCGTAGCCGTCGTTCTCAGCAGTTTTCTTCTGAGCGACTACGCAGGGGCCGGCCTCTACGACCGTGACGGGGATAACGTGCCCGTTCTCGTCAAAAAGCTGGGTCATACCAATCTTTTTGCCCACGATGCATTTCTTCATTTTTTCTGCCTCCTTCGGTTATTGGTCGGTGTTTGCCGACATGACCTGCTAAGTGTCTTCATCGTTTTCTCTTTAGAACTTAATTTCGATTTCGACGCCGGCAGGGAGCTCAAGACCGGTAAGAGCCTCAACCGTCTTGTTTGAGGGTCTTAAGATGTCGATGAGTCTTTTGTGGGTGCGCAGCTCAAACTGCTCGCGGCTGTCCTTGTATTTGTGGACGGCGCGCAGGATAGTAACGATCTCCTTCTCGGTCGGGAGCGGAATAGGGCCGGACACACGAGCGCCTGTGCGCTTCGCAGTTTCCACTATCTTCTCCGCTGCCTGGTCGACGAGATTGTGGTCATAACTTTTGAGCCTGATCCTGATTTTCTCTTTGACTGCCACACTAATCGCCTCCTTGTTTGATTCCCAATGACTCGCAATGGGGTGACGACCTGTCGAAATTCCGAACACGCCCCCGTGTGTTTCTCGGTCTGCAATTATAAAACCGGAAACCGCCGCCAGCATTTTTTGCCGCAGCTATTCCCGGACCGCGCGCCCAAACGGACACGCACTGCAAGCCCCGCCGCCGTGTTCATCGCCCGGCAGCCCACGTGGGTTTACGGTATTTCTTGTCGCCCGGTTTGAAATCGGACATACTCGGCGGAAATTCCCCACCCTACCGGTGGCCACCTCCCGCTTCAACGCATATCTTGCGGCTGGTCGAGGCAATGCCAAAATCAGCCGCCTGTGCAGTCACGCTTGATTATAATACTATATACAGGGCGGCCTGTCAACCCCTGTGATCCGTCAAAAAGCAGATTTTTTCAAAAAAAATTCGTCGTTTCGCATATATGGAAACACACGGCGGCGTTTGACGAATATTTGCGGCGCTTGGAGCTTACACGCCGCTTTTCATTAATAATGATTTAATCTATTATTAAGTACCGTGACTTCCGCGCCCGCCCATGCTATCATAATGGCATGAATTTATCAAGCGCATCGGAGGAACACCATGAAATTTTCTGAAACTAAACATACGCTGCGGCGGGTGCTGCTGGTTTTGGCCGGGCTGGCGCTGGCCGGATGCATCGCGCTGCTGGGGTGCCGGGCGCTGGTGCTCGGTTACGGCGGCGGCGCGTATTTTCCGGCCGACCGCTCAGATATACCACTGTCAGACTTCGCGGTCGCTCCGTACACCGGCAATGACTCCTACCGCATAGCCCAGCGCATGACCCACAGGCTGGACGCCGCGGCGGCGCTGTACAAGGACGGCGTCGTTGGGGCCATTATCGTGACCGGGCACGGCGGCGAGGCCGACTTTTCCGCCGAATACCTTGCCGCCGCCGGAATACCTGCCGACGACATTCTGCTGGACAGGGGTGGCTACAACCTCTACTCCTCCGTCTGGCGCATATCCCGCGCATACCCGGAAAAAAGCCTGCTGTTCTGCATACAGGAAAAATACATACCGCGCTCGGATTACATAGCCCACGGCCTTGGCGCCCACATGGAGTGTGTCGCGGCGGACGAGGGCGAATATGACTACAAGCTGTATGAGCACGCGCGGGAGATACTGTCCTCGGCAAAAGCCGTGCTGGAGGCCGGTCTGTTCCGTCCCGAGCCTGTCCTGTCGCTGGAAGCCGCGCCCATCGTGCCCTATTCGGAAGTTTTGACGGAAAACCGGTGAAACTTTCCTTTTACACCGCGCAGAGCAAAAAACGCCCCCGCCATCGTGAACCGCGCCCCAATCGTTATTCAGCGTATCACACTGTATAGCTTTTTGGGTACCGTCCACTCCCGGCGAGGGCGTTTAAATTATGTCCGCTTTATGCCTGCTTTTTCAGCCTGCGAAAGAAGCCGCGGCAGGCGCAAAGGTTTGGGTTACAGCAGGTTTATCAGGAAATTCCAGACAGACAGTCCCGTATTCGGGTTCTGCTCCACAGGCTTTTGCTCCTTTATCGGGGTTATCGTCTCGGTGGTGGTTGCGTACCCGCTGCCGCTGTCGATAACCTTGCCCTCGCTCTTTACGGTGGCGCCTGTGTCCCTCTGTACGTATCCATAGGTGATAGCGAACGGGCTCATCGCCTCAGGCCCCACAAGTTCAAACTGTATTCCGGCGGCGGTGATAGTCAACGGAGCGACCTCCACCCATTTGTCGCCGACATAGTGGAAAAGCTGCACCTTCCCGATATTGTTGGCGTTATAGCCCTCCGGGAAGGGTATGATGACCGTCAGGCTCGCACCGCCTTTAAGCTCCAGCGTATTGCCATCGGCGTCCTTGAGGGCGATATCCATCAGTTCGATCACGGTATAATTTTGAACCGGCAGCTCGTTATCCACCGCGGCGGCAGCTTTGGTGTCCACCACTTCGGTCACAGCCAGCTCACTGATAGCTTTTCCGCTTTCCGTGAGAGTCGCTCCTCCATCGGTGTTACCCGCCGGCAGCACAGGCGTCACAGTTTTCACCGGCTCAGTAACCTTGTCAGCCGTAACCGGCACAGTCACTTCCTTCATTGCGACCTTGAACGTATCGTTCCCAGCCGGAGAGCAGGTGTAAGGGGACACGCAATAGCCGCTCACGTCGGAACTGAAAACGCCGCCGGTGACCAAAACATTATCATCCGGGACTTTGTTGTCCACATTCTCCATATTCATCCCAATAGCGCTTGCGCCATCGCCATCATCCTCGCCAGTAAGGGTGCCGCCCTCAATTTTTATTTCCACATTCTTAATGTCATCAGCAGGGTTATTCTCAGGATTGCCTGCATACAGCGCATAAGAATACTCTGAAACAAGCTCGCCGCCCGTTACGTTAACAGTAACGGGAAGTTTTGTGGTATGTTGCGCAACGGCCACGGCCGGGCCAACCGCCGTTGTACCATTGCCATTCGGATTCGAGGAAGCCGGAGACCCATTGCCGGTGATCGTACCGCCGCTGATGTTCAGTTCACCGGCGCGAATTTCAACACCGACCTGATCACCGGTAATCATACCGCCCATTATATTCCATACGCCGTAGCCAGCGGCGTAGATTCCATGGCCGTCTGCTGAAATACTAGCTGTGGAATTTATATTGATTTCAGGGATCTCGCCTGTTGAATCCTTTGCTTCTCCGTTTAAGTACAGACCCGCTCCCAAATCAGAGCCATCCGTTATGCCTATCAGTTCTCCATCTACGTTCACAACGACTCCGTACGCATGCTTGTTGTATTGATCAATCATGACGCCGTAGAATCCCTTCAGGGTGACATCTTCTCCAACATTTAAAACAGAATAGTTAGCATCTGTAGAGGTTGCCGAGCTTGTTATGACAATAGGGCTATAGTATGGTGCTCTTTCAAATACCGTTCCGCTGCCTGTAAATGTCAGCGTGCCATTTTGCAATTTAAAATAATAATGACCACTGCCCGCAAAATCAATATTTTTGCCATTCAAGTCAATGGAAATGTTTTTACCGTTGTCAATTACAATTACAGCACCCTCCACTGTAATACTTTCCGTGAGCCTGATTTCTTTTAAAGTGCCATCAGTTGCCGCACTCGTTATCGCGCCTTTCAATTCTGCCGCAGTCGCTACGTCTGTAGGCCCCTCCGCCCACGCCGTGACGCCGAGCGTGAATACCATCGTCAGTGATAAAAGAAGCGCTAAAAGCTTTTTCATTTTTTATCCCCCTTAATTTTTATAACCGCAAATATTAACATATAAGGTATTTTTTCCCTTACTGCTTTCATATTAGCATTGTTTATGTCATTCGTCAATTACTCATTAAACATATTTTTATAGAACTTTTACATATTATATAAGGGTTGCGGCAAAACGCAAAAAAAGCAAGCGCGGGAGAAACCATCCGGTAACTCCCGCGCTTTTTTTATCACCGACCGCTCTCCGGCCGGCCAATATTCTCTTGTACGGCCCGGCGAAAAACGCCATACGGCGAAGGCGAACCGCGCTTTAAAAAAGGCTTTCGGCCGCGCTCAGTACGCCTTGCCCCAGACCACCAGCTTGTCCGCCGGCTTGCCGCAGCAGACGCAGGTGTCGCCCACCCGCTCCTGCTCGAAGGGTATGCAGCGGCTGGAAACCCCGGCCGCCTCCTTCAGCTTCTCCTCGCACTCGCGGTCGCCGCACCACATGGCGCGGATGAAGCCGCTCTTTGTGTCGGCCAGCTCCCTCAGCTCGCCCATATCGCGGGCGGTGAAGGTGCGGCGCTCGCGGTTTTCCAGCGCGCTCTGATACAGGGCGTCGCGGAGCTCGGCCAGCACCTCGGGCACTTTCGTCTCAAGCTCGGAGAGCGGCACGAAATATTTCTGCCTGTTGTCGCGGCGAACCAGCACGCACTGTCCGGCCTCTATGTCGCGTGGCCCTATCTCAAGGCGCAGCGGCACGCCCTTCATCTCGTACTCGGCAAATTTCCAGCCCGCCGAATTATCGCTGTCGTCCAGCTTGACGCGGCAGAACTTCGCCAGGCGCTCCTTTATGCCGTTCGCGGCCTCCAGCACGCCCTCCTTGTGCTGGGCGGCGGGAACTATCACGACCTGTATCGGCGCCACGTCCGGCGGCAGCACAAGGCCGTTGTTGTCGCCGTGGGTCATTATGATCGCGCCGATTATGCGGGTGGAAAGGCCCCAGGAGGTTTCAAACGGCGTCTGGATCGTGTTGTCCCGCCCCGTGAACTTGACGTCAAAGGCGCGGGCGAAGCCATCGCCGAAGTAGTGGGAGGTTCCGCTTTGAAGGGCCTTGCCGTCGTGCATCATGGCCTCTATCGTGTAGGTGGCCTCCGCTCCGGCAAACTTTTCCTTCTCCGTCTTCTGGCCCTTTACCACCGGGATGGCAAGGCTCTTTTCGCAGAAGTCGGCGTACACGTTGAGCATCCGCTCCGTCTCCGCAACGGCCTCCGCCGCCGTCTCGTGCATGGTGTGCCCCTCCTGCCACAGGAACTCCATGGTGCGAAGGAAGGGGCGGGTGGTCTTTTCCCAGCGCACGACGCTGCACCACTGGTTATAGAGCTTCGGCAGGTCGCGGTAGGACTTTATCACATGGGCGTAGTGGTCGCAAAAAAGCGTTTCGGAGGTGGGGCGCACGCAGAGCCGCTCCTGCAGCTTTTCGTTCCCGCCGTGGGTGACCCACGCCACCTCCGGCGCGAAGCCCTCTATATGATCCTTCTCCTTTTGCAGCAGGCTTTCCGGGATGAACATGGGCATATACACGTTTTCGTGCCCCGTCTCTTTAAAGCGGGCGTCCAAGAGCCTCTGGATGTTCTCCCAGATGGCGTAACCGTAAGGCCGCAGCACCATGCAGCCGCGCACGCTGGAATAATCCACCAGCTCGGCCTTCTTCACGACGTCGGTGTACCACTGCGCGAAATCGTCCTCCATGGCGGTTATCGCGTCCACCATCTTTTTCTGTCCATCCATTTTTCACATCTCCTGATATTTAGTCGGCTTTTGGCCCTCAACTAAAATAGCGGAACGGTTCGTTCCGCTATCAAAGCCCGATGACCTGAGCCGGGTTTAAAGTGAGTTTTCGATATAGTGCACTATGTCGCCGACGGTCTTTATATTCTCAACGTCCTCGTCGGGAATCTCCTTGTCGAACTCCTCCTCCAACGACATTATCAGATCCACCACGTCGAGGGAATCCGCGCCGAAATCCTCGGCTATGTTGGACTCCATCGTTACGTCCGCCTCGTCCACGTCCAGCTGGTCGCAGATGATCTCTCTTACGCGCTCAAATACCATAAAATCCGCCTCCAATGATATGTAATTCGCGGCGTTTTGCGCCGCTTCCATAAAATCTGTGATTAGCATACATTATGTTTCGCGCCGTGTCAATATTCAAAAACAATTTTTTGAGCCGTCCTCCCAAAACCCGCGCTTGAAGACCGCGCATTATTGTGATACTATACTTTAAGTAGACGCTGACTAATTGCCAAAATCAAGTAGGAGCCTGCGGCGCATTCCTATTTAGGGGCATTCCGATTGCCCCTAAGACCCTTCGGATGCACACTTCTTAGTTTACTGCGAATTAATCAGTGTTTTCAGTTTTTATTTAGTAATATATCTCAAACGGAGGTATCCGCCTTGAAAAACTTTGCTTTTGTGTTCCCGGGCTACGGCGCGGTCCACGCCGGGCTGGGCAAATCCCTTTATGATTTTTCGGAGCCCTGCGCCAGGCTCTACGACGGCGCGGCGGCGGCCTTCGGCTTCGACGTGGCCGCCCTTTCCGCCAAGGGAAAGCCGGCGGAGCTTTCCGCCGCCGACGTCTGCTTTCCCGTGGGCTTCACCCACTCGCTGGCCCTGTTTGAGGCGGCGAAGGAGCTTTTGCCCGCGCCCGCCGCTTTGGCCGGGTACAGCGCCGGGGAGATAACCGCCTTTACCGCCGCCGGGCTTTTTACCCCCGCCGACGGGGCCGCCGCCGCCAAAATGTACTCCGACATGCGTGCGGACGCCCTAAAGGCCGGGGAGCTGGAGTGCTGGCGTCTGACGGAGATAAAGCACGAGTTTGTGGAGCTTGTCACCAACAAGATGATGGACGCCTTTGTCCAGATAACCGCCGTGGAGGCCCCGGAGCAGACCGTAATAATCGGCGAGCGGGAGGGCATACAGAAGACGCTGGACGAGCTTGAGGGCCGTCACGGGGCCAAGGCCGCCAAGCTGCCCAACGCCTCCGCCCTGCACTCCATGATGGTGTTCCCCTACTCCGCAAAAATGCAGGACAAGATGCGCTGTCTGCCCCACGGCGAGTTTTCGATCCCGGTCTACAGCAACTTTTACGGCGGCCGGATGGAAAACATGAAGTCGCCCGCCGACTACTTTGCCAGCCAGCAGCTCGCCGCCGTCCAGCTTTCCAAAGAGATAAAGGCCATGCGCGACGACGGCATAGAGCTTTTCGTTGTCGCCGGGGCGGACAAGGCGCTGGCCGCCGCCATAAAGCACGCCTCCGACGGCGCCGCCGTGGCCGTTGCGGAGGAGATAAAGGATCTGCAAAAGCTCGCGAAATAAACCCCGCTCCGAATAACGATACGCCCGCCCGCTTTTTTCCAAAAGCGGGCGGGCGTATTTTATCAGCCTGTTGTTTGCGCGGTTTGCCGGAGCTTTCTCACATAAAGAGCTTGAGCACGGCGCGGCTCACCCGAGCTTTCTCACAT
>CAYONL010000040.1:7707-14040 GCA_964405305.1 uncultured Oscillospiraceae bacterium | reverse complement strand
CGTTTGTCTTATTATTTATAATTTATCTCTTTACTTATTTTTCAGCATAAGGTAAAATAGAAAAGTAATTGCCAATGCTTGTTAAGGAGAGATGCAAAACGGGACTAAAATATGATCGCGTGCTGCTGAAACTGAGCGGAGAGGCTCTTGCCGGAAAAGAAAAGTTCGGGCTTGACTACGACACGGTCACGAGCATATGCGCCAGCATCAAAAAATGCGTTGACCTTGGCGCGCAGGTGGCCATAGTCGTCGGCGGCGGAAACTTTTGGCGGGGCCGCAGCTCCGGGAAAATGGACCGCACAAGGGCCGACCATATGGGCATGCTGGCGACCGCGATAAACTCGCTGGCCCTGGCCGACGCGCTTGAGCAGCAGGGCGTGCCGGTGCGTGTGCAGACCGCCATTGAGATGCGCGCCATAGCCGAGCCTTATATAAGGAACAGAGCGGTGCGTCATCTTGAAAAAGGCCGCGTGGTGATATTTGGTTGCGGAACAGGAAACCCGTTTTTCTCCACCGACACGGCAAGCTCCTTGAGAGCGGCCGAGATAGACGCGGATATAATTTTTAAGGCGACCATGGTTGACGGCGTATATGATAAGGATCCGAAAAAATACAGCGACGCGGTAAAATATGGCGAGCTGTCGTTTAAAGAGGTGCTTGACAACGAGCTGGCGGTGATGGATTCCACCGCTGCCGCCATGTGCAAGGATAACAATATCCCGATACTTGTTTTCAGCATTGATGATCCGGACAACATTGTCCGCGCAATATCCGGCGAACCGATTGGAACAATAGTAAAAGCCTGAACAAACAGGAGAAACGGAGGACACGATGAGAGAGCAACTGCTTCCCTACAACGAAAAGATGGAAAAGACAATATCCATTCTGGAGGAGGATTTTGGCGCGATTCGTGCAGGACGCGCAAATCCCGGAGTGCTCGACCGACTGAGCGTGGATTATTACGGCGCGGCAACTCCTGTCAACCAGATGGCGGCGGTATCCGTAGCCGAGGCGCGTATACTGGTCATACAGCCGTGGGACCGCGGCACACTTAAAGCCATAGAAAAGGCGATAAATCTTTCCGATATAGGTATACCGCCGCAAAACGACGGCACCTGCATCCGCCTGGTGTTCCCGCCTCTTACCGAGGAGAGACGTAAAGAGCTGTGCAAACAGGTGCGCAAGCACGCGGAGGAGGCAAAGATCTCCATAAGGGCCATAAGGCGCGACGCCAACGAGGATTTCAAGATCCTGAAAAAGGACAGCAAGATAACTGAGGACGACCTCAAGAATTTTGAGAAAGACACTCAGAAGCTGACGGATGATTTTATCAAGAAAATAGACGATATCTCTGACGCCAAAGAAAAAGAGATAATGGAGATATAAATAATCAAGGAGGTGCCGATATGGAAAAAAGGGAGACTCAGCCTGTCCATATCGGCATCATTATGGATGGAAACGGGCGCTGGGCAAAACAAAACGGACTTCCGAGAAACCTGGGCCACAAAAAGGGCGCGGAGACGTTTGAGAAAATATCCCGATATTGCCGTGACATTGGCGTAAAGTGGCTTACGGTATATGCCTTCTCCACGGAAAACTGGAAAAGGCCGCCGGAGGAGGTTTCGGCGCTGATGTCGCTTATGCGGCAGTATTTGAAGAGGATGGATACCGCCCTTGGCGAGCAGATAGCCGTTCGTTTCATTGGGGACAGGGGGCCGCTGGACGACGACCTGGTCAAGCTCATTGAAAAAGCGGAGGCCGCGCCGATAAAAGACCCCAAGCTGACGGTGCAGATAGCGCTGAATTACGGCGGGCGGGATGAGATAATCCACGCGGCGCGCAAAGCCGCGTCGGACGCGGTGAACGGCATTATAGCACCGGAGCAGATAGATGAGCGCGCGCTGTCGGACAGAATGTATTCGCCGGACGCGCCGGACCCGGACCTGATAATACGCCCGTCCGGGGAACAGCGGATATCCAATTTCCTTTTGTGGCAGTGCGCCTATTCGGAGTTTGTCTGCATGGATGTGCTTTGGCCGGATTTTACGCCGGAGCACTTGGAGGCGGCGCTTGACGAGTATGAGAGAAGAAACCGCCGTTTTGGTGGAATATGAAAAAGGCAGTGAGATAATATGAAGACAAGAATAATTTCTGCGGCGGCGGGGCTTGTGCTGCTTGCGGTGGTTTTCTTCTTCTTCGATACGGCTGTGTTCAATGTAGCCGTTACAGCGGTGACGGTTTTGGCGGTATACGAGGTGCTGATGGCGACAAAATATGTTGAGAACAAGGTTTTGGCTACGATCTGCCTTCTGTTTGCCGCGTTCATACCGTCGCTGAGGTACACGTTGGGAGGCTTTATTGCTCCCGCGGTCTGTCTGGCTTTTGCTGCCGCGCTTTTCTTGCTGTTGCTGGCGGATCACAAGACGCTGCGCATTGAGCAGGTGGGGCTGTCTTTCTTTATTTCGCTGGTGATCCCGCTGGCCTTTTCCATGCTGATAATTTTCAGGGACAATTACAGCGCGAAAATAGGAATGTTTTACATCCTGCTCAGTCTGGGAACGGCCTGGTTCAACGACGCGGGCGCGTATTTTGTGGGCCGCGCCATAGGCAGGCACAAGCTGGCGCCTGAGATAAGCCCTAAAAAGACGGTGGAGGGCGCGGTGGGCGGAGTGGTCAGCGCGGTCATCTTCTGCGCGGTGTACGCCTGGATATTTGTGTCCATTGCGGCGGGCGAGGGCGTGCAGCTGACGGTGTACTGGTGGAGGCTGCTGCTGTTTGTTCCCGTGGGCGCCGTAGCCGGAATACTGGGCGACCTTTCCGCATCTATTATAAAGCGCCAGTGCTCGGTCAAGGATTTTGGAAATATCATGCCGGGTCACGGCGGCGTGCTCGACAGGTTTGACAGCTGGCTGTTCGTGGCCCCGCTGCTATACTCCTTCGTTCAGGTGCTTCCGATAATCCAGTAATGGGATTTTGTAAAAAGTAAAGGTCAAAAAATAGCCGCTTTAGGGCGGCTATCATTTTATTGCATGAGGATATTATGAAAACTGTTTCCATTTTAGGCTCCACCGGCTCCATAGGCCGTCAAACGGTGGAGGTGTGTAAGGCGAGGGGTTACCGTGTCGCCGCCCTGGCCGCCGGGTCGGATATCGCGGCGTTGGAGGAGCAGGCGCGGGAGCTTCGGCCCGAGCTTGTCGCCGTGGCCGACGAACACCTTGCGCGCGAGCTGGAGGTACGGCTGGCGGACATGGGCGTGACGGTGCTCGGAGGAAAAGAATCCGTGCTCAGGGCGGCGGAGGCCGACTGCGATATCGTGCTCAACGCCGTTACGGGCATAGCGGGGCTTGCGCCGTCGCTGGCCGCCATAAACGCCGGAAGGACGCTGGCGCTGGCGAACAAAGAGACGCTGGTGGCCGGCGGAAAGCGGGTCATGGAGCTTGCGGACAGAAAGGGCGCGGCAATACTGCCCGTGGACAGCGAGCATTCCGCCATATTCCAGTGCCTGCAGGCCCGCGGCGATTACGGCAGGATACATAAGCTCATACTGACGGCGTCGGGCGGCCCGTTTTTCGGCAAAAGTCCCGCGGAGCTTGCGGACATATCGCCGGAGGACGCCCTGCGCCACCCCACCTGGAGCATGGGTAAAAAGGTGACGATAGATTCGGCCACCATGGTGAACAAGGGCCTTGAGATCATGGAGGCGGCGCTTCTTTTCGGCGTGGAGGAGAGCGACATAGAGGTCGTGGTGCACAGGCAAAGCATAGTCCACTCGCTGGTGGAATTTTGCGACGGCTCGGTGCTGGCGCAGCTTGGGGCGCCGGATATGCGCACGCCCATACAGTACGCCCTGACCTGGCCGGAAAGAGAGCCGGGTCTTGCAAAGCGGCTCTCCCTGCCGGAAACAGGCCGGCTGGATTTTGCTCCGCCGGACGAGGAGGCTTTTCCCGCCACCCGTGTGGCGAGGGAGGCGTTTCGGCGCGGCGGGACGGTTCCGGCGGCGTTCAACGCGGCCGACGAGGCGGCCGTCGCGGCGTTTCTCAAAAAAAAGATAGGATTTACAGACATTGCGGATATAATAGAAAAGACGCTGGCTGTCGGCTGCGGCGGGCGGGATTACAGCTTTGAGGATGTGTTTGAGGCGGACAGAGAGGCAAGAAGCTTTGCGGCTAAACTGATCGATAGGAGATAATGAATTGCTGGTTAACATTCTGATAGCTGTGCTTGTATTTGGGCTTATGATCTTTTCTCATGAGCTGGGCCACTTCATGACGGCAAAATGGGCCGGAGTAAAGGTGAACGAGTTCGCGCTGGGTATGGGCCCGCAGATACTGAAGTTCCAAAAGGGCGAGACAACGTATTCCCTGCGCCTGTTCCCGATAGGCGGCTTTGTGGCCATGGAGGGGGAGGATGAGGACAGCAGCGATGAGCGCGCCTTTATGTCGGCTCCCGTTTGGAAACGCATGATAATCACCTCGGCCGGCGCGTTTATGAACATACTGCTGGGATTTTTGGTCGTGGTGATACTGTCCTCAAACCAAGGCTTGCTGGGCACGCCGGTCATATCCAATTTTGCCGAGGGCGCCGCGTCGTCGGAGTATCTGCGCGTTGGCGACGAAATAACCGCGGTGGACGGCCAGCATATATCCATAGACAACGACATCATATATAAGCTGATACTCGATCAGGACGGCGTGGTGGAAATGGACATTGTCAGGGATGGCAAGGCCCTGCATCTGCCGGAGGTCAGGTTCGACATGCGCGAGCTTGAGAACGGAACCAGCTCCATAGTGCTGGATTTTTCGGTGTACGGAGTGGAGCCGACGTTTTTCGGGGTTGTTAAGTACGCTTTCGGCTGGACGGGCGCGCTGATAAAGCTGGTGTGGAACTCACTGCTCAGCATAATAAGCGGAAACTTCGCGTTTAACCAGCTCTCCGGGCCGATAGGTGTGACAACGGTGATTTCTGAGGCGAGCTCGCAGGGGATTCAGTCGTTCCTGTTCGTGCTGGCGCTCATAACGGTGAACCTCGGCGTGTTCAACCTGCTGCCGCTTCCGGCTTTGGATGGCGGTCGGCTGTTCTTCATGCTTATAGAGCTTATACGCGGCAAGCCCATCAGCCAAAAGGTGGAGGGAGCAATCCACACGGCCGGGCTCGTGCTGCTGATGATACTGATGATAGCGGTGAGCTACAACGATATCGTTCGCCTGATAACGGGAGGGTAAAGTGACACAAAAAGTAAAGATAGGCGCGCTGACCATAGGCGGCGGCAGTCCCATAGCGGTGCAGTCCATGCTCAGTGTGCCGTCAACGGATATAGAGGGCAGCGTTGCCCAGGCCGTTCGGCTTGAAAAGGCGGGGTGCGACATAATAAGGGCCGCTGTGCCGGATATGGCCGCGGTGGCGCTGATACCGGCGATAAAGGAAAAAGTGAGTGCGCCGCTGGTGGCGGATATCCATTTTGACTACAGGCTGGCGCTGGCCTGTGTGGAAGCGGGCGTGGACAAAATACGCATAAACCCCGGCAACATAGGCGGAGAGGACAGAGTCCGTCAGGTGGCGGAGGCGTGCGGAAGTGCGGGCGTGCCCATACGCATAGGCGTGAACGGCGGAAGCCTGGACAGGAGCCTTTTGGAAAAGTACGGCTCGCCAACAGCGGAGGCCCTGGCCGAAAGCGCGCTTCAAGAGGCTGCCGAGCTTGAAAAATTCGGGTTTAAAGATATAGTTATCTCCATAAAATCCAGCGGCGTCAAGACGATGGTGGAGGCCTGCCGCCTTGTTTCGGCAAGGTGCGATTATCCGCTCCACCTGGGCGTGACGGAGGCGGGAACGGAGCGCATGGGCATAATAAAAAATGCGGCGGGCATCGGCGCGCTGCTTTTGGATGGGATAGGTGACACTATCCGCGTTACGCTTACGGCCGACCCGTGCAGCGAGGTTGCGGCGGGAAAGGATATACTTCGCGCGCTGGGCCTGCTCAACGATGGGCCACAGCTGGTTTCGTGCCCGACCTGCGGCCGCACGAGGATAGACCTGATGAAGCTTGCCAAGGACGTGGAGGCGGCGCTGGACGACTGCAAAAAGCCGATAAAGGTGGCCGTCATGGGCTGCGTTGTAAACGGGCCGGGGGAGGCCAGAGAGGCTGACATAGGCATAGCGGGCGGCGACGGCTGCGGACTGCTTTTTAAAAAGGGCGAAATAATCCGCAAGGTTCCGGAGGAGGGGCTTCTTTCGGCGCTGCTGGATGAGATCGAACGGATGTGATTATTGTTGGCGGGAACGGTCTCAGAGATTTTCAGGGTGTCTGCCGGGGAGGCGCTGAGCGCGGCGAAGGTT
>CAYONL010000040.1:0-7697 GCA_964405305.1 uncultured Oscillospiraceae bacterium | reverse complement strand
TACCGCCGTTTCCATCGACAGGGCAAAGCGGCAGGTGACGGCGAGGATAGCCCCGGAAAGGCTCGTACATAAACAGGAGCTTTGCACTGTGCAAAGAGCCATAGCGGAGAAGCTGGATGTGAACTGCGTCCGGCTTGTTCCTGTATATGAAAAAGGCCTGTTTTCTGCCGATTACCTGCCCGACCTGCTGGCGGAGACACAGCGCCGCGGAGTGGTGGTAAACGGCTTTTTAAGCGGCGCCAGGGCTGTATACGGGGGCGGTGCGCTGACTATAGAGCTTGCCCACGGCGGCGCGGAAATACTGCTAAAGGCCGGGTTTGAGCGGGTGATGAGGCAGATAATCAATGAGGAATTCGGCATAAACTGCCGCATAGAGCTTTCGGGTGTAACCGAGGTCACGGAGGTCACCGCGGCACCGGAGAAGGCAGCGGCCGTATGCGAGACAGCCGATTTGCCGTGGGAGGAGAAAAAGCCCGGAAAGCCGGTGGAAAAGCGCCGCGCCCCCGCGGTAAAAAAGCAGGCGGACGGCGGTTTCGACGCCACCGGTTTGCCCATAGACCCCACCAAAATGACCGTTATAATGGGGCGCCCGATAAAACAGAGGCCGATGGAGCTGTCTAAGGTGGACCAGCTTTCCGGCAAAGTGGTCGTCTGGGGCGACATATTTAAAGTGGACAGCCATGAGACCCGCGATGGGGAAAACATCATAGTTTCCATTTATTTTACGGATCATACGAGTTCCAACTCGCTGAAGTCGTATATGAGGAAGGAGGACGCGAAGCCGCTTTTAGAGCTTGCGCCCGGAAATACGATAGTTGTGCGCGGCGACGCCTCCTACGACAAATATGAGCACGATATTGCCATACGCCCGTTGGATATCTGCACGGTGGCAAGGCTGCGCCGCACGGACGACAGCGAGGAAAAGCGCGTGGAGCTGCATCTGCACAGCAGCATGTCGGCTATGGATGGCGTGACCTCCGCCGACCAGTTCATAAAGCGCGCCCACAGCTGGGGACACAGGGCCATAGCCATAACGGACCATGGAGTGGTGCAGGGTTTCCCGGAGTACATGAACGCGGTGGACAAGCTGGGCGACCCGGACTTCAAGCCGATCTATGGCGTGGAGGCTTACTTTGTAGACAACACGGTGAAGGCCGTATCCGGCCAGACGAGCGCGGGCTTTGACGGAACCATAATTGCCTTCGACCTTGAGACGACCGGCCTTTCCGCGGCGGCGGACAGGATGATTGAGATAGGCGCGGTGAAGATTGAGCACGGAGAGATAACGAAGGAGTTTTGCACCTTTGTTGATCCGGAGCGCGCCATTCCCGACAGGATAACCGAGATAACTCATATAGACGACAGCATGGTGGCCGGCGCGCCAAAAGAGGCGGAGGCCATAGCCATGTTTGAGGAGTTTTGCGGTGGTGAGCTGCTGGTGGCGCACAACGCAGGGTTCGATACCGGATTTTTGCGAAACGCCCTTGAGCGGATGGGCAAGCCGTTTAAGTACGCCTACGCCGACACGGTGGCCATGGCGAGGGCGCTTTACCCGGAGTTGGGGAACCACCGGCTGGACACTGTGGCGTCGCACCTCAAACTGGCGGCCTTCAACCACCACAGGGCGAGCGACGACGCAAAAGAGCTTGCGCTCATACTGCTGGAGATGCTGAAAAAGCTGAGGGCCGACTGCGGCATCGACAATTTCGCAAGGGTAAACTCCGTGCTGGGCGGCGGCGACCCAAAAAAGCTGCCCACCTACCACCAGATCATCCTTGTAAAGAATCAGGCCGGACTAAAGAACCTGTACAAGCTGATATCCAAATCCCATGTGGACTATTTTAAGCGCCATCCGCGCATACCGAAAACGGTGCTGACCCGGCACAGAGACGGGCTTATCATCGGCTCGGCGTGCGAGGCGGGCGAGCTTTTCCGCGCGGTCAAGGATGGGAAATCCGACGCGGAGTTAAAGCACATAGCGAAGTTTTACGATTATCTTGAGATACAGCCCATAGGGAACAACGCCTTTATGATAAGGAACGGCAGCGCGCCGGACGAGGAATATCTGCGGGACCTGAACCGGAAGATAGTGCGGCTGGGCGACGAGCTGGGCATACCGGTGGTGGCCACGGGCGACGTGCATTTTCTTGACCCGGAGGACGCGGACTTCCGCAAAATAATACTCAATGCCCAGGGCTTTTCCGACGCGGATGTGCAGGCCCCTCTGTATCTCAAAACAACTGGTGAGATGCTGGAGGAGTTCTCGTACCTCGGCGCAGAGAAGGCGAGAGAGGTCGTTATAACGAACCCCAACAAAATAGCCGATATGGTGGAAGTCGTACGGCCTATACCGAAGGGCACCTTTACTCCGTCGATAGATGGCGCGGAGGAAGACCTGCAGGACATGTGCTGGAAGCGCGCCCACAGGATATATGGCGACGAGCTGCCCTCCATAGTCAGCGACAGGCTGCAAAGGGAGCTGGATTCCATCATAAAGCACGGTTACGCTGTGCTGTACGTTATCGCGCAGAAGCTTGTGGCCAAGAGCGAGAGCGACGGCTATCTGGTTGGTTCACGTGGTTCGGTCGGCTCGTCGTTTGTGGCGACCATGAGCGGGATCTCGGAGGTGAACCCTCTGCCGCCGCACTACGTCTGCCCAAAGTGCCGCTACAGCGAGTTTGTAACGGACGGGTCGGTGGGCTCCGGTTTCGACCTGCCGCCCAAGGTCTGCCCGGAGTGCGGAGCCGACCTGAAGCGCGAGGGCCACGACATACCCTTTGAAACGTTCTTGGGTTTCCATGGGGACAAGGCACCGGATATAGACTTAAACTTCTCGGGCGACTACCAGAGCCGCGCTCACAGGTACACGGAGCAGCTTTTCGGAAAGTCCCACGTATTTAAAGCCGGAACGATAAGCACAGTGGCGGAAAAAACGGCTTACGGCTACGTTAAAAAATATTGTGAGCAGCACGGAGCGGTGATGCACCGGGCGGAGGAGGCAAGACTTGCCGAGGGCTGCACCGGCGTAAAGCGCACCACGGGCCAGCATCCGGGCGGAATGGTCGTGGTGCCGTCGGATTACGATATTGAGGATTTCTGCCCGATACAGCACCCGGCGGACGACGCGGAGGGCGGTATCCTGACGACCCATTTCGACTTCCACAAACTGCACGACACGATACTGAAGCTGGACGAGCTGGGCCACGATGTTCCGACGCTTTATAAGCACCTGGAGGACATGACCGGCATAAAGATTGAGGACGTGACCATGAGCGACCCGCAGGTGTACAGCCTGTTCCAGTCGCCGGAAGCGCTGGGCGTTACGCCGGAAGACATAGGCTGCAGCATAGGCACGCTTGCCATTCCGGAGATGGGCACGAGCTTTGTGCAGCAGATGCTGCTTGAGTCCAAACCGAAAAACTTTGCCGAGCTTTTACAGATATCGGGCCTTTCCCACGGAACGGACGTCTGGCTTGGCAACGCGCAGGAGCTTATAAGGAGCGGCACCTGTACTATAGCGGACGTGGTCGGAACGAGGGATGGCATCATGCTTTCGCTGATACGCTGGGGTCTGGACAACAGCACGGCGTTTAAGATCATGGAGTTCGTGCGTAAGAACAAAAAGGGCCTGCCGCTGTCGGACGAGATGGTTTCGGCCATGCGTGAGCACAAGGTGCCAGAATGGTATATAGACTCCCTGCGCAAGATAAAGTATATGTTCCCTAAGGCGCACGCGGCCGCTTACGTGATCGGCGCCATACGCCTGGCGTATTTTAAGGTGCATTACCCTGTGCAGTTTTATTCGGCTTTCTTTACGGTGCGCGGCGGTGACTTTGACGCGGAGAGCGCCATAAAGGGCCGCGCCGCCGTACAGAGACGGATGAAGGAGATAGAGAAGCAGGAAAATACCACGGCCAAGGAGGACAGCGTATACACCGCCCTCCAGATAGAGAACGAGATGCTGGCCCGCGGCTTTCAGTTTCTGCCGGTGGACCTTTATAAATCGACGGCCAGCTACTATGTGCCGGAGGGAGACGGGCTGCGTCTGCCTTTCAGCGCGCTCAAGGGTCTGGGCGAGTCGGCGGCGAAAAACCTTGAGCGGGCCGCGTGGGATGGACCGTACCTTTCCGTGGACGACATAATGGGCCGCGCTTCGGTGGGTACAGCCGTCATAGATATGCTGCGGGAGGCGGGCGCGCTAAAAGGCCTGCCGGAGAGCCGCCAGATGAACCTGTTTGAGATGGGAGGCTGATTTTTGTGATCTACATGGATGGAAGCCGGTTTCCGTTTGACGCGGAGGAGGCGGTCAGCCGCTCCATAGCGACAGCAATGGAAACGCCGGACGAGTTTGCGCCGGAGGAGCTGCGCGGCTCCCTGCGCAAAGGGATAGCCGCCTATTACGGCATAAAGCCGGAACTTATCACCCTTAGCGAAAGCAGGGAGGAGCTGTTGTGCGCGCTTTTTTCCGGGAATACGCGGTTTGCCGCCAGCAGATGGGATGAGGCCGGAAAACTGGCCGATCCGGCCTGTGTGGAGCTTGCGGACAACCTGCCGGACATGAGGGCAAATTTGAGCACGCTTTTGAGCACGGAGCCGGGCCGTGTGCTGCTATTGTCCAACCCGTGTTTGCCGACCTCGCTGGCCGTCGCGCCGGAGGACGTCATAAAGCTCTCGGATAACCGCCCTGTGGTGGTCGATGAGACATACGCGCTCTCGGATAAACAGTCGGTGATTGGCGCGGTTCGGGCGGGCGGAAACATAACCGTGCTCAAAAAACTGCCTTTCGCGGAGGGCGTTTGCTTTGCCGCGGGAGAAATAGTCTGCGAAGGGACTGAGGTGCGGCGGGAGCGTCTGATAAGGGCTTCCGTTGTGTTTGAGCACCCGGCCGCCGTAAGAAACGCCGGGCAAAGGCTCTCCGACAGCGCGGACAGCCTTTATTTAAGAATTAAAAAGCTCGCCGTAAAATATAAAAGCCTGGAACGGCTGTACCGCTCCAGGTCTGGGTTTGTGTTTTTTAAGGTGTCGCGGGCGAGGGAGAGGGCGGCGGCGCTGTTTGAGATGGGTTTTGCCGTCCGAAGGGACGAGGACTTTCTCTGCGTGTTCGCGGGAACGCAGGAGGAGGACAATATGGTCATAGACGCGCTCTCCAGGGCGCTGGAGGATTAGTGTAAAGCCAAATTGCTTTACATGCTTAAATGGACTGTTTTGGCATTTTAAAGCCGAACCGCTCCAAAAACCAGGCGTCTTTTACCGCAAAACTCCGTCCGCCAAGGTAGCCCAGCGCACCCGCGTCCGTCGTGAAAGAGAACGTCAGCCGGTAGGAACAGAGCGCCTGCCAGCTTATGCCGCTGCCATCCGTCCGCCCGTATTTTGTGTCGCCGACCAAAGGGTGGCCCGCCGCCGCAAACTGCGCCCGTATCTGGTGAGTGCGCCCGGTCAGCAGGGCGGCCTCCACAAGACAGAGGTCGCCACGCCGCTCCAACACACGGTAGGCCGTTTTAGCCGTCCTGCCGCCGGGAACCGGGTGGTCGAGCACGCGGACGGTGTTGGTGGCGCTGTCCTTCAGGATCACGCCTTCCAGCACGCCGCTTTTGGGCGCCGGTTCGCCGTGAACGATGCAGAGGTATTTCTTATCGATCTCGCGGGAGCGGATCTTGTCGTTCATCAGGCGCAGGGCTTCGGCGTTTTTTGCCGCTATGACTATGCCGCAGGTGTTGCGGTCGATGCGGTTGCAAAGGGCGGGAGCAAAGGAGCTTTCGGCCTTCGGGTCGTATTCGCCGGCCTCGTATTGGCGGTGAAGAAAGCGGTTTATCAGCGTGTCGGAGCAGCCGCTGTCGTCGTCATGGACCAGAAGGCCGGCGGGCTTATTTAGCAGCGCGATGTTTTCGTCCTCGTAAACAATGTCCACGTCGGCTGGGGCGGCGAGAAATGCAAGCGCCCCGTCCTCAGGAGTAAAAAACTCGTCGTTGATGTAACATTCCAGCACGTCGCCCTCGGTGAGCACGGCCTTTTCTTCCGCGCGTCGGCCGTTCAGCTTTACACGCTTTATCCTGATGTATTTATACAGCAGCGACGGCGGCAGCAGCGGCATGGCTTTTGAAAGAAATTTGTCCAGACGTTGGCCGGAGTCGTTTTTATTTATGGTAAAGGAGCGCACACGCTCATCGCCTTTCAAAAAATATTGCGGCGGACAGCCTGATATGAGAAAACTTGCAGGGGGGTGGTTTGGTGGCAAATGAACATGAGGGACATCGCGGCCGGCTTAAAGAGCGCTTTCGCAAAGACGGGCTGGATTCGTTCGAGCCGCACAATGTGTTGGAGCTGCTTTTGTTTTACGCCAACCCGCGCAGCGATACGAATGTCATAGCGCACCGGCTGATGGAGCGCTTCGGAAGCCTTGACGCTGTGTTTGACGCGCCCTTTGGCGAGCTTTGCGCAGTAAAAGGAGTGGGAGAGAACGCCGCGACGCTGATCATGATGGTGCCGCAGCTTACACGCCGCTACGTCACCGAAAAAGCGGAGGTTAGAAACGCCACCGCCGGGCCGGACGATGTGGGCGAGTATGTTCTGCCGCGCTTTTTGGGCCTTGCGGAGGAGCGACTGATGCTTGTTTCACTGAACAATATGGGAAAGATAACCGCTTGCTGTACGGTGGCGGAGGGTTCGATAGACAGCGTTTCGGTGTCGGTCAGGAAGATAGTGGAGACCGCGCTGCGCTATAGGGCGAACAAGGCCGTTTTGGCCCACAACCATCCCAATGGCTTTGCGGTGCCGTCGGAGGATGATGTGGCAATGACCATGAACATAAGAAAAGCGCTTTCCACCGTGGGTATAGAGCTTGTTGACCATCTTATAGTGGCCCATGACGACTATGTGTCCATGCGGGACAGCGGAATTTTCATCTGACCGCGTCAAAACGTCTCCGTTCCCACGGAGGTGACCCTTGCGTAGATAAGCTTTTGCGGCGGCGTTTTTTCGCCAAAAGTGATCGCGCTGAGAAAACGCTCCCGGACCTCCGTCTCGGTTTCCGGTTTTGACGTGAAGGCCTCGGCCAGAGTGTCGCCCGCCCTTACAAAATCGCCGGTCTTTTTGCGGATAATAAGTCCTGCGTAGCGGTCCACAGGGTCGGTCTTTACGGTGCGGCCGGCGCCCAGTATTGCCGCCGTCATACCGATCTCGGAGGTCTCCATCCGCGAAATGAATCCCTCGACAGGGGCGGCTATCACAAACCTGTGCGGGGCCTGCCCAAACAGCGAGGGGTCATCCAGCACCGAGCTGTCGCCGCCCTGCGCCGCGACCATGGCGGAAAGCCGCTCGAAAGCTTTTCCGCTTAGCAGGGCGTTTTCGGCCATTTGGCGGCAGAGGGGCAGTTCTCCCTTTCCGGCAAGATGAAGCATTTCCGCCGAGACAGCCAGGCAAAGCTCTGTAAAATCGGAGGGGCCGCGCATTTTCAGGGTGTCCACCGCCTCAATGACCTCCAGCGAGTTGCCGACGGCGCACCCCAGCGGCCTGTCCATATTGGTTATCAGCGCGATGGTGCGGCGGCCGTTCGCCTCGCCTATGTTCACCATGGTGCGGGCCAGCTCCAGCGCGTCATCGTAGTTTTTCATAAACGCGCCGCTGCCGCACTTGACGTCCAAAACTATGGCGTCGGCGCCGGCGGCCAGCTTTTTGCTTATAATTGAGGAAGCTATAAG
>CAYONL010000039.1:0-14139 GCA_964405305.1 uncultured Oscillospiraceae bacterium | reverse complement strand
AATTGATAAGCCTGTCGTCAAAGTCGTCGCCGCCCAGATGGTTGTTGCCGGCGGTGGCCAGAACCTCCTGAACTCCGTCGCCCATCTCGATGATGGAAACATCGAAGGTGCCGCCGCCCAGGTCGTAGACCATGATCTTCTGATCCTGTTCTTTATCTATACCGTAGGCCAGCGCGGCGGCCGTCGGCTCGTTGATTATACGCTTCACTTCAAGACCGGCTATGCGTCCGGCATCCTTTGTGGCCTGCCTCTGGGCGTCGGTGAAGTATGCGGGCACGGTGATGACGGCGTCGGTGATGGTTTCGCCCAAATACGCCTCGGCGTCCTGTTTCAGCTTTTGCAGGATCATTGCGGATATTTCCTGAGGGGTGTAGTTTTTGCCGTCTATGTCAACTCTGTAGTTGGAACCCATCTGGCGTTTGATGGAGGTGACGGTGCGGTCGGGGTTGGTTACGGCCTGACGTTTCGCAGCCTGACCGATTATGCGCTCGCCGGTCTTTGAAAAGCCGACGACGGACGGGGTCGTGCGCGCTCCTTCGGGGTTAGCTATTACCACGGGCTCTCCGCCCTCCATGACAGCAACGCAGGAGTTGGTGGTTCCCAGGTCAATACCGATGATTTTTCCCATAATATATTCCTCCATATAATAATCTGATTTATATAAAATTAAACAAAAACAACTTAAATGGCTTGTTTATGCGGTTTTTAGTTGGCCACCTGCACCATGGCGTGGCGGATGACCTTGTCGCCGATCATGTAGCCCTTCTGGAAGCAGTCGGCTATGGTGTTTTCGCCCAGCTCGTCGTTTTCAACGTGGGCCACGGCGTTGTGAAGGTTCGGGTCGAACTGCCGGCCCTCGGTGGGTATCTCCTTGACCTCCAGCTTATCCAGCGTTTCCTTAAACGCCGCGCCGATGAGGTCGATGCCCTTTTTGTAGGCGGTGTCCGTCGTCTCAAAGGCGGACGACCGCTCGAAATTGTCCAGGATGGGAAGCATTTTTGTGACGGTGGCCGCGGTGGCCTCGCTCCAGAGCTGGTCCTTTTCGCGCTGGGTGCGCTTGCGGAAGTTGTCGTACTCCGCCAGCAGCCGCACATATTTGTCGTTCATGTCGTCCAGCTGCTTTTTAAGCTCCTCCATCTCCGCGGCGCTATTGTCCTGCGGGGTTTCGGGCGTGGCGGGATCGGCCTTTTCTTCGGCGCCCGCGTTTGGCGGTACATCACGGATCTCGTTTTCCGTCGGCTCGTTCTTCTGGTTTTTCTTCATGATCTTCTTCTCCTGTTTCATGTTCATATGTTGCGGAGAGCAGCCTCCCCAGTTTTTCGGCAAAATATTGCAGGTGGGGCAGCAGGGTGGAATAGTCCATCCGAACCGGCCCTATGACGCCTATGGCGCCGCAGTCGTTTGACCCTATGCGGAAACGGGCGACCACCAAAGAGCTGCCGGAAAGCTCGCTCCGGCTGTTCTCCTTGCCGATAAACACCCTTATGCCGCCCTGTTCCGAGCCCAAGAGCGGGTTCATCTCGTCCCGGCGGTTTATCAGCTTCATCAGGTCCAGCGCCCGGTCGGAAAACTCGTTGTAGGTGAGCAGCATCTCCTGCCCGCCCAGATAATACTGGCCCTCATAGACCTCGCGGCACAGCTCGTATATTGCCACCAGCAGAGGATTGAACACCTGCGAGTACTCGCCCAGCGCCACGGCCACGGAGTTCATGTACTGGGAGGATATTTCGCTCAGCGTCCTGCCCCCAAGCCTGTCGTTGGAGAACTTGCGGAAGAAATCTATGATGCCGGCGTTCGTGCGGTAGCCCAGGCGGCAGACCTTGCTTTTTACCACGCCGTTGGAGGCGATGACCAGCAGCACTATCGTGAACGGGTCGGCCGGGACTATGTCTATGCGGCGGACGGTCACGTTTTTCGGTGTTGTGGTGGCCGCGATGGTGGCGCAGTCTGTGTACTCGGCCAGGGAATCCGCCGCGTCCTCAAGCAGCCGGTCGGGGTCAGGGTCGCTGACGTTAAAGAGTGAATCTATGGCGGCCGCGTCCGCGTCGGTGAGGGGCTTTTCGCTCATCAGCCGGTCGATATATACGCGGTAGCCCAAATGGCTCGGTATGCGCCCGGAGGAGGTGTGCGGCTGTTCCAGCAGACCCATGTCGAACAGCGCGGCCATCTCGTTCCTTACGGTGGCGGGAGAAACGGCAAAATCCAGCAGGCCCGACAGCGTTTTGGAGCCGACGGGTTCGCCCGTGCGGATATATGTCTCTATTATTGCCGCCAGTATTTTTTGCTTTCGGTCGTCGAACTGCATGCCGCGCCTCCTTTCTGGATTAGCACTCTGATACTTCGAGTGCCAACGTATACAATTTACCATTCCGTGCCCCGGTTGTCAATAGCTTGCGAAGAATGTTCATAAATTATTTGTCACTCGTACTAAAAGGGTGCCAAACAGGAAAGCCTTTGACAAAGGCGGCGGCGCCTGCCCGTGGGAGCGAGCTTTTCTGCGGCGGGAAGGGGCGGGGGCGGGCGCTTTTTGCGGAAGCGTGAACATAAAAATACCGCGAGGAAAACTCCCCGCGGTAAAATAGAAACTGTATTATACGATATGTAGCGTATCAGTAGCCCAGCTCCTCGCCCACAAGTATCACCTTTACGCGGTCGGGCACCCGCTGCTGGCTCATGACCACGTAGTCGCAGCAGATGCGGCCCTGGCTGTGGCAGTCCATGCAGACGCCCGTTTCGGCGCAGGGTGTCTTGCAGGAGAGGCGGGCGGTGTTGGCGGGCGCGGCTATGTGGCGGAGCCTTTCGTCGGCGGCGGCGAGGTCGGGAACGATTTTATTGCAGCCCGCCACCACGATGACGTTTTTCGGCCCGAAGATCATGGGAGCCACCCGGCTGCCCTGACCGTCCACATTGTAAAGCTCGCCCTCCTCCGTGACGGCGTTGCTGCTGCACAGGAAGAAATCGGCGGTAAAGGCGGCGCGCTGAACCTCGGCCACCTGCTCCGGGGCAAGCTCCGGGTCGTAGCGGTCGTTAAAGACGTATTTTCCGTTTCTCAGCAGCTCTATGACGCCCGTCTCGAACAGGGTCATGGAGCCGCCCACAGACGCGCTGGAGCCTTCCGGCATCAGCGCGGCCACTTTGGCGGCCACGTCGGCGGCCTTTTCAACTATGTGTACCTCAAAGCGGTTCTCGCGCAGGGCCTTGGCTGTGCGCTCCAACATCTTTTCCCTTACGAAATCTGTGTTCTTATCCATGCTGTCATACCTCCATGTCAGTTTTTAAGAAGCATATCCAAAAGCCCGACGGTGTCGGCGGCTATTAGCCGCGCGCCCAGCTCCTCCAGCTCTCCCGGCGGCGCGTAACCGTAACCCGCGCCTATAAAATCTATGCCGCATTCCCGCGCGCCCAAAAGGTCGAACTTCCTGTCGCCCACCATGACGCACTGTTTTACCGCCTCGCCGGAAAGGCCCAGCCGGTGGAAGCACTCGCGGATTATGTCGGGCTTTGTCTCGTTTGTGCCGTCCAGCAGGCAGCCCACGGATTCAGTGAAAAGCTCCCTTATGTGGTGCTGCTCCAATATTTTGTTTACGAAAATCTCGGGCTTTGAGGAGGCCAGCACCAGCTCGCGTCCGGCCTCGCGCAGGGCGGCCAGCAGCTCCGGCACGCCGGGGTACAGGTCGTTTTCGTATACGCCCACGGTGGAGAAGCGCTCGCGGTATTTCGTTATGGCCTTTTCGGTGTCCTCCGGGCCGAAGCCGCAATATTCGCTGAAGCTCTGGCGCAGGGGCGGGCCGATAAATCCCAGCAGCTCCTCCGTCTCAGCGCTCATGCCGAAGGAGGCCAGCGCGTATTTGACGCTTTCGGTTATGCCGACCTTGGAATCGGTCAGGGTGCCGTCCATGTCGAACAGGATGTATTTATACATTATTATATCTCCATTTGTCGAAGTGATCGTTATGCTCTGGCGGCCTCCAGCGCCATGGCCAGCGCGTGGTCGGCGGCCTGCTCCCTTATGGCTATCCGGTCGCCGTCAAAGTGCAGCTCGTCCACGCGGGAGAGGCGGTCGCTGGCGACGCCCACGAACACAAGGCCCACGGGCTTTCCCTCCGCGCCGTTTGGCCCCGCAAGGCCGGTGACCGAAACGCCTATGTCGGCCCCGGTCAGCGCTCTCGCGCCGTCGGCCATCTGTCCGGCTGTTTCGGGCGAGACGGCCCCGTGCTCATCCAGAGTTGACTGTAAAACGCCCAGCAGTTTATGCTTGGCGATGTTTGCGTAGGTCACCGCCCCGCTTTGGAACACCTCGGAAGCGCCGGAAATGGAGGTTATCCTTGCCGCCACCATGCCACCGGTGCAGCTCTCCGCCGTGGAGACGGTGAGCCCACGCCTTTTAAGTTCATCTACCAGCTCGAATTCTGTAGTCGCCATAGGGCACCTCTGAAATTTAAAATCAGGGCGGCTCATATAAAAGCCGCCCAGTTGTAATTATTCTTCCTCGGGAACGATGGCTATATGCAGCTCGTCCAGATTCTTCTGCTCCACGTCGGCGGGGCAGCCGGACATCAGCTCCATGGCCGTCTGGACCTTCGGGAAGGCGATGACGTCGCGGATGGACTGCTTTTGCAGCATCAGCATGACCAGCCGGTCAAGCCCGAAGGCCATGCCGCCGTGGGGCGGTACGCCGTATTTGAAAGCGCCCAGTAGGAAGCCGAAGCGGCTCTCCGCCTGCTCGGGCGTAAAGCCCAGCCCCTCGAACATCTTGGACTGCACCGCCGGGTCGCTGATACGGATGGAGCCGCCGCCCACCTCGCACCCGTTCATCACCATGTCGTAGGCGCGGGCGTAGCAGTCGCCGGGGTCGGACACGAGCTTGTCCTCGTCGCCGGGGCGCGGGCAGGTGAAGGGGTGGTGCATGGCCATCCAGCGGTTTTCCTCGTCGCTCCACTCGAACAGCGGGAAATCCGTGACCCACAAAAGGTCAAAGCTGCCCGCCGGAATGAGGCCCAGCCTGTTCCCCAGCTCCAGACGGAGCGCGCCGAGGCTTGCGAACACATAGTCGTTGCGGGCGTCGGCCACGATGAAGATTATGTCGCCGGTCTCCGCGCCGGTTTTGGCGCGAACGGCGGCCTTTTCGCTTTCGGAAAGGAACTTTTCGTAGCTGGAGCTTTCGCCCTCAGGCGAGAGCTTGAGCCACGCCAGCCCCTTGGCCCTGTAGGTTTTGACAAGCTCTGTCAGCTTGTCTATCTCCTTGCGGGAGAACTTTTCGGCGGCGCCCTTTGCGTTTATGGCGCGGACGGAGCCGCGTCCGCCCTCCAGCGCGCCGGAAAACACCTTGAACTCACAGCCCCGCAGCTCGTCGGACAGGTCGATAAGCTCCAGCCCAAAGCGGGTGTCCGGCTTGTCGGAGCCGAAGCGGCGCATGGCCTCGTTGTAGGGCAGACGGCGCAGCGGAGTTTCAATATCCATGCCGAGCACGGTCTTGAAAACGTGCTTTACCAGGCCCTCGTTCATGGCCATGATGTCGTTCTCGTCCACAAAGCTCATTTCCATGTCTATCTGGGTGAACTCGGGCTGGCGGTCGGCGCGGAGATCCTCATCCCGGAAGCAGCGGGCCACCTGCATGTAGCGGTCGCAGCCGGAGAGCATGAGTATCTGCTTATAAAGCTGCGGCGATTGGGGCAGCGCGTAGAAGGAACCGGGATGCACACGGCTGGGCACAAGGTAGTCGCGGGCGCCCTCCGGTGTGGACTTTATTAAACAGGGGGTCTCGATCTCGATAAAGCCGTTCTCGTCGTAATAGTCGCGGGCGGCCTTGACGATCTTGTGCCGCATCAGCAGGGCGTTTTGCATCTCGCCCCGGCGAAGATCGAGAAAACGATATTTGAGGCGCAGCTCCTCGCGCACGTTTATGTTGTCGGTGACCTCAAAGGGCGGGGTCGCGCTTTTTGCCAAAATGTTCAGCTCCGTCACATAAAGCTCGACTATGCCGGTGGGTATCTCCGTGTTGACGGACTGGCGCTTCCTGATGGTGCCCACGGCCTGCAAAACGAACTCCGCGCGGACGGAGGCGGCCATCTCAAAAATTGCGCGGTCGGTGCTGTCGTCGAAGGCGAGCTGCAATATGCCCGTCCTGTCGCGCAGGTCGATAAATATCAGGTTGCCAAGGTCGCGGGTCTTTTGTGCCCAGCCATATACCACGGCCTGCCTGCCTATGCATTCCTCGCGGAACTCGCCGCAATAGGCCGTGCGCTGTTTACCGTTTATCATGATGACATTTCTCCTAATGGGCGTCTGCGGCGGATACCGTAAAGAGCTTTTGCGGCTCTCGGGGGCCGTTGGAACACCCGTGTAATTAAAGTATGATCAGGGCTGCTATCCAAAAGACGTTTCAGTCAGCGGGGCCGCTCCGATTCAGGAGTCCCCGCGAAGATCGCCTGTCGGCAAATCCGCCTCCGGCAGCCCGTCGATGGAAACGCCCAGCGCGTCATATACGCCGTCCATCAGGTTCGCGTAAAGGTACTCGATGATGGCGTCCGATTCCAAAGAGACTTCGGAGCTGACCCCTTCCCGCATGTTCTTTATTACGAACGAGCCTTTTTCCAGCTCGCTGTCGCCTATGATCCCGGAGAGCTTTGCCCCCAGCTTGTCGGCGTACTTCATCTGGGCCTTCACGCTGCGGCCAAAAACGTCGCACTCGGCCGCGAAGCCCTCGCCGCGCAGCTCGGCGGCGATGACGGAGGCCGCGATGGAGGCCTTTTCGCCCACGGAGCCGATGTATATGTCGCAGGGCTGCTCCTCCGGAAACTCGCAGCCGGTCTTTTCCATCAGCATCAGCAGCCGCTCAAGCCCCATTGCAAACCCGATGGAGGGGGTGGGCGGGCCGCCCAGCTCCTCTATAAGTCCGTCGTACCGCCCGCCGCCGCAGACAGTGCCCTGCGCGCCTATGGAGTCGGAGACGAACTCGAACACCGTGCGGGTGTAGTAATCCAGCCCGCGGACTATGCGCGGGTTGACGCTGTACACTATCCCAAGGGCGTCCAGACGGCGCTGCAGCTCCTCAAAATGCGCGCGGCAGTCGTCGCACAGGTAGTCCAAAACGGTGGGCGCGCCCTCGGCGATCTCTTTGCAGACCGGGCTTTTGCAGTCCAGTATGCGCATGGGGTTCCGGTCCAGCCTGCCCTGACATGTTTCGCAAAGCTCCCCGGCGCGGGCGGAGAAGTACTCCTTCAGCGCGTTGGTGTAGTCCTTGCGGCAGGCGGGGCAGCCTATGGAGTTTATTTCAAGGTGGATGTTATCCAAATCTATCTGGTCAAAAAAATGGGACATCATGGAGATGACCTCGGCGTCCGCGGAGGGGGAGGGCGTGCCAATAAGCTCCGCGCCGAACTGGTGAAACTCGCGGAGGCGGCCCGCCTGCGGCTTTTCATAACGGAAACAGCTGAGCAGATAGCACACCTTAAGCGGCAGCGCGCCGCCCAGCAGCCCGTGCTCAATCACCGCGCGCATGGCTCCCGCCGTGCCCTCGGGCCGCAGGGTTATGGAGCGGTCGCCCTTGTCGGTAAAGGTGTACATCTCCTTTTGCACGACGTCGGTGGTGTCGCCCACGCCGCGGGAAAACAGCTCCGTGTGCTCAAAGGTCGGGAACCGTATCTCTTTAAATCCGAAAAGGCGAGCTGTCTCAAGCACCGTCCTCTCAACGTACTGCCAGCGCCAGCTCTCGTCCGGAAGCACGTCCTGTGTTCCGCGGGGCGCTTTTATCTGGTTTGCCATAAATATACCTCTCAGTCCCCTCACCCATGCGGGGTAAGGCGCGTTTCCTTGCTCCCGGCCCGGGAACGGCAGAACCGGCTTCCTCCGGATTATGAATTGACCAGCTCGCGCCAGTCCAGATCGCCGCGCTCAAGGGCGTGGATCAGCGCCTCCGCCGTGGCGATGTTGGTGGCCATGGGTATGTTGTGCACGTCGCACAGGCGAAGCAGGCTCGCCTCGTCCATCTCATGGGGCTTTACGGTCATGGGGTCGCGGAAAAACAGCAGCAGGTCTATCTCGTTGCAGGCTATGCGGGAGGCTATCTGCTCCGCGCCGCCCTGACTTCCGCTGAGGAACCGGGTTATATGCAGCCCGGTCGCCTCCGACACCAGTTTGCCGGTGGTGGCGGTGGCGCAGATGTTGTGGCGGCTGAGTATCCCGCAGTAAGCGATGCAGAACTGTACCATCAGTTCCTTCTTTACGTCCTGTGCTATCAGCGCGATGTTCATTTTTCTACCTCCAGTCCATATTCAAGCAAGTATTATCATTTAATAGAAAGGGGCGCCTGCTCGCCGCAAAGCCTTTTCGCGATGTTTGAGAAGGGCGCGGCGTTTTTTGAGGCGCGGGAAAGCGGCCTTCCGAAGGCCAGAGCGTCCCTCGTGTCCCTGTCGTCCCAAAGCGCGCCCAAAAGCTGCGCACCCGTGCCGTCTATGACCTCGTCCAGGCTTGCCAGCGGGGCCAGCAGCCGGGCCTTTGGCGGCACGCGGTTGATTATCAGCCGGACGGAGCCGCGGCCCGAGGAACGAACGGTCTGAACGGCGCTGCGCGCGGCCTTGACCGAAACGGCGTCGGGCGCGGCGACTATTAGCGCAAGGTCGGTCTCGCGGGCGGCGATCTCCAGCGTGCCGCCGAGCCCGGTGGGGCAGTCGAACAAAATAAAGTCGTAATCGCCGCCAAGGGTTTTAGCAAGGCCGGTGAGCAGGCCCTCCGGCAACTCTGAGGGGTGGGCCGAGGCGGCTATCAGCGAAAGGTTTGGGCAAAACCCGCAGCGGTAGACCGCGTCTTTCGCGTTGGCGGAGCCGCGCATCAGGTCCCCCAGGTCGAACACGATGTCTTTTTCAAGGCCCAAAGCCGTATCCAGCGCGCGGAGTCCCGAATCCAGTTCCACAGCCAGCACGCGCTTGCCGGAAAAAGCGAGGGCCTCACCCAGAAGGGCGGTGACGGTGGATTTTCCGGTTCCGCCCTTGCCCGACGCGATGATCGCCGCAACGGCCAAAAGGAGCCCTCCTTCACGATAATTTTTCATTTTATTCTAACATAAAAAAAACGAGTATGCAATAGACGGGGGAAAATCCTGCCGGCCAAAATGCTTTTTCAGGCCGCGGGAAACGGAGGGCGCCGGGGACAGCCGCCGAAAAAAGGCTTTTGGCGGAAAATGAGCACGGAGGCAAAACCTCCGTGCTCAAAGCCTCAAAACGGTGCTCAGCATTTTATCTGTGGCGCACCGCTCCGAAAAATGATCAAAGAGCCGCGCACCGGCGGCGGGCGGGCTTTTGCGGCGTCACCGGCTATGGATCATCTGCCGTCGCTGTCGAGATGATACTGTTTCTTGGCCCGGTACAACTCCTTGTCGGCAAGAGAGATCAGCTCCTGCGGCGTCTTGACGCTGTCCGTGCATTTGGCGTAACCTATGCTGACGGTCAGCGGATACGGGGTATCAGCTTTGCCAATGGCCGCACGGATGCGGTCGCAGACCTCCTCGGGCGAATGGCCCGCGTCCAACTCGCAAACGATGGTAAATTCATCGCCGCCGTATCGGGAAATAAAGAAATTCCGCTGATTGCAGGACTCCTTCAGGCAATCGGCAACCAGCCGCAGCGCCCGGTCCCCCTCGGTGTGGCCGTATTGGTCGTTGATGGATTTGAATTTGTCCACATCCAGCATCAGCAGATAGAGCAGGCGGTTTTCCGGTATATGCCGGAGCTTGACCGACAGATACTGGAAAAGCTGGCCGCGGTTATTTATCTGCGTCAGGGCGTCGATGGAAACCGTCTGCTCCTGCATCGTCAGGTAGACGTACAGGATGCTCAGCGTGTTTCCCACGCAGAGAATGGGGTAGCGCGGAAAAACGACCTGTAGCGTCCCGGCGATGATGGTCGGGATGATATAATAGGACAGGGCCCTGAGCTCAATTTTTTTTCGGTAGTTGACCGCCTTGAACGAGCCGATGTACGCCTTCGCCGCCGTAAATATGACGTATCCGTAGGAGAGGAGCAGCTGGAGGGAATAAGCGGGCCCGCGCTGATACTGGTTGTTCGCGTCGATATAGAAAAGCAGATGGTTCCAATAGGAGAGGAGCGTCAATACAATAAGCGCCAGCGCCGGCAAAAATGCCAGCAGCTTGTATTTTCTGTCGCGGGTGAATCGGGACTGCTGGATATTTTCCGAAAAACGAAACCAGAAATATCCGAGCAATCCGCTCAAGGCGTAATACGCGCTGTTCAGCAGCCAGTTTTTTGTCATTGAAATAGGCAGCATATCGCTGTCCACAAATATCCAGATGGCGTCAAGAGCAAAGAGCAGCATATTCGAAAGGGCCACCAGGCGCAAATCATGCCGCTGAGACTGCAGAAACGCCGATTTGCCTGATTTGATGCTGATGAGCAGCAGGGACAGAATACAGACCGCGCAGACTTCTGAATACAAAATGGCGTTTGACATGGAATGAGCTCCTTTCACTATTAGTGGAGGACCATTCGTCGGCATATCGCTCCGTCGTTGTCAATTTATCGAAAAAATATATAATCTTAAAATAAGCATAGCACAGCGGCGGCAAAAAAGCCATACATTCCGGTCAGGATTGCGGGCGCAAATTGTAATATCCCACACTGACAGGCAATTTCCGGCTTCACTTATGGTAGCTTTTCCGGCTGCTTTCTGATATAATTTGGAAGGACAAAACGTTAAAACCGGAACCGTATGGGCCATCATCACACGGACAGGGGGCGGCGACCACGCAAAAGCTGAACAGGGAGACCAGGCGCACGGCGGTCATTGTGGCCTTACTGATCGTGCTGGCGTTTTTCCTGCGCAATTCTGTCCCGCTGACGGGGCACGGCCCGCTGGAGGAGGCCGCAGCCATCGCGCGCTCCCTCATATACGCGGGGCTTTTTACCGCGTGGGGGGTTTCTCTCTACCGGCGGATCATTCAAATGCAGGCGCGCAAATATTTGATCGTGATCGCGGTAATGATGGTGTTTTGGATCGCGGTCCGCACCTTGAAATTCCGGCTTTTTCAGGACCCTCTTTTCGACCGTATCTGCTGGTATTCCTATTACGTCCCCATGCTGCTCATACCGATGCTCAGCTTGTTTTCCGCTGTCGCCATCGGGAAGCCGGAGAGCTACCGTACGCCAAAATGGATGCATATTCTCTGGGTCCCGACCATTTTACTTGTGCTTTTCGTGCTTACTAACGACCTGCATCAAATGGTGTTCCGTTTTCCGCCGGGGCAGCCGTGGACGGACGATGAGTATTCCTACGCGCCCGGCTACTGGGCCGTCGCGGCGTGGGCACTGTGCAGCGCCGCTGTTGCGCTGGGTACGGTTTTGCACAAGTGCCGCCTCCCGCACAGAAAAAAGCTCATGTGGCTGCCGCTGATACCCTTTGCGCTGATAGCCCTTTATACGGTTGGCTATGTCCTCCGCTGGGAATGGCAGGATTTTATTATGGGAGATATGACGGTGACTCTCTGCCTGCTCATCGCCGCCATATTTGAAAGCTGCATCCAGTGCGGGCTGATCCAATCCAATACGCACTACAACGAGCTTTTCCGCGCGTCCACCATAGCGGCGCAGATCACGGACGAGGCGTACCGGGTCGCCCTGTCCTCGGACACCGCGATGCGGCTTTCCGCCGATGTTATGGCGCGGACAGCCGACGCTCCCGTAATACTGCCGGAGAATATACGGCTCTCCGGAGCGCCGATCACAGGCGGCCATGTGCTGTGGACGGAGGACGTGTCGGAGCTGGCCGGCGTCATCTCCGCCCTTGAGGATCTGGACGAGGACCTGGAGGGCAAACGCACCGTGCTGCGGGAAGAATATCAGACCAGCCAAAAGCGGCAGAGTCTGGTGGAGAAGAACCGCCTGTATAACGAAATGCAGACGCAGACGGAGGAGAAGATCACCCGGCTCTCCGAACTGACCGAGCGCCTGTCCGATACGCGGGATGCCGGTGAAATCCGTTTGCTTACGGTGGAGATCGCCCTGCTGGCCGCCTACCTGAAGCGGCGGAACAACCTCATCTTCATCGCCGAGGAAAGCGGCAACATCCCGGCGTCGGAGCTCACCTATTGCCTGAAGGAATCCGTAAGCAATCTGCGCCTTTGCGGGGCGGACTGCCATCTGCAGGTTTTGCCCGCCGAAACGCTGCCGTTTGAACAGATCACGGCCATTTATGACGCTTTTGAGGCGGCGGCGGAAGCGTCCGTTTCTTCCCTCAAAGAGCTGTTTGTCGCCGTTTCAATGCAGGGGGGCGCTCCCGTTCTCTGCCTCAATATCCTCTGCGGCGCCGACCTGTCCGGCCTGTCCGGATACGGCTTTGACGTCGTCCGTGAGGACGAGCGGGAATGGACCCTGACGATGGGCGGTGACAGAGTGTGACAAAACGCCGTCTTTCAAGGAACGCCGTCAAGGAGGCCATTGACAACCTGCCCTCCGGCCTCTGCTTTTTTAACAAAAACGGCCTGCCTGTGCTGTGCAACCGCGTCATGCACCAGTTGGTCTTCGCCCTTACGGGGCGGGACCTGCAGGTGATGTCGGAGCTCTCCGGCGCGCTGGAGGCTCTGCCGGAGAACAGCACGGCCACGCGGGACGGCGACGTCTTCCTCCTGGCCGACGGCACGGCCTGGCAATTTTCGCACGGGATCATACGGGGCGAAAACGCCTATACGGAGTACGTCGCGACGGATATATCAGAGCTGTACCGCCGGGAAAAGGACTTGGAGACCAGCACCGCCGAGCATGAGCAGCTGGTGCTCGATATGAAACGCATAGTTGAAAACCTGACCGCCATCACCCGCGAGGAAGAGATACTCACCATGAAGATGCAGATACACGGCAAGGTCGGCTGGTGCTTGCAGCAGCTCCGCCGTTACTACGCGGCCGGCTGCCCGGAGGACAAAAAGGACGGCATCGTGGAGCAGCTCCGCAGTGTGGCCGGCGCCCTGCGGGGCGAGGTGGGCAACGACGATGAGATCGACGCCCTCACGGAGCTTTTGCGGGTCGCAATTACGCTGGGCGTGACGGTGGAGCTGACCGGCAAGGCGCCGGAGGAAAGCGGGGCTAAAAACCTGCTGATCGCGGCCATGCGGGAATGTATCACCAACACCCAGCGCCACGCCGGGGGCGACCGGGTCACCGTATCCGTCACGTCCGGGCGCGGGGCCGTCCGCGCGGTGCTGACAAACAACGGGCGACAGCCTACGGAAACTATTGTTGAGGGCGGCGGGTTCGCCTCGCTCAGGAAGAAAATCGAGAAGGCGGGCGGCACGATGGCGATACAGAGCCTGCCCTTCTTTGCCCTGACCGTCACTATCCCGACAGAAAAGGAGGAGGAGCCATGACGAATGTACTTATCGTCGATGACGAGCGCCTGGTGCAGGAGCTGTTCACCCATTATATCAACTCTGCGGCCGACCGCTACGCCCTTGCCGAAACCACCAGCGACGCCGCCAACGCAGAGATGATCTGCCAGAGCAAGCAGGTGGATCTCATACTTATGGATATATGCACGGCCAACGACTCCAGCGGGCTCGCGGCCGCGGAAAAAGTAAAGCATCGCTTTCCGCAGACAAAAATAATCATCGTCACCTCGGCGCCGGAGTTTCGCTTTATCGAAAAAGCCCGTGCGGCGGGCGCGGACAGCTTCTGGTACAAGGACGTCGGCCTGACCGAGCTGCTGGACGTGATGGACAGGACCATGCGGGGCGAATCCATTTACCCGGACAAAACGCCGGAGGTGACCATAGGCCTGACCACCAGCTATGAGTTCACGCCGAAGGAGCTGGAGGTGCTGATATATTTGTCGAGCGGCAGCTCGTCAAAGGCGATTGCGGAAAAGATGAGCATCAGCGCCGATACGGTCAACGACCATATCAAGCACCTTAAGGAAAAGACGGGCTGCACCTCCAAAACGCAGCTGGCCGTGCTTGCTTCCCGGTCAAAGCTGGTGCTTCCGGAGTACTGAAACCTCTCTTTTTGTACCCGGCCGGGGAAGCGGACGGATGTTTTGTAAAATATGCTTAATTTTATTGACATACATCCCCATTTTTGGGGATGTCAGCCTGTCGAAAAATGCCCTTCAGCACGCGAGTGCGAAGGGTGTTTTTGCTTG